>DASXXT010000297.1:0-6887 GCA_036502965.1 Roseiarcus sp. | reverse complement strand
AAGCTGTCCGACGGCATCCGCCTCTTCGCCCACGATCTGAATACGCTAAGGACAATGGTGCAGCACCGGCTCGCCCAGGCCGCGTAAGGGCGGGCTGAAAGGCAGGTTGCGCAGCATGATGGCCGCGGCGCTTCGGGGGCGGCCACGATGATGCCTTGTGCCATTTCCTGCCGGGGCCGGCCAACAGCCAGACGGGCTACCCCCTAGGGCTCATGCGCGCCGGATACTTCGGCGGCCTTGCCGCCGGTCGGGCTTCACGCTGCCCCTGCCGTCTATGGCGAGGGCGCGCTCCAGGCGCTCACCGCTCCGTGAGCTTAAGTTCGATGCGCCGGTTGCGGGCGCGCGACTCTTCGTCGGTCCCCTGGTCGATCGGCTGGAATTCGCCAAAACCGGCCGCCGCTAGGCGGTCGGGCTCGACCCCCTTGCTGATCAGATATTGCGCCACCGCGACGGCCCGTGCGGCTGACAGTTCCCAGTTCGACTTGTAAGGGCCCGCGCCGGTGATCCGGCTGTTGTCGGTATGTCCGTCGACCCTGAGGATCCAGGGAATGTCGGGGGGAATCTCGCGCTCGAGGTCGATCACGGCGGCGGCGAGCGTATCGAGCGACTGGCGACCGGCCGGGCTGATGTCGGCCTTGCCGATGTCGAACAGCACTGAGGATTGGAACACGAACCGATCGCCCACCACCCGGACATCGGGGCGGGCGCCCAGGATCTGCCGCAGGCGGCCGAAAAAGTCCGAACGATAGCGATTAAGCTCCTGAACCTTCTGCGCCAGCGCGACGTTGAGCCGCTGGCCGAGGTCGGCGATCTTCGACTGCGATTCCTTGTTCGCCGACTCCGATGCGGCGAGGGCATCCTCGATCGCCGCGAGCTGCTTGCGCAGCGCCGCAATCTGCTGGTTGAGCACGTCCACCTGGGCCAGCGCCTGCGCCGATATCTGCCTCCGCTGATCGAGCGCCATGGCCGCCGCTGAGGCCTGGCCGCTGGCGGCGTCGGCGTTGACCGCGCCCCGCGACGCCGCGTCCTTGAGCTGCTTCCGCTCACGCTCGGCGGAGTCGAGCGTGGCGGTGAGGGCCGATATCTTGCTTTCATCGGCGCCTTTCTGGGTGCGCTCGAGCGCCAGCAGATTGGTCAATTCCTCGATCTGCCGATTGAGCTTAACGAGCGCCTCGTCCTTGCCCGAAACTTCCCGAGACAAGAAGAACTGGGCCAGCATAAACACCGACAGGAGGAAAATGATCACCAGCAGCATCGTCGACAAAGCGTCGACGAAACCCGGCCAGTAGTTCACCGGCTCATATCGGCGTCCGCGCGACAGCGCCATATTTCGACTCCCGAACCCCCGCCGCGCCTAAAATGCGTGCTTCATCGCGCACCCAGTTCGTCCAACAGGCGCCGCAAGAGCTTGCCGATATCTTCCTGCTGCGTGGCCTGCGCGTCGACCCAATCGCGAATTTGCTGCTGTTCGGTGCGCATGTGGCCGACCAGAGCTTGAATACCTTCGGCAAGCGTCGCGATCGCCTTGGCGTCGCGCTGATACTCAATCGCGGGCTGCGCGCCTTGGGCGATGATTGGCGCGTCGGGAACCGCCTCGACAACCGGCGTCGTCTGGACGTGGCTGGCGAGAAACTCCTCGAATTCGGAATAGAATCGATTCTGCGCCTGACCGGCCTGGAGATCGAGAAAGCCGAGAATCAAGGAACTCGCGAGGCCGAACAGCGAGGAGGTAAACGAGACACTCATGCCGGCGATCGGCGCGGACAGGCCTTGCTTGAGGTCGTCGAACATGGTCCCCGTGTCGACCCCGGTCTTCATGCTCTCGATGACGCCCGCGATCGAGTGGACCGTCTCCAACAGACCCCAAAACGTGCCGAGCAACCCGAGGAAGACCAAGAGCCCAACCAGATAGCGGCTGAGCTCGCGGCCCTCGTCGAGCCTCGTGGCGATCGAATCCAGGATCGCGCGCGTGGTGATGGTCGACAAGCCGCGCGCGCCCGCGCCGGCGTTGAGCATCACCGCCATCGGCGCGAGCAGTCGAGGCGCCGGGGGGGCTCCGTCGGTCACAGCGCCGGTCAACGAGTTGACCCAGTGTATTTCGCGGAACAGCCGGATAACCTGCCGGAAGGTGAACAGAGCGCCGATCGCCAGCACGCCAAGGATGAGGCCGTTCAAGCCTGGATTGGCGCTGAAGGCGAGCGCGATCTGCTGATAGAGGATAAGAACGACGAATCCGACCAAGGCCAGGAACGCCGCCATCCCGACCAGGAAAATACGCGGGGAGGTAAGCAGGCGGATATCCGGATCTTGCGCCATGGATCGCCGAATCGAACCCTAAAACACAACGCGGACGTTTTCGTCCCAATACCATAACAAATAAGCGGACGAAGCGGTTACAGAGCGGGGTTTTGGCCGCCGCCCTGCTGTGCAGTCGGAACGATGGGTCACGCCGCCTTCATCTTGGGCTTCAGCCAGCCGCGATTGACCAGCGCCTCGGCGATCTGCACCGCGTTAAGCGCCGCGCCTTTGCGCAGATTATCGGACACGATCCAAAGGTTGAGGCCGTTGTCGATCGTCGGGTCGTCGCGGATCCGCGAAATGTAGGTTGCGTCCTCCCCCGCCGCCTCGTGGGGAGTGATGTAACCGCCGGGCTCCCGTCGGTCGATAACCAAGCAGCCGGGCGCGCGGCTCAGGATCTCCCGCGCCTCGTCGGCGTTGATTGGATCGACGAATTCGATGTTGACGGCCTCCGAGTGGCCGATGAACACGGGCACCCTGACGCAGGTCGCGGTCAGCTTGATCTTGGGATCCAGGATTTTCTTGGTCTCGGCGACCATCTTCCACTCTTCCTTGGTCGAGCCGTCGTCCATGAACACGTCGATATGCGGAATGACGTTGAAGGCGATTCGCTTGGAGAACTTCTTTGGCTCGACCGGATCGGACACGAACACCGCGCGCGTCTGCGCGAACAATTCGTCCATCGCCTCCTTGCCGGCGCCGGAGACCGACTGATAGGTCGCCACCACCACCCGTCTGATTGTCGCGCGGTCGTGCAGCGGCTTCAGCGCCACCACGAGCTGCGCGGTCGAGCAGTTGGGGTTGGCGATGATATTCTTCTTGCCAAACCCTTTCGCCGCAGCCGCGTTGACCTCGGGCACGATCAGCGGCACGTCCGGGTCCATGCGCCAGGCCGACGAATTGTCGATGACCACGCATCCCCGCGCGCCGATCCTGGGCGAACAGTCCTTCGACACCGCTCCACCCGCCGACATGAGGCAAATATCCGTGTCGGAAAAGTCGTGATGCTCGAGGGCGCGGCACTTGAGCGTCTTGTCGCCAAACGAGACCTCGCGGCCGATCGAAGCGGGGGACGCAAGCGCAACCACTTCGGATACAGGGAAGCGGCGCTCGGCGAGGACCGAGAGCATTTCGCGGCCAACATTGCCGGTGGCGCCGGCGATCGCGACCTTGAAGCCTGACATGATGAAGAATTCCTTGTTCGCCGTGTCTCCCCTCGAGGCCGTCGAGCGCGGACCTCATGAACCCGGCGCCCGCCGGGGAGACGGGGGGAGCCAGTTAGGCGTTCGCCGCGCCTTTCAGCGGGCGTCGCGTTTTCGTCGTCGTTTTCAACCAGCAGCGCAGCATCGAGCTAATTCGGACGAGGCGCGGGAGAGCGCCGATGGGATTTTGGAGAACCATGACCCACGCGGGTTGTCAATGCGAAGATATGGGGAATGGCCGGACGCGGCTCACGCACCCCTTGAAAAACGTCGCTTCGGTAAGAAAATCAAGGAAAAGAGAACGACCCCATTTACTGCCGCCCGGCCTCCGATTCGCTCCTCAGGATCGCCATCATGATGAGGTCGCTTCGCCTGCCGTCGGCGAGACGGAAGGCCTGGCGCAGCACGCCGTCGCGGGTGAAGCCCAGTTTCATGTAGGCGCGTTGGGCGCGGACGTTGTCCGCGAAGCAATCGAGATGGAAGCTCTCGGCGCCCACGGGCCCGAACGCATCGCCGAGGACGAGGCTCAAAAACGCCGTGCCCAGGCCTTGGTCGGGGCGCGCGACGGCGACGCGCTTGAGGTAGAGGTTCAAGTGCGGATCGCCGAGGCCGCGCAGGATGGCGAAGGCCTCGACCGCGCACGATTCCCCAACGCCAAGCCGGTAGGCCTGGGAGGGCGAGAACAGCATCGCGCGATGCTCCTCCTCCTCCGAACGGGCAAGGTAGAGCTCGTAGTCCGGCGAGCGTTCGATCGCCATCACGGCGCCGATGTCAGCGAGCGCGGCGGCCGCGACATAAGCCGGAATGGGTTCATGATGGCGGATGCTTCGCCGACGAATCGAGGTCGCCTTGGCCATTGCGCGTTGGGGCGCGAGCGTCTATACCCCGCCGTCGCTTGAGCGGGCTAAACGTCGCTCGAGATCATGGGAGATGGGCGCTTAGCTCAGCGGTAGAGCACTACCTTGACATGGTAGGGGTCAGAGGTTCAATCCCTCTAGCGCCCACCATCTCCTAACCCCTGCTTCGCTTTATCTTTGCGCCGGTTTTCGGCCACGAGCCGCTCAGACGGCCTCCTTCCCCGACCCTTGCGCCGCCCACCAACGAATACAAAGGATTGATTGCGGACGATGGTGTTCACCAAGGCGAAACGATCGAAAGCCGGCTGGGCGCTTCTGAGCCTCGTCGGCGGCGTGCTCTTGGCCACGTCTCAGGTTTCCGCGGCCGAATCGGAGCCGCAGGGCGTCGTGAGGGACAAGCACGGCGATTGGGTGACCCGTTGCGAAACTCCTCCCGGCGCGGCCCACGAGCAATGCGCGATCGTGCTCAGCGTCGTCGACCAGGAGCGGCCGAACTTGATTCTCGTCGTTATCGTTCTCAATACCGCCGACCGCAAGACGCGCCTCATGCGCATCATCGCGCCGCTCGGGGTGCTGCTTCCTCCCGGCGTAAGCTTGCGGATCGACAACGCGGAGGCGGGGCGCTTGAGTTTCCTGCAGTGCCTTCCGAACGGCTGCGTCGCCCAGCTGGCAATGGACGAAGCCCTGATCGATAAGCTGAAGAACGGAAAGACGGCGACGCTTGGCGTCTTCCAGACGCCCGAGGAAGGCGTCGGCGTGCAGGCCCCGCTCGCCGGATTCAAGGAAGCCTACGAACAATTGCCTTGAAGCCGTGGTCGGGGTAAGCACCCGCTCAATCTTCAAACGAGTCCCAACTGCTCAATTGTCGAAGTCAGCCGCAATGATCGTTCGCGCAAAGCTGGTCTGCATCGCGCTTCTTTCGACAGCGCTCGGCGCGCTTAGCGGCTGCGACACAGTCGGCGGCGCGGTCAGCTCAGCCGGCAGTTCAGTTGGCGGGCTTTTCTCCCATCGTGATCCGAACGCTGAAGGCCTCAATCTAGGGGCGAGCACGAACCCGCGGCAGGTGGTGCTCCAGCCCACGGCCCGTCCGAGCGACAAGATGAAAGTTTTGCCGGTCGCCGCGCAAGACATCAACTGCCCGGACGTGACTGTCGCCAACGGCGCCGCCGCGCTGCGCGTCGGCGGTCCGGAGAATGCTTCGGTGCGCTATCAGTTCAATATCGGCGATACCGCGCGCCAATGCGATCCCGCCGGCCCGGGGCAGGCCGCCCTCAAGATTGGCGTGGCAGGCCAGGTGGTGATGGGACCGGCGGGCGCGCCCGGGACTTTCACCGCGCCGGTGAAGATCACGGTGACGCAGCTCGGCGGGGACAAACTGGTGTTTTCCCAGACCTACCGGGCCGAGGCGACGACGGACGGGGTCAAAGCCGGCGAGTTTCGTATTGTGACCGATCCGATCAGTCTGCCGATGCCGACCCTTCAGCTCGCGGACCTCTATTCGATCACCGTCGGCTTTGAAAACGGGACCGGCGGTCCGTCGCCGACAGGCCACAAGGGCAGGAAGAAGAGGATGGCGCGCTAGGCTGCTATCTCGCCGAATTCGATTTCCGATATAGCAATCGCTCCAAGCTTGGTATCGAAGATACAGAGCGCGCGACAAAAGCGGTGCTCGGCGCGGAAGGCAAGCGGTTAACCTATCACCAGCCTGTTATCTCTAAATCTCAGAATTCGGCTTTCAACGGCGGTGATCGGTACGCCTCTAGCGAGCATTATATCAAACTACGCGCTGCCCGTGAATCCCTCACTTTGGGGGCCGCGTGTTTCTTACATGGCCTCCGCCCGTACCTGTGTATGCAAAAGGGATAATCCCCCAACTTTTTTGCCGCCGCGACTCTCAAAGCCGCCCGCGTTCTGATCCGCCCAAGGACGAGGATCGAGGGCGTCGAGAGCAAACTGCATTTGTGTCGAACCGCAATCGTCATTACGGCCGCGATAGCCATGGCCGCCGCGCGCGTAGCGCTCGCCGCTCGCCGTCAGCTTCCAGGCGATCCGCGCCATTTTGTTGGCGAGCGCCACCGCCGCGCGCTTGGGCGGCTTGTTGTCGTCATGGCCGGGTTGAGCCTGGCTTGTCCCGGCTATCCACGCGGGCAACGCTTCAAAGACCGGCCGGCATGGGCGGCCCACGGCAAAGCTTTGCAGGCGCAAGGCTTTCGCCCTTGCCGCGCTCACAAGCATTCGATGCGCCGAACCACGTGGATGGCCGGGACAAGCCGGGACAAGCCCGGCCATGACGCCTTCAGGGCCGTCCGCAGGCCTCTCTCATAATTCCGATTCCGACGACCAACAGCTAACGCCGCGAGAGCCGTTCAATTTGTTGACAAATCCGGAATATCGAGTTATATCCTTCTGCAGAAGAAAACTCGTGGGTGCCGAGCGCGATAAAGGATGGCCATGTCTGCAAGGTGGTTTGCGCACAACCTCAAACGCGAGTTCAGCCGACGGCGAATTTTTATTTTTTCCGCCGTAACCC
>DASXXT010000296.1:0-5880 GCA_036502965.1 Roseiarcus sp. | reverse complement strand
GCAATGCGAGCCATTCACCCATCTCCATTTCGGCCGCGCTCGACGTGCAAAGTCGAGAGCCGCGGGAACCGTCTCGACGTCCGGTGGAGGCCGGCCCTTGTCGAGAATCTCGAGAGAACGCAAAAAGTCCCATGCGCTCGGAGATGGCGCCGGGACCCAGAACGACTTCGGGATGGCTGGGATGTAGACCGTAATTTGCGCTTGTCAAGGGAAAAGTGAGGCGCGCCGGTTCGCCCGACTTGGACTCGGGCGACTGCCGAGCACAATGGCGAGCGCCGCAAGCTTCTAAAGGTTATGCTTCCTCACGCGCCATCGGTTGGCCGCCACCAGCGCCCAAACGGCCTCAACAAGGCCAAATGGCCACGCGCCTTGCAGGAAGCCGTAGATTGAGCCCAGCGCACAGGCGCCGGCGAAGGCCAGACTGTACCAGGGGCTCCGATTCTCCAGCGAGTAGAACACCAGCATGGCGGTGACGGCCGCGAGGCCAAAAAGGGTCAGGGCGTCCATGCGGTTAGGGCAAAGCGGAAGAGCGCCTTCCTGTCCAGCTGGCCAAAAATCGACCCGCGAGACCATCGCCTCATTTTGATCGCGCGGGCTTGATTTCGGCTCCACGCCGCGCGCCTGGCCCTCGCAATATCGCCCGATTCCCTCTATAGCCGCCCCAAGTAGACGGAAATCATCGGCGACCGGCGTGCCGCCCCAAAGGAGTCCCCCCATGACAACCATCTTTTCCGGGCGCTCGCGCACGGCCGTCGCTGCGTTCGCGCTCAGCCTTGGCGCAGCTTTGAGTTTCGTAGGCCACGCCCTGGCTGATCCGAAGGTGCTGGCCAAGGTCGATGGCCAGCCGATTACCGATGAGGACGTCGCCGACGCGATGACCGACATCGGCCCCGGCCTGCCACAGAAGCTTGAAGGAGCGGCGCGGCAGAAGTACGTGCTCGACTATCTCATCGACCTCAAGCTCGCAGCCAAGAAGGCCGAGGCCGACAAGCTGACCTCGTCGCCCGAGTTCGAGCGCAAGATGGCCTATTACCGCGAGAAGTTGGCGATGGAGCAGCTGCTCGGCTCCGTCGGCAAGGCCGCTACAACCGAGGAAGCGGAACGGAAGGCTTATGACGCGGCCGCCAAGGCTGAGCCGCCGCAACAGGAGATCCACGCCCGCCACATCCTGTTGCCGAGCGAGGAGGAGGCCAAAAAGGCGCTGGCGCGAGTCAAAGGTGGCGAGGACTTCGCCAAGGTCGCGACCGAGCTATCTAAGGACCCGTCCGGCAATGGCGGCGATCTCGGCTGGTTCACCAAGGACCGTATGGTGCCGGAATTCTCCGACGCCGCCTTCAAGCTGAAGGAAGGCGAGATCTCCGAGCCGGTCAAGACGCAGTTCGGCTGGCATATCATCAAGGTCGAGGGCGTGCGCACCAAGAGCTTTCCCCCCTTCGAGCAGGTCAAAGACCAGGCCGCCCGCTACGTCTCCCAGAAGGCGGAGCAGGACGCCATCCTCCAGCTCCACAACGCGGCCAAAATCGAGCTGTTCGACGCCGACGGCAAGCCGCTGCCGCCGGCGACGGAGGCTCCGACCGACCCCAGCAAGGCGGCCCCCGCCGGCGCCGACAAACCGAAGACGCCCTGACTTCGGGCTGCGGTTGCTCGCGGAGCGGTCCCCCGCTCTTTTTTCTGCCTCGGAAACGCTCATGGCTGCTCCCGCCCCGCTCTCGCCGCTGGCGCCGAAGACCTATCCTGCGCTACCCCCGATCGCGGGCGTTCGTTTTGCGACAATCGCGGCGGGGGTGCGCTATCCGGGGCGAACGGACGTCATGGTGGCGTTGTTCGACCGACCAGCGGGGGTTGCGGGCGTGTTCACGCGCTCGAAGTGCCCCTCTGCGCCAGTCGACTGGTGCCGTGAACATCTGAAGGGCGGCAAGGCGCGCGCGCTGATCGTCAACTCCGGCAACGCCAACGCCTTCACTGGCGGCGTCGGCGCAGCCGCGGTCGCCCATGTCGCCGAGGCGGCCGCCAAGGCGATCGGCGCAGCCCCAAACGAAATCTTCATGGCCTCGACCGGCGTTATCGGTGAGCCGCTCGACGCCACGCGCATCACGCGGGTTATCGACACGCTAGTCGCCGGCGCGCGCGAGGACACGCTCCTCGCCGCCGCCAAGGCGATCATGACTACCGACACCTATCCGAAGATTGCGACCGCCCGCGTCAAGCTCGGCGATGGCGAAGTCGTCATCAACGGCATCGCCAAGGGCGCGGGCATGATCGCGCCTGACATGGCGACGATGCTGGCCTACGTGTTCACGGACGCGCCTATCGCGCCTGGCCCGCTGCAGGCCATGCTGTCGAAATCGGTGGAGCGGTCGTTCAATGCGATCACCGTCGACAGCGACACCTCGACCTCCGACACGCTGATGCTGTTCGCCACCGGCGCGGCTGAGCGCGCGCCACGAATTGAGGACGCCGCCGATCCGCGCGCCGCCGAGTTCCGGCGGGCGCTCGACAAGCTTCTGCGCAATCTCGCACATCAGGTGGTGCGCGACGGCGAAGGCGCCCGCAAGTTCATCACAGTCAAGGTCGAGGGCGCGGCGACCCGCAAGGCGGCCAAGCGTATCGCGCTCTCGATCGCCAACTCGCCGCTGGTCAAGACGGCTTGCGCCGGCGAGGACGCCAATTGGGGCCGCGTGGTCATGGCGGTCGGTAAGGCCGGCGAGAAGGCTGAGCGCGACAAGCTTGACATTTTCTTTGGCAAGATTCGCGTCGCCCACCAAGGTATGCGGGACGCGACCTACGACGAGGCGGCGGCGGCGGCCTACATGAAGCGCGATGAGATCGAGATTGCCGCTGATCTCGGCATCGGCCGCGGGCGGGCGACCGTGTGGACCTGCGACCTGACCAAAGAATACGTCGCGATCAACGGCGACTATCGCTCGTGAGGCTCGTGCTCGTCGTCGCGGCGGCGCTGATCGACGCCGACGGACGCGTGCTGCTTGCGCAAAGGCCAAAAGGCAAAGCACTCGAGGGCCTGTGGGAGTTCCCCGGCGGGAAGATGAACGTGGGCGAAGCGCCGGAGGACGCGCTCATCCGCGAACTCATGGAAGAGCTCGGCATTGCGGTCAAAGCGGACTGCCTCGCGCCGCTGACCTTCGCGAGCCACGCGTATCCCGAGTTCCACCTCTTGATGCCGCTCTACGTCTGCCGCCGCTGGGAGGGCTTTGTCCAGCCGCTCGACGGTCAGGCGCTGAAATGGGTGCGGCCGAAGGACCTAAGGGCTTATCCAATGCCGCCGGCGGATGCGCCGCTGCTCCCGCATCTCGAGGAGCTGCTGGGGTGAGGGCCAGGCCGACGTTGCTCAAGGGGGCGCCGTCCAGGCCTTGTATTCGTCGTCGGATACGGATGGCGATTTCTTGACGAAGGCGACGACCGACCAGATGTCCTGATCGGACGCCCCGGCAAGGCCGAAACTCGGCATGCCGGTGAACTTGACGCCGTTCTTGATCGCCCAGAACAGTTGCGACGCGGTGCGCTCTTTCGCCATCACCTTGAGATCGGCGGGCTGCGGCTTCAGCCCTTCGGACCATTTGGCCCAGTTGGCGTTCGGCGGTCCGCCATGACAGTTCACGCAGCCGATCGTTGAGTAGACCCGCGCACCGGCTTTGACCGTTGCGGAGTCGTCGAGATTAGCGGGCGCGGTTTCGGTCCCGTGCGCGACGACGGAGGCTCCCCTTACGCTCGCCAGCGCCCAGTCGACGATCGCCGGATTGTCCGCGGTTTCAGCGACATTGTAGAAACCGCCAAAAAAATAGATCGCCGCGGCGATGACGACGATGATCGCAAGCGCGCCGATCAAGGCAAGGAACCGCATGGAACCGTCTCCCGCCGCTGTCGATCGTCGGCGAGCGGGGGCTCGCCAGCGGCCGCGGAAGCGCGGCAAATCGCACAATCTCAGCATCCGCCCGGGTGTGGCTGCGGGTCAAGCCCCGAACAGGGCCACACCTTCGGTCAACGCTGCAGTTTCGAGGTCGCAATCGAGGGTCGCCAAGGGCAGCGCCTCGCCAGATAGGGGCGGCGTAGACGGTAAGCTTTCGGTTGCGCGCCAGCGCCACAAGGCTCGCATCATCCCCTGGAGGCTCCAATCGAATTGGCAAGAGCGCGAGATCGCGAAGGAACGCGGCCGACATAGCTTCGGTGATGCGGTTTTTCGCCGCTCGCTCATGAGAAGCACGTTGCGAATCTGATAGTAGAGGGGACTCGGAGCGCCCGTCTCGACGCGGGCCACCGTGCCGAACGCCGCTTCGACGCGTGGATTCGGGATTCTTCATCGAGGAACCACGCGGCCAGAATCGACGCGTCGACCACGAAGCTCAATATTTATGGCCTCATGCCGGCTCGCCAGGACGTCCGCGAGAGGGGCTTTTCTGACTTCCTCTCGCAAGGCGCGCAATCGCGCGATCGCCTAGGCGACCTCGGCCGCGCGCACCTCGCCCTCAGGCGATCGTCTTACGGTGCCGGGTGATGCGGAGAGTGCGGCCGCGCTCCACTTCGTCCAACAGCTCCGCCCATTTGGCCTTGGCCTGAGAGACTTGATATTCCAGAACGTCCATAAGACGGGTCAACGACGAGCACAGTTTCGCCGCGGGTACCAGTCGTCGCTCGCGGCCCGAGAACCGCCGCTTAAGTCGCGCTGCGGACGCCTGGGCGCGAATCGAGAAAGGCCCAGAATTAGCTCATCCCGACTCGCGGCTCTCCCGGCGCTCGCCTCACGCCGCGGCTAGGGGCGTCCGGCGGCGGCGCACGGCCACAAGGCCAAGGCCAGCGAAACCGAGCAGCAGCATCGCCCAGGTCGATGGCTCGGGGACCGCCGTCAGACTGCCGAACAGGCCGTTGGCTTCGCCGTTGGGGCCAGCGGTGAAATAGAGGGAATTGAGGCTTCCGCCCATTGCCGAGCCATTGCCGATTGTGAGGCCCCAAAGACCGTCAATGACGAGTGGCTTGCCATCGGTCCCGTCGAGCGTACTCACAAACGCCCCGGTTGTTGGGTTGTAAGCGTTGATCATTCCATCGCCGAAATTCCCAACCAACAGGTCTCCGGCCAGGGATCCGAAGCTCGAAGGGGCGATTTCCAGGCCCCATGGCGAGTCCAGCGCCCCATTTGTGATGAGTCGCTGCATGGAGCCGCCGGAAAGGTCGAACGTGTCCACAAAACCGTGACCTGCGCCTCCCACATCATCATGCTTGGTGTCGTTTTGCAGGGCGAAAGTGACATAAAGTTTGCCATCGAGGACCCTTGCGCCGAACGGCGCGTAGCCAGCGGGAAGCGTCGGGTCGCTGATCGTCTTCACCAATCCGAAGCTGTTATTGTACATTTCCACCATGCCGGACCGGAAATTTGTCGCGAACAGCGAGCCGCCGGTGTTGTCGATCGCGAGCCCCTTGTAGACAGCGTTTTTCAAAGGATCCGCGTTGCCGTTGTCCACAGCGATCAGCCCCGGCACCGCTCCAGGCCCAAATCCAAGCGCCGGGTTCCATCCCGAAATAGCGCCGTCCTCGGAGGCGAACAAGAAGACCGCCGAACTCCCGTTCTTGAGTGTGAAGCCCCCGCCGGAGCCGTTGAAGACCTGTCCCGTTGGGGCCGAGCTAGCCGCGCCGGTGGCGGGGGGACGGTCACGAAGAAACCCGCCTTTGTTGGCGAGCCGCCTGGGGGGATCGAATAAAGGGTCGCAAGGCCCGTGCCGTTGTCTGAAATCCAGAACGGACTAGTGTGGCTTTCTGATATGCCCCACGCATTGACAAGACTAGGATCGGTGAGTTTGGCCAGTCCGGGGATATCGGAGACCAGATTCGTTTGGTCGACCCTGACCTGAGCGGTCGCCGGGACAACGCCCG
>DASXXT010000295.1:0-17255 GCA_036502965.1 Roseiarcus sp. | reverse complement strand
CTCAAGGCGCAGACGCGGTCAGCGACCATGTCGCAACGCCGGTTCGACGGAACCGCAATCTGCCTAGAAGACCTCCTGCAACGCCCTGGATAGGCGGAACCCATGTCCGCGCGCGGTCAGGCAGGTCAAACCAGTGGTTTCGGAAGTGCATGTCACGCCATGCATATTCCAAACCGCCCCATAGGTGAGGACCGGGAGGGTGTCGTCGCGGGTCGTATCTCCATGGCAAATCCGCGCCCCCGAAGCGTCAGTCGCGGTCACCGCAAAGGCGTCACCCAGTCGAGATCGCAATGAGCCGGACGGGGAGGAAGCTCCCTGACTTCAAAGATGTCGCATCGTAACGCCGAAGCGGGGTCTTGTTCAGAATACTGGCAGAAAATATTGTTGGATGGCGTCTTGAAACCTCGGGCAAATTCAGTTTGAGACCCAGATGGTGCATTCTCCGCGGTCGTGCAGCAGACGATCCATCGAGTTGTTGGGCTTCCGCTTAACGCCCAGCCTCGGCGCCCGGTCCCTACATTTTCCACCAACCACCAACCGTCAGGTCGCTTTTCCAAAATTTCGAGAAGCGTCCCGTTGGGCATCGCTTCTATGCGTTCGCCGGATGCCGAAGAAGGGGCGCTTCTCATTGCGAGGTAGGCGTCCGGGGGGCGGGTTTGGCGACGTAATAATAACCGGATGAGCCCTGAGCCTGCGCTCCGGGAGAGCATGCAAGCACGCAGAGCGTGGTTAAAGCGAGGGAGGCAATCGATTTGCTGCGAGTGTCCATTTGCACGCACCCAGCGTTCTTCAGCGCAACAACTGAACTGGACAATGGCGACGCGCGATGTTGGGCCGCTCTCTTCAAAACCCCTCCGGCCGTCCGACCACGGTCGTATGCAGCGAGCCGTCGCCGAAGGCGCGGTGCGCGGCGCGGCGCACGCTCTCCATCGTCACCGCGGCGATCTCGCGGTTGCGCTCGATGAGCCACTCGGGCGCGCGGCGCTCGAGCTGGATGTGGACGAGCTGCGAGGCGATCTTGGCCGATGTGTCGAAGCGCAGCGGATAGGAGCCGATGAGATAGGTCTTGCCTTTCTCCAGTTCCTCTTCGCTGAGGCCGTTGAGCGCCACGTCGCGGATTTCGGCCGAGGCGACGTCGAAGGATTCGCGCGCGCGCTCGTTCTTGGTCGTCGTACCGCCGTAGAAGTAAGCGCCGCGCTCGAGCGAATAGAAGGTCCCGAACACCGTATAGGCGAGGCCGCGCTTCTCGCGCACCTCGCGAAACAGGCGCGAGGTCATCGAGCCCGAGCCGCCCAGCACATGGGCGGCGACAATGCTGGGAATAAAGTCCGGATCGTCGCGCTTGAGCGCCGGCCGGCCGAAGCGGATCGTCGATTGCGGCACGTCGAGATCGATCCGGTCGATCGCGCCCAGGCCGGCAAAAGCGGCGTCAGGAATGGGCTTGAGTTCGCTCTTGGCCGGCAGATCGGCGAAAGCCCTGTCGACCAGCGCCGCGGCGCCCTTTTCGTCGATCGCGCCAACGATCGCGATCAACAATTGATCGCGCGCAATCCCGCGCTTCGCGGCCTTGACGAGATCACTCCGTTCGATGCGTGCGAGGGTCTCGAGCGTCCCGTCGGCCGGCTGGCCGTAGGGGTGGTCGGGGAACGACTTTGCCTTCCAGTTGCGGTTAGCGAGCGTCCCCGGATCGTTGGCGTCATGCCGCAGGCGCGCGTTCATGTGCTCGCGTACGCGCTCGAACGGCTCCTCGTCGAACCGCGGCGCGTTGACGGCGACGCGCAGCAACTCGGCGGCGCGGTCGAGGTTCTTCACAAGCGTGCGCATGCGCCCGCTCCAATGATCGCGGTCGCAATGGAACGACATTTCGACCGCTTTCTCGTCCAGAGCGCGGTGAAACGCCTGCGAATCGAATTCACCGGCTCCCTCGTCGAGAAGCCCCGACATCAGCGCGCCCAATCCCGCCTTTTCGGCCGGGTCTTGCGCCGCGCCGCCGCGCATGGCGAATTCGAGCGAAACGAGCGGCACCGCGTGGGAGGGGACGAACCAAAATTTCAAGCCGTGCGGGCTGACGACCACGTCGACATTGACGGCGGAATGAGAGGGTGAAACGGCGAGGTGCTTTTGCATGAGCGTTTCCGTAAGCGTTTCCATGGGTTTGTCTTTTTGGCTCTCGCGGGAGCAGGGAGATTGCGGCTCCTAAGCCGCCTCGTCGATCAGAGGCATGAGGTATCCAGTCACCGCCGGCTTATGATCGAGCCAGCGGCGCGCCGCCCCAATTACATCTTCGGCGCTGACGCGTTCGATCCTCGCCGGCCATTCCTCAACGTCGCGCAAGGTCTGGCCGATCGCCAGCGACGAGCCGTACCAGCGCGCGAGGTCCGATTGGCTGTCGCGCGCATAAATGGCGTCGGCGACCATGCGGGTCTTTGCGCGCTCCAGATCGCCACCCTCAACCCCGTCCTGCACGAACCTCGCTAGCGTCCGGTCAAACGCCTTGTCGAGCATTTCGAGCGATACGCCCGGCGCAGGCGTCATGTTGACGATGAACCGGCTCTGGTCAACCGCCGAGCCATGATAGTAGGCCCAGGCGGAGACAGCGACCCGCTCCTCCATAACCAGCGTTCGATAGAGAAAGCTGGTCTGCCCTCCGCCCAACAGATGGGCGAGCAATTCGAGCGCTTCCGCTTCGCCCTCGGGCGCGGTGCGCGCCGACGGCGCGAGATAATGCCGCTGCCACCCCGGCTGCTCGACCTTGTCGTCAGCGACCGTCACCAACCGATTGGCGACCGTCGGCGGCTCGATCGGGCGCACACGCTCGGGCTTCGCCCCGCGCGGCTTGATTTTGCCATAAGTCTCCTCGGCCAGCGCGCGCGCTTCGTCCGGTTCGACGTCACCCGCCACCACCAGAATGGCGTTCTCGGGCGTATAGAAACGTCGGTAATAGGCGAGCGCATCCTCGCGTTTCAGGGCCTCGATCTCGTGCCCCCAACCGATAACGGGGATCCCGTAAGGATGATGCGTGAACAGCGCCGCCTGCACCGCTTCGCCGAGTTGCGCACCAGGATCGCTGTCGCAATGCATGCGGCGCTCCTCGAGCACCACGTCGCGCTCAGGCGCCACAATGTCATCGGTCAGGGTCAAACCGGTCATGCGGTCGGCTTCGAACGCCATGCAGGCCTTGAGATGCTGCTTGGCGATCTGCTGGAAATAGGCGGTGAAATCATTGCCGGTGAAGGCGTTCTCCATCCCGCCGACCTCGGAAATGAATTCGGAAAACTCGCCCTTGGGATGGCGCTTCGTGCCTTTGAACATCAGGTGTTCGAGGAAATGGGCGATGCCGGATTTGCCCAGCGGATCGTCGGCCGCGCCGTTACGGTACCAGACCATGTGGGTGACGACCGGCGCACGATGATCGGGAATGACCACGACGTCGAGGCCGTTCGCAAGAGTGAAACTTGCGACCTGCGGCGCGGAGGGAGTTGTAGACGTCATCGTGGTCCGATCGAAGTTGGCGGGCGCCGCCGCAACCGGCCGCAGCGCGGCGCAATCATGACGGTCCGGCGACATATAAGGCGCCGCCGCGCGCCTTGCGAGTCGGGGAAAAAGGGACAAAAAAAGGATGTTAGCTGTGTCTCGAAGAGCGCAAAATCGAATTCGTTGGTTCGTCTATGGTCGAACGCGACTCGCAGCTTGATTGCCATGACGACGGAGCAAATTGCAACTATTAGATAAGAGTTGAACTAAAGCAGCAGGAAAGAGGGCTCTGGGATGGAAGACAGCAGGAAACACCTCTACGTTAAATTCAAAATGGATAGCAAATTGAAGATAATGGAATAGATGATAATTTCTGCAAGTAGATCTACTGTAGATGAATGGAAAGCAGAAAAAAATAGATGTAGTTGAACCTGAGATTAACAACGAAGATTGATGAGCTCGATTATTTTTTGATAGTTGCAAAATACTTCGAAAATTCGATCAATACGTTCGAAGAAACGGTGGCATTCATTATGTATCATCTCCCAATCACTCTAAGAATAGTTGATGACAGAAACATTCGTCAATTCGTCGCGAATCATGGAGAAAGGTTAGATTCTGGTAAATTCGAATTATATAGTGTAGATTTAGACACGTCTCCTCACTTGTTCAAAAAATCAAAGCCTCAAGCGCCGTCGCATTCGGAATTAATACTATGCATAGCTTGTTTATTATCGGATTGGTAAGCGCATATGACGTGTTTTTATCTAATTTGATCCGATGTATATTTCTCGTGCGCCCCGAGCTGCTTTCGTCGTCTGAACGCAACATCTCCTTCAAAGACCTGATAGAAATCGGCTCGGTCGAAGCCGCAAGAGAGCGAATAATCGAAAAGGAGGTTGAATCGGTACTTCGTGATAATCATTCTCAGCAAATTGACTGGCTAGAAAAGAAGCTAGACACTCCTCTGCGAAAGGACCTTAAATATGGCCCGATTTCATTGAGTTGTGCGAAAGACGAAACCTCCTATCGCACAACGATGTGGTAGTCTCAACACAATATCTTGCTGTTTGCAAACAACATGGAGTCGACATAAAACAAATTGTCTTAGGGACGCGGTTGGAAATTACGCCGGAATACTATGAGAGAGCTGTTTATGTTATACTAGAGTTGGGGATAAAACTTACGCAGGTTATTAAAACTTACGCAGGTTATATGGAGAAAATTATCCCCCAATGAAATAAAAAACGCTGATGTGGAGCTTAACGAAATATCATATAGGCTCATATTACGAAGAATGTACAATGAGGCAAGCACCCTTCTTCGATTTGGACTTTATGAGATGAAAAAGCATGGAGATGAGGCAACCAGGAAAAGAATGGTTGTCAAACTAGAGAACTCTGAGAAACTCAGAGGCAATAAGGATGAAGCAGAGAAGATTCTATCCAGTGAAGATTGGAGTGCAGTAACTGATGGTTTCTTGGTTTGCGTTGCAGCAGTGCGGGATGATGTTCAAACCGTGATTCGCTTGATGAAGCCCGCAGTCGCTGCGGGGCACTTAAAAATCGATAACTTTCAAGACTGGCCCGTGTTCGAGAAAGTTCGTTCAGATCCTGCGTTTGTGGAGACCTTTGAGCGAGAATTTAATCGCCGGATTGTGGAAGATTTGGAGGCGCTAACTCCCGCAAAGACGCGCACCAAGGGTGAGGAGGAAGCGAAGCCTGATTGGCAAATCCTGTCCAACGACAAGACAGTTCACTAAGCTGCGACTTCAATTGCAAAGGCCGACTGACTCGGAAATGGCGTCGCAACCCACTGGAATCGCTCAAAACGGACTCGGAGCTGCGCCTGCGCTGCGTTTCCTTGAGTGATCCAACGTGTGCGCTAACGCGCCCGCTTGTCCAGCGCCTCTTTGATCTCGTCCAGCGCCTTCGGATCCTCTATCGTCGCCGGGGTCGACCAGGGGTCATGATCGGCGATCTTCTTCATCGTGCCCCGCAGGATCTTGCCTGAGCGGGTCTTTGGCAGGCGGGGCACGACGATCGCCGTCTTAAACGCGGCGACTGGGCCAATTCTTTCGCGCACCAGCTTGACAACCTCGGTCTCGATCTCCTCAGGCGGCCTATTGACGCCGGCCTTCAACACCAGGAACCCGCACGGAGTCTCGCCTTTGACCTCGTCCTTGACGCCGAGCACGGCGCATTCGGCGACATCCGGATGCGAGGCGACGACTTCCTCCATGCCGCCGGTCGACAAGCGATGGCCGGCGACGTTGATGATGTCGTCGGTCCGCCCGAGGATGGTGAGATACCCGTCCTCGTCGATGAAGCCGGCGTCGGCGGTTTTGTAATAGCCGGGGAACTCGTTGAGATAACTCTCGCGCATGCGCTCGTCCTGGCGGTAGAGCGTCGGCAGACACCCAGGCGGCAGCGGCAGCTTGAGGACGAGCGAACCCATCGTCCCGGCCGGCAGGGGCTTCGCCGCGTCATCTACGACGTGAACATCGTAGCCCGGCATCGGCACGCTTGGCGACCCAAGCTTGATTGGCAGAATACCCAAGCCGACCGGATTGGCGGCGATCGGCCAGCCGGTCTCGGTCTGCCACCAGTGATCGACGACCGGGACGCCCAAAACCTTCTGGGCCCACGCGACCGTGTCGGGGTCGGCTCGCTCGCCGGCAAGGAACAACGTCCGCATCGACGTGATGTCGTAGCTTTTGATGAGCTTGGCCTGCGGGTCCTCCTTGCGCACGGCGCGCAAGCCTGTCGGCGCGGTGAAGAACGCGGCGACCTTATAATCCTCGATCACCCGCCAATATGCGCCGGCGTCCGGCGTTCCGATCGGCTTGCCCTCGTACAGGATGCTGGCGCAGCCTTGCAGCAGCGGCCCGTAGACGATGTAGGAATGGCCCACGACCCAACCGATGTCGGAGCCGGTCCAAAATGTCTCACCGGGCTTAACGTCATAGATCGCCGACATCGACCATTTCAGCGCAACCAGATAGCCGCCAATGTCGCGCACAACACCCTTCGGCGCGCCGGTGGTGCCGGAGGTATAGAGGATGTAGAGCGGATCCGTGGCCGCGAGGCCGGCGCAAGGAGCTCTCTTGCCCGCCATTCTGGCGGCGTCGACAAGCATGGTCCAGTCGCGGTCGCGGGCCTCGTTCATGTCCGCGTTGATCTGCGGGCGCTGGTAGACGACGCACGAGATTGGCTTGTGTCTGGCGAGAGAGATCGCAAGATCGAGCAGCGGCTTGTACTCGACGATCCGGCCTGGCTCGACGCCGCAGCTCGCGGTCAGAACCACCTTCGGCTCGGCGTCGTCGATGCGAGTCGCCAGCTCCTCGGCGGCGAAGCCGCCGAAGACCACCGAATGCACGGCGCCGATGCGCGCTGACGCGAGCATGGCGACGATCGCCTCGGGAATCATGGGCATGTAGATCAAGACTCGATCGCCCGCCGCGACCCCGAGTTCATGGAGCACGGCGGCAAGCGTCGCTGTCTCGTCGAGCAGCTCCCGATAGGTGATGGCGCGCTTCGTCGCAGTGACCGGGCTGTCGTAATAGAGCGCGATCTTACCGCCGCGACCCGCTTCGACATGCCGGTCGAGCGCGTTGAAGCAGGCGTTACAGCGCGCGTCGGGGAACCAGCGGCCGTAGACACCGGTCTCGGGGTCAAAAATGCGCCCCGGCGGCGTTATCCACGCGATCTCGCGCGCCGCCTCCGCCCAGAAGCCTTGCGGATCTGCGCGCCAGCGATCATAGGTCTGCCGATAGCCGCGGGTCATCGTTTCGCTCCCTTCGCCGCCGAACTCCGGCGCGCCTTTAATTGCGCACGAACTGTCGCGCCTGGGGTGTCGGAACGCAACGTCAGCGCGGGGCAGGCGCTGGGCTCGCAACCCTGTCGGCCGGCGCACCAGGATTGAGGACGGATGTCGGGCAAGGGGACGGTTTTGGGCCAAGGCGCATATCCGCTCCGAAATCCAATCCGAACGGAGCGCCAATGAGCGCAGTCAAGCCGGCCGCCCCCGCCCACGGGCGCATCGCCGAGCAAGTTCCCGCCTTCGCGGCGATCGGCGTCATCGGCTATTTCGTCGACGCGACGATCACCTATGTCTGCGCCAAATACCTCGGGCTGTCGCCAGAATTCGCCCGGCCGCCGGGCTTCATCCTCGCAACGTTGGTCAATTTCGCCCTCAACCGGTCGATTACCTTCCGCCATGCGCGCGCGCCGCTGGCCAGCTCCTTCGTGCGTTATTGGCTGGTCGCGTCGGCGGGGCTCTCGGTCAACTATGCCGTCTATTCGGCCTGCGTTTTTTTGGCCCCCCGCATCGGGACCGCCGTCACGCCGGCGATCCTGCCGCTGTTCATCGCCGCCGGCAGCGGGGTGGCCATGGTTCTCACCTTTGTCGGCTTTCGGTTCTTCGCCTTTCGATCGTGAGGATTGTCGATTCTCTCGCCCAAAGCGGGCTTTGGCGCGCTATGATTGCGTCGAAGCGCCGTGGGAGCTCCGCTTGATGTCCCTTTCGCCCTATGATCGCGATCTCGATCGCAATCCGGCCAATTTTCAGCCGCTAACGCCGCTGACCTTCCTTGAGCGCTCAGCCGCGGTCTTTCCGGATCGGCTGGCGATCGCTCACGGGACCCTGCGTCGCAGCTATCGCGAGTTCCACGGGCGAACGAAGAGGCTCGCCTCCGCGCTCGCCAAGCGAGGCTTCGCTCGCGGCGATACGGTCGCGGTCATGCTCGCCAACACTCCCGCAATGCTCGAATGTCACTATGGTGTGCCGATGTGCGGCGCTGTGCTCAACGCGCTCAACACGCGCCTCGACCCGGCTTCGATCGCCTTCATGCTTGATCACGGCGAGGCCAAGGCGCTGATAGTCGACCGTGAATTCTCCGCCCTCATCGGCGCGGCGCTGAACCGGGCCAAGGCCCGGCCGCTGGTCATCGAGTACGACGATCCAGAGTACGACGGCGCCCGCGAACCGCTGGGCGGCCTCGACTACGAGGCGCTGATCGTCGAGGGCGACGAGGCTTACCAGCGCGCAGCGCCAGGCGATGAATGGGATGCGATTGCGCTCAACTACACCTCGGGCACGACCGGCGATCCCAAGGGGGTCGTCTATCACCACCGCGGCGCCAATCTGCTCGCCGCCGGCAACATCCTCACCGCCGACGTCGGCCGCCATCCGGTCTACCTCTGGACGCTGCCGATGTTCCATTGCAATGGCTGGTGCTTCCCCTGGTCGGTCAGCGTGAAGGCGGGCGTGCATGTCTGTTTGCGCCAGGTGCGCGCCAAGCCGATCTTCGACCTCATCGCCGAGCACAAGGTGACCCACATGTGCGGGGCGCCGATCGTCATGTCGATCCTGCTCAACGCGCGCGACGACGAGAAGCGGCCGCTGCCGCACCTCGTGCGCTTCTTCACCGCCGCCGCCCCGCCGCCCGCCGCCGTGCTCAAGGCGATGGGCGAGGCCGGCTTCGAGGTGACCCATCTCTATGGCCTGACGGAAGTCTACGGACCCGCGGTGGTCAACGACTGGAAGGACGAGTGGAAGACCCTCGACGCCGACGCCCAAGCGCATCTCAAGGCCCGTCAGGGCGTTCGTTATCACGCGCTCGAGGCGCTTGACGTCATGGACCCGGAGTCGATGCAGCCCACGCCGGCCGACGGACAAACGATGGGCGAAGTGATGTTCCGCGGCAATGTGGTGATGAAGGGCTACCTCAAGAACAAGGCCGCGACAGAGAAGGCCCTGGCCGGCGGCTGGTTCCATTCGGGCGACCTTGGCGTCAAGCACAAGGACGGCTATGTGCAGCTGCGGGACAGGTCGAAGGACATCATCATTTCCGGCGGCGAGAACATTTCATCGATCGAGGTCGAGGACGCTTTGTTCGAGCACCCGGGCGTCCAGCTCGCGGCGGTGGTGGCGCGGCCGGACCAGAAATGGGGCGAGACGCCGTGCGCTTTCATTGAGATGAAGCCCGGGTATAGCGCGACCGCCGAGGAGCTCATCGAATGGTGCCGGGCCCGGCTTGCGCGCTACAAGTGCCCGCGCCATGTCGTCTTCGCCGAAATCCCCAAGACTTCGACCGGCAAGGTGCAGAAGTTCGCGCTGCGCGAGCGCGCTAAACTGATCGAGGCGGAGCAAGCCTAGCTCATGCACGCTGACGCCTGGGCGCAATATTGCCGCGCCGCGCTCGTCCGGTCGGTGGGCGCCGCGGCGGCGCAGTTTCCTGGTCCCGGCGAAGAGGCGCCGAAGCGGGTCCATGACGTGCGCAAGACCCTCAAAGAAGCGCGCGCGATCGCGCGGCTCTTTCTCCACTGCGTCGGCGAGCCGGCTCGGGTGACGATTGCGGCGCTGGCGGCGACGCGCCGGCAGATCGGCCGAGCGCGTGATCTCGACGTGATGGCGCTGCGCCTGAAGCGTCTCGAGCCCCCGCCCCAGCTATCCGAACCGCTGATGTCGGCGATTGCGCGCGAGCGAGAGGCCGCTCAGCGCGCCCGTCGCGGCCTTTCCGCCAGCGAGCCGCGCGCGCGGTTCAACGCGATCGTCAGGCGCGTCGAGGGATGGCACTTGAGCGATGTCGGGACCGAGAAGATTGTCGCCGCGGTCGCGCGCACCTACCGCCAGGCGCAACGGCGGGGGCGCCTGGCTTTCGACAGTGACGACCCAGTCGCGCTGCATGCGTTTCGCGCCCGCGTCGTCGATCTGCGCTACCAGCTCGCGCTCCTCTCCTGCGCCTGGCCGGAAGCGCTGAACGCACAAGCGGAAGCATTGAACGATCTTCGCGAGGCGCTTGGCGACTTCAACGATCTGCATGTGCTGGAAAAATTCGCAGCGGAACACGGCGAGTTGCTGCCGCAGGCGCTGGAGGACCTCAGCGCCCGCGCGGCGTCGAAGCAGAAAAAGCTCAAGCGACGCGCAAATGTCGAGTTCGAGCGGCTGTTCGCCGAAACGCCGAGCGCCTTTGCGACCCGGCTCGCAGCCTATCTCGCCCGTCCGGTGATCAGGCCGGAAGTCGACCGGGACGAGCCGGCCGCGGCCAAGGCTGATTCGATGGCATAGCGAACGTCCCCTCTGGAATTCCGTTTGGGCGTAACGCAACGGCGGATCAACTACGCTAAAGTTGACAGGGGTGGGCCTTTCGATCACGGTCAGCCGCGCGCTCGAAGGTGGGGCAGGCGTTAGAGAGGTCGGCCGGGGTTTACTTGCGGAGACGACACTGGGAAGACGCAGGAGGAGGTTCCTCATGCGCCGCTCATCGTGCGGGCAAAAAGGGGAGACGTCAGATGAAAAAAACCCATTGGCTCATGGCTGCGCTCGCGGGAGTGGGGTTGGCAGGTCAGGCGCGCGCCGCCACCATGCCGATCACGTTTAGCGGCCCGGGCGTCAGCGGGTCACTCGTAGTAACCTTCGGTCCGGCGACGGATGCGAAATATCCCAACGCCTTCGAAATCACGGGGATCAGCGGGACGTTTACTGACACGAACAATGGCCTCGGCATCGTCAACGCGGCGGTCGGCCCGCTGGTGCCAGTCACTCACGATACGCCGGAACCCGGGAATCTCCTGGCTCCCCATGATTTTAGCAGGTTCGCGGTCGCCTCAGGCCTGCCATCGGTTAACAATGGCTTCCTGACCTACGACAATCTGTTCTGGCCGGGCGGAGCGCCGGCGACCGCATCCGACTTCGACGGGGCTGGCGGATTCCTGGACATCTACGGGCTTATGTTCAGTATAGGCGGCGGCATGGTGGTCGATTTGTTCGACAATGGCGTAGGCGCCATCACCGGCATAGACTACGGCGGCTACGGCGTCGGGGTGGCTACCAGCGACATCGCATTGGACTATGTTTCGGGCGGCGTGACGGCGTCGACGCCAGAGCCTTCCACCTGGGCGATGATGATCCTGGGCTTCGCCGGCCTCGGGTTTGTCGGCTATCGTTCATCCCCCAGGCAGCGACCGTCGTCGCTTAGCGCGTAGGCAAGCCCAAGTCTGAAAGGCCGCCCTCCCCGGCGGCCTTTTTGTTTGTCCGGTCGTCTCGCACCCGCTCACGCGGCGCGCCTCACCGTCAAATCCGAGAGCGAGCGGAAGCGGGCAAGCTTGGCCCGATAGTGGGCCTCGCAGCGCTGGGTCGGGGTGACCACCGACACATCGCGCCGAGGTGTCCGGGGCCCAGCCGCCAGAGATGCGGATCGGCGACCTGGTCGCCGCCAGCGTCCACACTCACGCGGCGAAGCAATAGAGGCGAAAGAGGTTCGAGGGTGCGGCGTAAAGTTCACGAACGGACGAAAATCCGCTATCCATCCCGAGCGATCGCCGGTTCGCGTCCGGCTCCGGGAAATCGGCGCTGTGAACATCGCTCGTCATCGCCGCGAACTCTTCGTCCGAATACGCCGTCCACAACGGCCGTTGCAGGTCCCAGCTGCGCATCCAGCTTTCGCGATCCTCGCCGTTGGGGCCGGCGTTTTCATAGATCAAGAAGGCGCCCCCATCCGCGAGATCGCCTCAAACCTTCCGCATGAACGCCGGTTCCATGCAGGCGTCCATACGCTTCGCGGTGAAAGAGAAAATTGTTGACGACCATTTTGCGGTGAGCGCCCAGTCCCGCTGAAAGATGGCGAGCGTCGATGCGTCGGTCGTTTGACCAGCGCTCTCGACACCGAATGTCCCCGCCATCGCGACCTCCAACGCGGAATGTTCAGCTCCGCTGGGCCGCCTGCTTATCCCGGCGGGGATCCTCGGTCTATCCGGGTGACCTCCTATCGGAATGGACAACTCGCGCAGTCTGGAAGGGCGACGGCCCAAAATGGCCCCGTCAGGCGGGGGCACCCCGCGCGCCGATCAGAAGCGCAACACCGAACGCCAAAACCGCCAGGGCGGCGGCGAATTCGAATCCCTTCGCCACCAGCGCAAGGCGCGAACTCTCGCCCGCCGCGAGTCGCATTGCGGTGGACTTAGCGAATACAGCTATCCAGGCGAGCGCTCCGGTCGTCACGGCCGTGCCGATCGCCATCGCAAGGGCGGCCCCGACTCCGGCGGCGAACAGCCCCTGCGCCATTGCGAACACTAGCACCAGGATCGCGCCCGAGCAGGGACGAGCTCCCGCGGCGATTACCGTTCCCGCCGCGTCGCGCCAGGAAAACGGTCCGTCAAGCTGAGCTTTATCGAATGCGTGCGTGTGTCCGCATTCGTCTACAGCCTTTCCCATGCTGCCCGGCGCCCCGGCGCGACAGGCCGCGGCCGAAAGGCTGAACGCGGGCCTTCGCCACCGGATGCCCGCATAGGACGGGGTGGAAGCCAATGCCCGCCGGCGATCGACATGCCGGCTCAGGGCCGCGATGAGCGCTCCGCCCTTTCGCCAGACCAGCCACACACCTATTGCGGCGACGCTGCAATAGCTCGCAAGCACAATGCAGTCGGCGGCCTGATTCATCTGCGAAGCGGTTGCACTGAACACAAACCCGGCCGCGCCGACGAGCACGATCGCGATCAGGGCCTGAAGCAGCGCCGCCAACAGCGCCATCACCGCGCCGCGTTTGAGCGACGTTTCGTTGGCCAGCATGTAAGAGGCGAGGACGGTCTTGCCGTGTCCGGGCCCGGCCGCATGAATCACGCCATAGGCGAGGCCGAGGCCGACGAGGCCCCAGGCCGCGCTCGACTGCCCGTGAAGCGCGTGCACCTTGGCCGCGATGAGATGGGTGAGCGAGGACTGCTCGGCCATCAGCCAGCCTGTGACGCCGGCTGCGGCGCCGCCCCCTCCCTCGCCGCCGGCGACCGCGAACGGCCGCGGGGAAAGTTGCGCCACCGCGGTCGCGGCCCACGCGCTCCAGGCCGTGCATCCAAGGCTGATCCGTACGATTGTCCGCTTGGTCATGGGCACGCGATGATTGCGGCGCTCGCCATTTTGAAACCGAAATTGGTTCCCGGCGCGAGGTTGGTGAAGAAGGATTCGGTCAGTTTCTGCTTGTCGTTCGCCTCGAGCGGCTTCGGCTTGGCGACCGTCGCTGCGCATCCCGGCGGCGCGGAGACCAGCTTCACCGGGTCCTTGTCGTCAAATTCGAAATCGATGAAAAACTCAGGGTCGGCGACGCGCAGGGTGAGGAACTTGGTCACGGCGGTCGGAGTCTTCAGCGGCAGGGTGACGTGGAACTCGACCAGATGGTCCGGCCGCTCCTGCATCCAATAGTCGGTCACTGAGTCGAAATCCACCGCCTTGCCTCCGATTTTCAATGTGGTGAAATAGCCGATTTCCGCTAGGCTCCCGGCGTTCTCCTTGGCCAAGGGGGCGAACTGCGCTTTCTTGACCAGTTCGCCAGGCCGCGCGAGGCCCTGGGTGGCGAAAGACGAATACATCTCGTCGAAAACCCAGTCGTGAATCACCGCTGAAACCTTGCCCTCGGGCGTGAACGCGATTTGGCTTTTGACGGTGATCCAGACATGCGGGTGCGCGCCCGCCGGCGCTGTCGTCGTGAGCCCGAACGCCAGACCCAACGCCGCGATTCGCCAATTCCGCTGTCGGCCGCCCATAGCGAAGCTTCCTTGCTGGCAAAGTGCGGCGACGAGATGGCGCGCCACTCGATCATGGTTGAGCGAATCTTAACGCGCGATGGTTCAGCGATTCTTAAGCCAATAGGCTCAAGTTTCGCGCCATGGCGCGTCGCGTTTCGCCTGTGTTGCCCGCGTTCGTCGCGGCTTTGTGTCTCACGAGCTGCGGGTTCCCCGGCCGTCCCGAGCGGCCGGTCTGGCGCGCTCAGGCCGAAAACGCCTGCTTCGCCAGCAAGCTGGTCACGCCTTCCGATACCATTGTCCCGGCGGCAGAAATCGACGGTCCGGGCATCTGCGGCATGACCCGTCCGCTCAAGGTCTCGGCGCTGGCCAACGGCGCGATCGCCGTCGACAAGACGCTCACCATCGACTGCCCGATGATCCCGGCGCTGGAGGCCTGGCTCAACGCCATCGTCGAGCCCGACGCTGAGACCCGCTTCGGGCAGAGGGTCGCGACTGTCAACGTGTTCGGCGCCTATAGCTGCCGGGGAATCGACAATATGCCCGGGGCGCGTCTGTCCGAGCACGCCTTCGGCAACGCGGTCGACGTCGCCGGCTTCACGCTCGCCGACGACCGAGAGATCGACTTCGTCCACGACTGGAAGAAGACCGACAGCCAGGAAGCCGCTTTCCTGCACGAGGCCCACGCGGGCGCCTGCCAATATTTCACCACCGTCCTGGGCCCCGGCGCGGACGTCTTCCACTACAACCACATCCACCTCGATCTCGCCAATCACGGCTCGACTGACACCGGCCCCCGGCGCATCTGCAAGCCGACGCCAGCGCCCGATCTGTTGCCGGCGGCGCCTGCGCCCAGTGACGGCCTGCCGCCCGCGCCCAATATCGATGAGCCGCTCGACATCGCGCATCTGAGCGCCCCCGCCCCGGGCGCCGCGGCCGCTCCCCCGCACGCTGCGCCGGGACCGGGCGATGGACCCGACGGCGCCTTGCCGCCGGCGCCGGTGGGGGAGAGCGATCCGGCGCCGCCGATCCTGCCGGAAGGCGTTTATCCTGCGGTCGACACGAGGCCGACGTCGTCGATCCGCGACCACGACAATTAGAGCGCCGCGCCCCACCCCGCCGGCGGCAGCCCAAAACGATCCCCCGGAGACCGGGGGCTCGAAGGCAAATAAATGCAACTAAACGAAAATAACGTAAGCAAATTTGCTTTCATTTACTTACGTTTATTTTTTCGAATCGGGACTTTTCAATGGGTTACGGCCGATTCAAATAAAAAAATTTGGTTCGCCTCTCAGGCTTTATACGAGACGTTTCGGCTCCTTTCTCTCGCATCGCGCCTGCTCTCTCCGCGCGCTGCCGAGGCGCGGGGTTTCGATCGGTCGAATGATAAGTTATAACACCGGCTTCTGGTTTTGGCAATAAAATTGCACGGCTTCAGAATTCGCATGGGAGCAGCCGATGCCGTCTGCCGTCCGGCGGTTCAGGGGGCACAGCTCTCCGCCCGGACCGGAAAGTTCCCAGTCGGGCTCGGCTACGGAAGCAAAAAGGTAAAGGCGGAAGTCACCTTGAAGCGGCGAGGATCGCCATGGATCTTCCCTCGATAGCGAAGGACTGACCGGCGTCCGGACAGGCTGTCCAATCGGACATCGCGCACAGGTCGTCTCCGCGGGGAAGCCACGAGCGCGCGAGCACCTTCCAGGGCGGCCGCGACCAGTCGCCGAGATTCGTCACTGTAAAAGGCGCCCAGTTTTCGTTGTAGATCACCATCAGGTCGGGCTCGCTCGGCCGGCCCCACCAGATCGCAGCGAGTTGGCTCGGGGCGCCTGTCGCCGGTCCCTCCCACGCATAGCTGAGGCGCCCGTCATTGGCGGGATCGCCAGGCTGCGAGCGGGGATTCGGCGCATAGTCGGCGAAGTCGGACTTGCGGAAATGAGTCCAGCGTTTGCGCAAGGCGATCAGCCCTTGGGTCCATTCCGACAGTTCCTGCCCGTAACTTGGGGCATTCGGCGAACCTGTGTTGCTTCCGTCCTTCAGACTCCAGTCGATCCAGTTGACGTCGTTGACCGCCGCGTCGCCGGAGGCGGATTCCTGGTCATAGCTGTTGCGTGCGCCTTCCTGGCCGGCGCCCGATTTGGTTCGGCCGAACTCGTCCCCTTCCTGTAGAAGCGGCGCTCCGTTGGAGGTGAACAGGAGGCCAAGGAGAAGCTTTTCGCGTTTGCGCCGGAGATCCTCATCGCCGCCGCTATCCCAGCAATTCTGCGAGCCATCGCTGTCGTTGAAGACCATGCAATCGCGCAGCGTGTAGCCGTCATGGATCGCGACGAAGTTGATCGACCGCCAGGGTTTGCTGGAGGCCGGGTCGCTGGAACCCGGCACCGCCCCGCGCCCCTCGATGAGTTGCTTGAGGAGGCCCGGGTTGCGGAGGTCGCTTTCCGAAAGAAGGCGCGCGTCGTCCCGGTACTTGCCGATCCACTTGGCCCAGCGATTGTTGCGAAAATCCCATCCCGCGCTGTCCATGAAGTTCCACCATTGGCCGCCATTGTCCCAGGGCTCGGCGTGCAGGTGCGCGGCTCCGAAGCGCGAATCGCGGTTGACCCAGTCCGCGGCGTCCGTTGAGCCGTCAGCGAGCACCCGGGCGAGGTCGAACCGGAAGCCGTCGATTCCATAAGTTCCGTACCACGTGGCGAGCGAGTCTAGGACCAGGCGCTTGGTGAACCGGTCGCCGCCGGAGAAGTCGACGTCGTTGCCGGTTCCGCTGTCATTGGCGAATCCCCCATTAACTCCTTCGCGGTAGATTTCGGGGATGTCGTCGCAGAAATCGTAGCATTTGTAGGCCAGCCGCCCATCCTGCAGCCAGCTGCCTTCGGCGGTGTGGTTGTAGACGACGTCCATGAAAACCGCGATGCCGCGGTCGTGGAACGCCTGCACGAGCTGCTTCAGCTCGATGACTTCCTGTCCCGGTTTTGAAGCGTAGCGAGCCTCCGGCGCAAAGAAGCTCGTCGTCATATAGCCCCAGTGATTGAGCCGTGCCGCGGTTGACGCGGTCTCCTCGTCGTATTGCATGACGGGCATGAGTTCGACGGCGTTGACGCCGAGTGCGACCAGGTGGTCGATGCCCGCTGTGAGGCCGCTCGGCGTCTTCAGTCCGCTTTGCGCGAGACCGAGGTAGCTACCCCGGGCCTCGGGAGGCAGGCCGCCGATCCGCGCCGTGTAGTCCTGAACGTGCAGTTCGTACACGACGAGATCCTCAGGACGGATCACCACGTG
>DASXXT010000294.1:0-4169 GCA_036502965.1 Roseiarcus sp. | reverse complement strand
GCGCGCCACTCAACGAATCCTTCGCCCAGGCGATCGGCGCCGACGCCTATTGCCGCGACGCGGCGGTTGCAGTCGAAACCGCTAGGACCCTGCTCGCTCGCCGGCAGGGGACCGTGCAAGCGCACGAGAGAGTCTGAGCGCAAGCGAGGCGCGAGAGGCAGAGATTTCTTCATGCGGTCGTCTTGTTACCCTCGCCGTCATCCTGAGGAGCGATGCGCAGTATCGCGTCTCGAAGGATGATTCAGAAGGCGCCTGACGGAGTGTCCTTCGAGACGCGTCGCCCTCGGCGTCGCTCCTCAGGACGAGGAACTTCGACACGGGGCGATCGTATCGAGGAGGTCGAAGCCGAGTGCGCGTTCAGGTCTCAGGCGGCTCCGCGCAAAATTTTGCTCATCGCCTGCGGCGCCTTGGCGCGCGAAGTGCTCGCGCTCAAGCTCGACCACATCGATGTCGCCTGCCTGCCGGCGCAACTGCACAACCATCCTAAGCGGATCCCGGAGGCGATGCGGGCGAAGATTCGCGCCAATTGCGAAGCTTACGACGAGATCCTTTGCCTTTATGGCGATTGCGGAACCGGCGGCGAGCTCGATCGCGTGCTCGCGGAAGAGGGGGTGAGCCGCATCGAGGGCGCGCATTGCTACGCGTTCTATGCCGGGGAAGAGGCTTTCGCGAAGCTGGCCGAAGAGGAGCCAGGCACGTTCTACCTCACCGATTTTCTCGCCCGCCATTTCGACGCGCTCGTCATTCGGGGCCTCGGACTCGACCGGTTTCCCGAGTTGCGCGGCGATTACTTCGGCAATTACCGCAGGCTCGTCCATCTGGCGCAGTTCGACGATCTGGATTTGGAGACGAAGGCCAGGGCGGCGGCCGAGAGGCTCGGCCTCGCCTATGAGCGCCGCTTCACCGGCCTCGGCGGGATCCGCGCGTTCCTCGATGGCGCGACGCAAAAGAAGGAAACGCCGTGGCCAGTCTGACCATCCTTTACTGGCGCGACATTCCAAGCCAGGTCATCGTGAAAGCCGGACGTTCGTCGGCCAAGCGCGAATTGTCGGAGCGTTTCATCCGCGCGATAGACGCAGCGGCGATGCACGCCGGCGCGAAGAGCGACGACGCTTACCTTGCCGAGTGGCGGCGCGGCGAGCCCGTTCCTTGCGGCGACGATCTGGAAAACGAAGCTGCGGCGGCCGCCGAGCGGCTAGAAAAAGAATACGATACGCATCGCCTGGCGGTTCTGGCCAAGCACGATGGGCGCGAAGGCTCTCCTTGACTCCAATTCTGGTCAAAACTGCTGGCGCGCTTGAGCCTGAGCATTAGCCGTTGAGCACCCATCGCGTCGTCTTCACGCCTTCCGGCAAGCGGGGCGAGTTCGCCGAAGGCGCGAGTCTCTTGGAGGCCGCACGCGCGCTCGGCGTCGATCTCGATTCGGTCTGTGGCGGGCGCGGCATTTGTGGCCGCTGTCAGGTCGACGTCGCGGAGGGCGATTTCGCCAAGCATGCCATTCATTCCAGCGTCGATCATGTGACGCAATGGGGAGAGGTCGAGGCCCGCTATGCCTCGAAGCGCGGACCGTTCGCCGCGGGCCGGAGACTTGGATGCCAGGCCAGGATTTGTGGCGATCTTGTCATCGACGTGCCGCCCGAAAGTCAGGTTCATCGGCAAGTCGTGCGCAAGCGCGCGGAGACCCATCCGATCGAGATCGATCCGGTCGTCCGCCTCTATTACGTCGAGGTCCTCGAGCCGGACATGCACGAGCCGGCGAGCGATCTTCGTCGCCTTGAGCAGGCTTTGCACGAGCAATGGGATCTCAACGAAACGCACGCCGATCTCGCGACGCTCGCTGGCTTGCAGAAGGCGTTGCGCGCGGGGGAATGGAAGGCCACCGTCGCGCTGCGCAAAGGCCGCGAAATCGTCGCCATCGCGCCGGGCTTCGCCGAGCGCGCCTTCGGCGTCGCGATCGATGTCGGCTCCACCACCATCGCCGCCCACCTCACCGATCTTATGAGCGGCGAGGTCGTCGCCGCCTGCGGGTCGATGAACCCGCAAATCCGCTTCGGCGAAGACCTGATGAGCCGCGTCTCCTACGTGATGATGAACCCGGGCGGCCACAAGGAGCTGACGCGCGCAGTGCGCGAGGCGATGGACGCCCTGATCGGCGAAGCCGCGCGCGAGGCCGGGATCGCACGCGGCGAAATCCTGGAAGTGACGCTGGTCGGCAATCCGATCATGCATCATCTCGTGCTTGGCCTCGACCCGACCGAGCTTGGCGGGGCGCCGTTCGCGTTGACTATCGACGCGGCTTACGAAGCGCGCGCGCGCGAACTCGGCCTCGACGTTGCGCCCGGCGCGTTTGTCTACGCGCTGCCCTGCATCGCCGGCCATGTCGGCGCCGACACGGCCGGGGTCGTGCTCGCCGAGGGGCCGCACCTCAAGGACGAACTGACCCTGCTGGTCGATGTCGGCACCAACGCCGAGATCGTGTTCGGCAGTCGCGAGCGGCTGTTCGCCTGCTCATCGCCGACCGGCCCGGCGTTCGAGGGCGCGCAGATCTCATGCGGCCAGCGCGCGGCGCCGGGCGCGATCGAGCGCGTGCGCATCGACCGCCTGACGCTCGAGCCTAAGTTCAAAGTGATCGGCTGCGATCTGTGGTCCGACCAGCCAGGCTTCACGGCTGCGATTGCCAACATCGGGGTCACTGGCGTTTGCGGTTCGGGCATCATCGAGGCGATTGCGGAGATGTTCCTGGCCGGGATTGTCTCCGAAGATGGCGTGATCGACGGCGAACTCGGGGGCCGAACCCGGCGGGTCGAACAGGTTGGCCGCACCTTCGCTTATGTGCTGCACGAGGGCGCGCCACGGCTTCTCATCTATCAGACCGACGTGCGCGCGATTCAACTCGCGAAGGCCGCGCTCTATGCCGGGGCGAAGCTGCTCATGGAGCGCGCTGGCGCCGCGCCTGAGCGCGTCACGCTCGCCGGCGCTTTCGGCAGCCACATCGATCCTCTCTATGCCATGACGCTCGGCCTCATTCCTGACTGCGATCTCTCCAAGGTCGCGAGCGCCGGCAACGCGGCGGGCACGGGCGCCCGGATCGCGCTCCTCAACCTCGCGGCGCGGGCGGAGATCGAGAGCGTCGTCCGGCGCATCGAAAAGATCGAGACGGCGATCGAGCCCGCTTTCCAGCGCCATTTCGTCGCCGCGATGGCGTTTCCCAACAAGGAGGACGCCTTCCCGAACCTGGCCAATCGGATCGCGCTTCCCGCGCGCAAGGAGCCGAATGGAGAGGGTGGGCGAAGGCGAAGGCGCGCCTCCACGCAAGGCGATCCTTGACTTTAAGCTAGCTTAATCTAGCTTAAAGTCCCATGAAAGTTGTTGGCGCCTTCGAAGCAAAAAACAAGCTCGGCCACTTGCTCGACCTCGTCGAGCGGGGGGAGGAAGTCACGATCACGCGACACGGCAAAGACGTCGCCCGAATGGTCCCGGCGCGCTCAAGACCCGGGCGGGACCAAGCGCGCGCTGCGATTCAGCGCATCCGCGAGCGCGCCGAGGCGGCGAAGCTTGGCCGGTTCGACTGGGCGGAATGGAAGGCTTACCGCGATGAAGGCCGGCCGTGAGCCTTGTTTTGGACAGCTCCGCCGCGCTGGCCTGGATATATGACGACGAAGCGGCAGAGCCGATCCGCCGCGTCTTCAATGCGGTTGCAGAACAAGGCGCGTTTGTTCCTTCGCTGTGGCGTCTCGAAATCGCAAATAGTCTAACCGTGGCAGTCCGCCGCGGGAGGGTCGACCATCAGTTCCGGCGTGCGGCGCTGGCCGATCTGGGCGACCTCGACATTATCGTCGACGCTCAAACGGACTCGCGCGCTTGGAATGCGACGCTCGAATTTGCCGATCGTTTCCTCCTCACGGTCTATGACGCCGCGTATGTCGAGCTCGCGCAGAGGCGCGCGCTGCCGCTGGCGACTCTCGATCGCGACATACAAAGAGCCGGCGCTCAGCTCGGCTTGAAGCTCCTTGGCGTCGATTGATTGCGGCGCGCAAAGCGCGTCGAACCGAGAAAGCGGATGAAGGTGCGCCACCTCCACGCAAGCAAACTTAGGCGACGATTCTGACAGGCCTACTGGTTGGCGATGATCCTGACCGGGGCGCCGAGCAGCGTGAGCGGCAACGCGA
>DASXXT010000293.1:0-10433 GCA_036502965.1 Roseiarcus sp. | reverse complement strand
CGTCCCGGCCCTCAACGGGGCGAACTCGCCGCGCCTAGGAAACGCCGAGCCATCTCAGCAACCCAGTCCCGTATGATCACACTACCTTCGTCGAGCAGATCACTTTGGAGCGACGGTTTCCGTGCAGTGGAAGTCGAGTTTCGCCGACTTTTCCGTCTTTCCCGCATGAACCTGAATGGCGAGCGGCATGCAAGTCGCACCTTCCAGGAAGACTGCTTTGTGCTCGATCCCATCAGCGCCAAAGATGAAGTTGGTGAACGCTCTGCGGGTTGTGATTGGACCTGAGCGGCCGGTCTGCGTCAGGTCGACGACCGCCGTCGCATATTTCGGCGAAGCGTTCTTGTCGCCCTCGAAGGTGAAGTCGATGAGAAGGCCCGTCGCCGTGTCGCCGCCGAGCGCGCCCCCTTTGGGAGCGTCGACAAGGCTCTCACCGCTACTCACGAGATCGTCGGAGAGTTTGCCTGCGTGTTCCAGAAATGCATAGGCTTTGACATCAGTAATCTTGAGTTGCGCCGCTCCAGCGCCTCCGGCCAGTACAAACGAGACAACCGACGCTACGGCGCCAACGCGAAGCCCACCCATTCTCCTCCCCCACCGATCCGAAATGCGGTCCAAACAAAAAAATCCCCCGGCTTGCGACGAGGCGAGCCAGGGGAAGAACTAAATCGTTAGATTGACGATCCTATGTCAGTTGTTGCGCTGGGATCCCGTCAGCATCAGGATCGCCTGGAACATGTTGATGAAGTCGAGGTAGAGGCGGAGTGCGCCGTGAATCGACTTCTTGTGCACCATCTCGTAGCTGTCGCCGCTGTAGTACATCTCCTTGATCGACTGCGTATCCCAGGCGGTCAGGCCGGCGAAGATCACCACCGCAAGAAGCGAGATGCCGAACTGCAGCCCGGTGCTGTGCAGGAACAGGTTGAGCAGGCTCGCGACGATGAGACCAATGACGCCCATCATCATGAACGACCCCATCGCGGACAGGCTGCGCTGAGTCGTGTAGCCGTACAGGCTGAGGCTGGCGAAGGCGGCCGCAGCAGCGAAGAACGCGCGCCCGATCGAAGCGCCGGTGTAGACCACCAGCAGCGCCGACATCGACAAACCGATCAGCGCCGCGAAGGCGACGAAGGCGTTGCGAGCGGTCGCCACCGACATCGAGTTGATGCGGGCGGAGAGCCAGAACACCAGCGCCAGCGGCGACAGCACGATTAGCCAGCGCAGCGGCGAGACATAGATTGCATGACCGAAGTCGGTCAGCGCCAGGCGCCCGTTGCCCGCGTCGACCGTGCCAAGCGCGAAGGCGGCATAGGCCACCAGTCCGGTCACGCCGAGCCCGAGGGTCATGTAGTTGTAGACGCCGATCATATAGGCTCGGAGGCCCTGATCGACGGCGACGCCGGACCGTGCGAGCCCCGCGCCGTAACGCGTATTGGCGTAGCGGTCATAGTCGGACATGAGAGAAACCTCTTGGATCAAGGGTGCGGCGCCCCCCAGGTTTTACCGGATGAGCGCCCGACCCGCATAATATGGCCGCGTGGCGCCCCTCCGCAAGAGCGATTCCTGGGGGAATCGGCGCAGGTAATATTACCGTTTGGTAAGAAGCCACCGCAGCCCGCCATCTTGTGGCCGGGCGTCGTCTTGCTAGTGCCCGCCGCCGCCCCCGGCCCCCACCGGACGGCGCATCAGCGCGGCCAGGCCGACGCAGCCCAGGAAAACGACGGTCAGCGTCAGGAATACATCGGACAGCGCCAGCACCTCGGCCTGCCGGCGCACGATCAGCGCCAGCTTGCGGGTTGCCGCGAGTTCGGCGTCCGACCCGCGAGAGGCCATGTCCGCGGTCATACTGGCGAGCGCGTCCATCGCAACCTGACGGCCCCAGGTGATGGATTCGCGTAAGCGTTCGAGATGCAGATCCATGCGCTTGTCGAGCAGCGTGTTGATGAGGGCGAGCCCGACCGCGCCGCCAAGGTTGCGCATCAGGTTGAAGAGCCCCGAGGCGTTCTTGATCTTTTGTGGCGGCATGGTGCCGAGCGCCAGATTGTTGATCGGCACCATCGACAGCATCAGCCCGACGCCGCGGAACACCTGCGGCCACAAAAGCTCCCAGAAGTCCCAGTCGACGGTGACGTAAGAGGCCTGAAAGGTCCCGATTGCGAACAAGACGAAGCCGGTCGCGATCATCAGACGCGGGTCGACCCGGGTCATCAGCCGCCCGGCCAGCGGCGCGGTGAAAAACATGCATAAGCCGGTCACGAACATCGTCTTGCCGATCATCAGCGAAGAGTAGCCGCGCACCACCGCCAGATAGACCGGATAGATGTAGGTGAGGCCGTAAAGCCCGATGCCAAGCACAAACGCGAACATCGTGCCGGTCCAGAAATTGCGGTCACGAAACGCGCTGAGATCGACGATCGGCTGGCGCGCCGTAGCCATGCGCCAGAAGAAAACGACTCCGCTGACCGCCGAGATGACGATAGCGATCGTGACCGGCTGGCTCTCGAGCCAATCCTTCGACGGTCCCTCCTCGAGCGCGTATTCCATCGCCCCGAGAAAGCCCGCCATCGTGACGAGGCCGACATAGTCGAAGTGGGTCAGAAGCGAATAGTCGGGCTCGTCGAAGTCGATCAGCAGCCAAGCGGCGGCGGTCACGATGATCCCCGGGCCGAGGTTGACCAGGAACAGCCAGTGCCAGGAAAACCAGTCGGTGAGATAGCCGCCGACCGTCGGCCCGATCGTCGGCGCAAGTGTCGCCACGAGGCCAATGATCGGGGCGATGAAGGGCTGCTTGTCGCGCGGAAAAATGGTGAACGCCGAGGCGAAAACAGTCGGGATCATGCCGCCGCCGATGAAGCCCTGCAGCGCCCGCCAGAGGATCATCTCCTCAATCGAGTTGGCGTGGGCGCACATGAAGCTCATGAGCGTGAAGCCGCCGGCCGAAATGGTGAAGATCACGCGCGTCGACACGACGCGCGACAGGAAGCCCGACAGCGGAATCATGATCACTTCGGCAATGAGATAGCTGGTCTGGACCCAGGTGATTTCGTCGGACGAGGCGGAAAGCCCAGCCTGGATCTCCGACAGCGAGGCCGAGACGATCTGGATGTCCAGGATCGCCATAAACATCCCGAACACCATGAAGACAAACGCCGCAACCCGCTTGAGCGAGAAATTCGGCGCCGAAGCCGGCGCGAGCGCCGGGCGCGCGGTCGGGCGAAGCGGCCCGCCCTGCGCCCGAAGGGCGACCGCGTGGGTCACCGCTTGACGCTTCGAGTCGCGAAGGCTTCAAGCCCCAGCGCGCCGAGCAACGTCGGCTCCGGCGTGGCGGAATCACGGGTATGGACGGTCGCGACGACAGAGAGGCCGGACCGGAGCGGGACCTGTTTCAGCACCTCCTCGGGGAACGTAATGCGTACCGCGACCCGCTGCACGACCTTGGTGAAGTTTCCGGTCGCGTTGTCTGGCGGCAGCAGCGAGAACTGCGCGCCTGAGGCCGGGGAAATCGACGACACTACGCCCTCGACCACCTTGCCCTCGAGCGCGTCAATGGCGACATCGGCTTTCTGCCCAGGCTTGATGTCGCCGAGCTGCGTCTCCTTGAAGTTGGCGTCGACGTAGGAGGCGTCGAGCGGCACAAGCGCCATCAGCCGGGTCCCGGCCTGCACGAAGTTTCCTACCTGAGCCGCCTTATTGCCGACGGTTCCATCGAACGGAGCGAGCACGCGGGTGAACGAAAGATTGCGCTCCGCCATCGCCAGGGTGGTCACGAGTTCGTTGCGCTGGCGCGCGGCCTCGTCCTTCTGCGCCTTGAGCACATCGAGATTTGCCTTTGCGCCGTCGAGCGCCGCGACAGCCGCCGCCTCGCTCGCCTTGGCGGCGGCCAAGGCGGCGACGGTGCGGTCACGGTCAGCTCTCGCCTGCTCGAGACGCTGCTGCGAGCCGAAGTTTGTCTGCGCGAGCTTGAAGGAGCGATCATATTCCAGAGCGGCCCGCTCGACCTCGGCCTCAGCGCTCTTCTCCTGAGCCGCCGCCGAGGCCACCTGGGCGTCGGCTTGAGCGATGATCGCGGCCTGGGCGTCGATCTGCCGGGCGAAGCGGGCAATGGTTGCATCCTGCGTACCGATGCGCGCCCGGGCCACATCGACGGCGTTCTGATAGTCGCCGTCGTCGATCGCAGCGAGCAGGTCGCCCTTGTGGACGACTTGGTTGTCAACCACCGGAACTGCGGTCAAATGGCCCATCGCCTTGGCGGCGATGATCGAGGTGTCGGCGCCGACGTACGCGTCGTCGGTCGAGACGAGGAAGCGCCCCGTGACGAAATAGTCGTAAGCCGTTTTGCCGCCATAGCCGAGCGCGGCAAGAATGAGAACCGGGACGACGAACCGGCGCAGGCCGGACCGCTTCGCTGGCGCAGGCTTTACGACCGGGGCGCCGCCAGCCGGCGGATGCGCGAGAGCGCCGGGCGAGCCAGCGGCAGAAGTGGGAATGCTGGCGGACGCGGGAGCTGTCACCGCCCGGGACGCCATCGCGGCGCCAAACTCCGCGACCTTAAGGTCATCGGCCATGCAAGAAACCCGCCTTCAATCAATGTTGACCGAACGGTTCGGTCATTTTCCATTGACATAACGCAGTCGAGGGGGCTATTGCAACAAAAATCGAACCGAACGGTTCGGTCAGCGATGGGTCGAAGGGTTGTCGGAATGGAATCGGAGGCGCTGGAGCGGGAAGCGGCCGCAGTCAATGACGGCAGCGCCAAACGGCGCCAGATCTTGGACGGGGCGCGACAGGTATTCTTAAGCGCCGGGTTCGACGGCGCGAGCATGAACGACATCGCGCGCTCTGCGGGCGTCTCTAAGGGGACTCTCTACGCCTACTTCAACTCCAAGGACGAATTGTTCGAGGCGATCATTCGCGGCGAATTTGCCCAGGCGGCCGAGCGCCTCTGCACCTTCCGGCGCGAGGGCGACGCTCGGGACATGCTCACGGACTTTGGCGTTCGGCTCATCAGCCGGATGTCGGAACCGGGAACGCGCTCGCTTGCCCGGGTCGTCATAGCGGCGGCGGAAAAATTCCCCCACATTGGCCGCGCCTTCTACGAGGCCGGTCCGCTCTATGGCGCGACGCGGCTCGCGGCGGAACTCGAAAACCTGGAAAAGTCGGGCGCGCTGAAGGTCCCTGATCCCGAGCGCGCCGCCTGGCAGTTCGTCGATCTCTGCCAGAGCTATGTTTACAAGCGCCTTCTGTTTGGCGTCGTCGATTCGATCAGCCCCGAAGATATCGAGGCTTCGGTCGAGACGGGGGTCGACGTGTTCATGAAGGCCTACGGTAGGTGAACTGTCGGCCTTTGATGCTGCTTGCGATCGTTTGACGCGCACGAATCGCCTGCAAGAGTGTCGGCCGCACAGCGCAGGCGATACAAGCTCCAATGCCGGTCTTTGATTCTTTGAGCAGCACCGAGCGGGCTCGCCAGCTCAGAAACCCTGGGGGCGAGGTGGGCCTAGCGGTGGCGTGGCTCAATGAGACCAATCGACGAGGGAATGCGCAAGTCCTCGCCGCCTTGCGGCTTGAGCCGCGAAGTCAAGTTCTCGAGATCGGATTTGGCAACGGTCGCGCGGTCCCGGACGTGCTCGCGCTGGTGAAGGACGGGCATTATGCGGGGATCGATATCTCGCCGACAATGGTGGAGGAAGCCAAGCGCTTCAACGCCGAGTTCGTAACAAGCGGGCGCGCCGAGTTTCATTGCGCGGCCGCCGAGCGGACGCCGTTCCCGGACGCGATGTTCGATCGCGCTTTTTCGATCGGCGTGATTCATTTCTGGCCCGAACCTGTCGTCGCGCTCAAAGAGCTGCGCCGCGTGCTAAAGCCCAATGGCCTCGCCATCATGGGCGCTTTCGCTCCGCCGATGGCGTTCGATTTTGCGAAGGCGGAATTCGGCTTTTATTTGCGTGACGCAGCCACTTGGGAAGCCCTCTGTCTTGCGGCCGGACTTCGCGAAGCGAAGGCGGAGATGATCGAAGCGACTCAAATCGCAGCGGACGGCGCGCCGCTGAAGTTCAACGTCGTTCATATCGACGTTCGAGCCTAGTCCAATTGTCGTGAACGCTCCTCCTGTTCGGCCTCGTCAACTTCCAAGGGCGGCCACGCCTATTGGAACGTTCTGTCGTTGACTTGTTGACTATGCTACAATCAAGGAAATTTCGGGGAGGTCTCCAATGACGGCGTTCAGCAAAGCGCGTGCGTGGACCGTGTCAGGGTGCGCGGCGATCAGCGTCACGGCGTTATCCGCGTCGGCGGGGGCAGAGGTGCTGTTCGATAGTCTGGACAGTCCGAACACAGGGGCCTTTTCGACCCCTGGGCTGGACGCGACCTTCATGACCGGCGCTTCGACGTTTCGTGCGACCGATATTGCCCTTCTGCTGAGCGGCGGAGCGGCTCCCTTGGGCGACAATTTCACCGTCTCGCTGGAGGGTGGTGTTCCGCTCTCAGACGTTACGTTCGATCCAGTCGCCGGTCTCAGCGTCTTTCCAAACCAGGGGCCTTTTCTCGGTTCGGTCACGCTGCCGGTTTCCGACCTCTCGACCAGTTTGACGGTTGAGCATTTCAGCGAATTCGCGAGCATCCCGCTTCAGCCGAACTCGCTCTATTGGATTGATGTCACAGCGGACTCGGACCTCGAGGACTTCCCGGTGAACTGGGGCTTCACTTCTAATGTGTCGGGCGTCGGCGTCGCCGCGAACTACAACAGCTCGAATGCAACCGACTTTCAATTCTTCCGCAATCAAGGCGTGCCTCCCTTCGCATTCGATGTCGCGTTCCAGATGGAGGTCAGCGGCGTCGCGACCCCCGAGCCCTCGACCTGGGCCCTGATGCTCATGGGGCTCGCGGGCCTTGGGGTCCTCGCCCGTCGCCGCCGGTCTACAGCCGCCGTCAGCCGCGCCTGACTTCACTTCGCTTTTTCGTCGACGGCGAGTGGATGAATCATGTCCTCGGGACGGACCCACTTGTCGAATTGCTCCGCAGTGACGAAGCCAAGCGCGAGCGCCGCGTCCCGCAGGCTGATGTCCTCGCGATAGGCCTTTATCGCAATCTGCGCCGCCTTTTCGTACCCGATATGCGGGTTGAGCGCTGTCACCAGCATGAGCGAATTGTCGAGATGCTTCTTGATGCGCTTCTCATCCGGCTCAATGCCGACCGCGCAACGCTCGTCGAATGAGAGGCAGCCATCGGCAAGCAACTGCGCCGAGTCGAGAACATTATGCAGGATCACCGGCTTGAACACGTTCAGCTGGAAATGTCCCTGCGAGCCAGCCATGGCCACCGAAACGTCGTTGCCAAACACATGCACCGCGACCATGGTCAGGGCTTCGCACTGGGTGGGGTTAACCTTGCCCGGCATGATAGAGGAGCCCGGTTCGTTTTCCGGGATCTTCAATTCGCCGATGCCCGCCCGCGGCCCGCTGACGTAGAGGCGGATGTCGTTGGCTATTTTCATGCAGGCGCCGGCCAGAGTGCGGATCGCGGCGCTGACGTTGACCATCGCGTCGTCCGCCGACAAAGCCGCGAATTTGTTGGGCGCCGAGGTGAACGGCTCGCCGGTCTCCTCAGCGAGAATCCGCGCGACCGTCTGGCCGAAACGCGGGTCCGCGTTCAGTCCGGTACCGACGGCCGTTCCGCCAATCGCCAGCGGCATCAGACCTTGGCAAGCGCGCTCAACTCCCGCGATCGCATGGTCGAGCTGCGCGGCCCAGCCCGAAATCACTTGTCCCAGGGTTAGGGGCGTCGCGTCCTGCAAATGCGTGCGGCCGACCATCACGATATTGGAAAAGGCCTTCGCCTTGGCGTCGAGCGTATCGCGCAATTGAGCCACGGCCGGCAGTAGCGCCGCCCGAATCCGCTCCACCGTGGCGATATGCATGACCGTCGGGAACACGTCATTCGACGACTGACTGTGATTGACGTCGTCGTTTGGATGGATCGGCTTTTTCGACCCGATCACGCCGCCGGCGATCTGAATGGCCCGGTTGGCGATCACTTCGTTGGCGTTCATGTTGGACTGGGTGCCGGACCCGGTCTGAAAAACGACCAGCGGAAACTCGTCGTCGAGCTTGCCTTCGATCACGTCCTGAGCCGCGCGGACGATGAGATCGACCTTCTCCTTGGGCAATTGCTTAAGTTCGAGATTGGCCAGCGCCGCGCATTTCTTCAATAGGCCAAAGGCGCGGATCACCGGTCGCCCCCAGCGATGCCGCTCGACCACGATGACGAAATTGAGCCGGGAGCGCTCGGTCTGCGCGCCCCATAGATGCTCGGCCGGCACCCGCACCTCGCCGAGCGCGTCGTTCTCAATACGCCAGTTTTTGTTCGCCGATGGGCCCGTCATCATTCCGTTCTCCGAGCGAAGCATTGCGAGGCGAGCCAACAAAAGCAAGGCGCCGCCGCACTTGCTCCAATCGCCCCCCTTCTCTATAAGCCAGCGTTTCGCGCCGGTTCCGACACCCCTGGAGGCAGGGCGCGACTGACAAAATAAAGGACATCATCATGGCAGCGATCAAGCAACTCGCGGCCGTGGCGCGCAGCGGGACAGGCAAGGGGGCCGCCCGCTCCGTTCGTCGCGAAGGCCGCGTTCCCGCCGTCATCTATGGCGGCGGCGTCAAGCCCGAGCCGATCTCGGTCGACTACAGGGACGTCAACAAGCTCATCTTTGCGGGCCACTTCCTGACAACCATCTTCGATCTCGAAATCGAGGGGCGGAAGGAGCGGGTTCTGCCGCGCGACTATCAGCTCGACGTCGTCACCGATTGGCCGGTTCATGTCGATTTTCTGAGGCTTTCGCCGGGATCGCGCGTGCGCATCGGCGTCCCCGTGCACGTCGTCAATCGCGAAGCTTCGCCCGGATTGAAAAAGGGCGGCGCAGTCAATCTGGTGCTGCATACGGTCGAGGTCATGGCACCCGCCGACGACATTCCGGAATCGATCACCATCGACCTCGCGGGCATGGATTTCCACGATTCGGTGCATGTGTCCGCGCTCAAGCTGCCCGAGGGCTGCCGGCCGCTCAGCGGCACGGCTGACCTGACGGTGGTCACGATCGTCCCGCCGACGGTCATGGTCGAGGAGGCGCCCGCTGCTACGACGGCGGCCGCGCCCGCAGCCGCAGGGGCCGCCGCCGCGCCTGCGGCCGGCGCTCCAGCCAAGGCCGACGCCGGCAAGGTCGCCGCCGCCCCGGCCGCAGCCGCCAAGCCTGCCGCGGCCAAGCCGGGCGCCAAGAAGTAACGGCCAAGCGCGTCGATCGGGGTCCCGGCCGCCCCGCCGGCCCCGGAGCTTCGACGCCGCGCCGCTACGAGCGGCTCACGCTGATCGATCGGGGACCCTATGCTGGTCATTGCGGGACTCGGCAATCCGGGCGCTCGACACGCGCGCAACCGCCACAACATCGGCTTCATGGCGGTTGACGCGATCGCCGAGGGCCGCCGGTTCGGTCCCTTTCGCGCCCGGCATCAGGGACTGATCGCGGACGGCCTGATTGGTGATGAGCGGGTGATGCTGCTCAAGCCGCAGACCTACATGAACGATTCCGGGCGCAGCGTCGGGGAAGCGCTGCGCTATGCGAAGCTCGATCTCGGCGCGCTCGTCGTCATTCACGACGAGCTCGATCTCGCCCCCGGCAAGGTCAGGGTCAAGATCGGCGGCGGCGACGCTGGCCACAATGGATTGCGCTCAATCACCGCCCACCTCGGCCCAGACTATAAGCGGGTGCGGATCGGCATCGGCCACCCCGGCGACAAGGCGCTTGTTCACCATTATGTCCTGAGCGACTTCGCGAAATCGGAGGCGGGCTGGGTCGAGGCCGTCTGCCGCGCGATCGCCGAGGCCACCCCCCTCTTGGCCACCGGCCAGGACGCGAATTTTCAGAACAAGACCCATCTGGCCATGGAGGCGGCGGGCTTCGGCGACAAGTCCAGCGCCTGAGGGAATGCGGTCGAGCCTGAGGCCCAAGGCCGGCAAATACAACCAAAAGGCGAATTAGCGCCAAACAAATGCAAGCAAAACCAAATCAATCCAAGCTTTTTTGCTTGGATTTCCTTGGATTCCTTTGGCGGAATCGAGGCTTTTCAATAAGTTGCAAGCGAAAGAATAAAAAATCTTTCCCCCCGCCCACTCGCGCCTCAGGTTGTGCAAAACGGTCTGGAACCTGCTCGTTCCGACGCCACCGCTTGGCGAGCCGCGGCGTGCGATCCGGCGGATAGAAAACTATAACACAGGGTTAGGATTTACGCAAACAATTACGCCTCGCTTCCTGGCTTGGATGAATCCGTCTGAACGCGTCAAGCTGCTAGCCCCAAAACCCAGAGTTGGACCGGTATCGACCCCTTGATGCACCTTCGTCGGATACAACGAACGTTGGAAACGCGCCAGGAACGGGCGATCGGATTTTG
>DASXXT010000292.1:0-11251 GCA_036502965.1 Roseiarcus sp. | reverse complement strand
CGCCCTGGATGAATTGCATGACTGCCGTCGTGTCGGCGTTGATGTAATGGGCTCCGGTCGTGTGGAAGCAGGCGTTGCAGCTCGTCGAGACGTGCACCATCGCCGGGATGTCCCACTCCACCATCTTCTCATAGATCGGATACCAGCAGCGGTCGGTCAGCGGCGGGCTCGTCCAGTAGCCGCCGGACGGATCGGGGTTGAGATTGATGGCGACGAAGCCGTAGTCCCTGACGCATCTCTCCAGTTCGGCAATACAGGTCTTCGGATCGACGCCAGGGCTCTGCGGCAGCATCGCCGCGCCGATGAAATGGTCGGGAAACAGTTGGGAGACGCGGAAGCACATCTCGTTGCAGATCGAAGCCCAGGTCGAACTCACCGCGAAATCGCCGATATGGTGGGCCATGTAGCTGGCGCGGGGGCTGAAGATCGTCAGATCGCAGCCGCGCTCCCGCATCAGGCGCAGCTGGTTCGATTCGATCGACTCGCGAAGCTCGTCGTCGCTGATCGTGAGGTCTGCGACCTTGGGCGCTTGGGCGGGGTCCTTGATGCCGGCGCTCTGCCGGTTGCGCCACGCCTCCAACGCCTTGGGAGCGGTGGTGTAGTGCCCGTGGCAATCGATGATCATGCGCGTGCCTCCTGTCGGACGACCTCTAGCGCGCCACGAGCGGTGAACCTATGAGCGTAGCGGGGCGAATTCCCGTCCTGGACAATGATTTTTCCAGAAAGTTGGCTAAAGCGCCAGGAACGGGCTTGCGTCTACCGCAGCTCTCTTCGCCCGCCCGCGGGTCTGTCGATCAGGGGATTGAAGGTTTAAGGTCGTAATTAGTCGCGGGTGATCAGAACGGATTCCAGGTCGCCCGCTGCGTAAACTTGAGATAGTTGAGATTGACCCCCAGACGCCACCCTAGTCCGGTGCGGATGGGGACCACGACGACTCCCTTGGCGCCGAGCGCAGTGAAGCCTAAGCCTCCAATAAAATAGGCCGACCCGTCCAACCCCCCGAAGCGATCAAAAATCGCTTCGGTTTCCGGCAGGTTGTAAACCAGCATCATCGTCCGATCACCGTCAGCGCCGGCGTCAAAGCCAATCGAGGGGCCCTGCCAATAGACCGGCTGGTTGCCGGCGTTGCGCGTATACATTTTCCCTTCGCCGAATCTGAGACCGCCTACGAATGCGCCGGAAGCCTCTTGACCAAGAATATACGCATTGGGCAGGCCCCAACGGCGGCCTGCTTCCTGAACCCCTTCGGCCAACCCGCGCGACACACTGCCAAAGAAGCGCTGGCCGTTGTCGACGATCTCGTCGGGGGAAAACGGCGCTGGCGCCTCGGCTCTCGCCGGCACCGCGAAAGCGACGGCGCCCGTAGCGGCGATGGTCAGAAGCTCTCGGCGAGAGATGTTCCTCATTGCGGCATCCTTCGAGGCGGCCAACCTCGATTGTGTTCTTGCGGCAGCGCAGCAGGCGCTTACGGACGGTCAATCATCGCCCAGCCGAGTTGACAGAAAATTAATGATGGTAAGTTTTTTGCTGCTTGGCGTTTCCACAAGGGGGGGGTCGAGGAACTCAGGCGCGCGGCGTGAACCTTCGGCCGGACTTTGCCCGCGATCAGCCTTTAGTCGTCAAAGGCCGTCGCGATCGTTGGTCCGCGATCATGCTGGCGTCGTGGCGATCCCGACGAAGGGACGCGTCTAGTCCATGACTTGGACGATGCGATTGTTGCTTAGGTCGATAATGGAGCGATGGCCGTTGACGATCGCCGTCCCATAGCCCGGCCGATCCGACATTGGGGCGGGGCTGACGCTGCTCGGCAGCGTCTGACCTTCGGTCGCCTTGCCGACGATCGTCACGCGCGGACCGTTGCCAATGGCGCCAGAGTCCAGGCCGGAAGAAGCAGGCTTGCCGGACTTCGCGGGAGGAGCCGTCGACCCTGGAGGGCCGTACACGCCGCGGAGCGTTTGGTCTTGGGCGAAACCTAAAGATCCCATGCCCAATAGGGCGACACACGAAAGAACAAGCGCGCGCATGATGCTCTCCGCTGCGCGAACCCTCCCATCGAGCCCAGAGAACGACAGAGCCCGACCTCGAGGGACAGGACTTGGCCCAGGACTTTAGCACGGGGCCTCGATCAAAGCCAGGATCGGTGCCGCTTGGATCGGCGGATCAGTCAGAGATGGGCGAGCCACACATCGAGCACCGCACAGCGCTCCTCCTCAAGCACCACTCTCAGACCCTCAGCGACGGCCGCCTCGGCGTCTTGCGGACGCTTGACGATTCGCGCGAAAGCGCCGCCAGCCGCCGCGGCGACGCCGGAATAGTCTGGCGGCGGATCGAAGCTCAAATCCAGATCCTCGGCGCGGCTGGCGAAGCCATCCGGATGAATGGCGAGCGCGGAGAACTTGGGCGCCTTCCAGCCGCGATTGTTATAAATGATTTGCAGGAACGGTGTGCGATAGCGCCGCGCCATCCAGTGCACGGCGGACGGCGCGGAAAACATGTAGGAACCGTCTCCGGTGAGGGCGACGAAGGTCTTGCCGGGAGCGGCCAATTTCATTCCGATCGCCGCGCCGCCGCTCCAGCCCAGCGAGCCGCCGCCGCTTGCGAACATCGTGCCCGGATGCTCCCGCGCCATATGATCGCAGATCGCCGGATAATTGGTTATGCCTTCATTGAGCACGATCGCCTCGAGCCCCACGTGACTGCGGACGCAGGCGGTCAAATATTCCGGCGTAATGACGTCGCCGCTTGACGCCTCGAGGCGGTCGATCCCGGCCTTCCGCTTTCGATGCCGCTCGGCGTAGTGACGGCGCCGGCGTTCCGCCGCTTCCTCGTCAATCTCGACGCGATCGAGACGAGCGTTCAACTGCGCAAAGGCGGTCGCCGCATCTGCTTGATAACATTGCCGAGCCTTGATGGACCAGAGCGGCGTTGATTGCTTGAGCGGATCGACATCGAGAATGGCGATCGAGGCGCCATTGCTCGGCTTGCTCACCGTGGGAATCCAGGGCACGTCGCTATCGACGACCAGAATGAAATCGGCCTCGGCCAGAGCGCTGTTCTGGGACGGATGATTCCATTGGTTCCCCTGGTACAGCGGATCGTTGTGCGGATAGTTGACGTAACTCGGTACCGATTCCAACACCCCTGCGCCGAGCCGGCTGCAGAAGCGAACGAGCTCGGTCACCGCGGCGGGATTGCGGCCGACATATGAGGTGACGATGAGCGGCCGCGCGGCCTTTTGAACGGCGTCGACCAGGTTCACGACGGCGGCCTCAGTGAGCGGCGCCGGCGCTAACGGCGGCCATTCAGCGACGTCAATCGCAACGCTCGCGGTTTCCGCTTCCATCACTTCACGGGCGCCAACGAGGTAGACGGGTCCCTTGGGATCGCTATGCGCGAGTTGCAGCGATCGATGCACGATTTGCTTCACGTTGCGCGCGTTGCGCAGCTCGTTGTCGTATTTCATATATTGGCGGACGATGCCGCGCTGATCGGGCACGTCCTGAATCCATTGGATGAATTCGTTGCGGCTGCCGGTCGCCTCGCCCTCCTGGGTGGCCGGCGACAGGCCGGCGAAGACGAACACCGGAATGCGCGCCTTCGCGGCGTTGTGGACCGCCCCGCCAAGCGATTGTGTGCCGCAGTCGACATGGACCACGACGGCTTGCGCGCGCCCGGTCAATTGCGCGTAGCCATGGGCGCAGGTCATCGCGACCATTTCGTTCGGACAGGTGACGACGGCAGGGATCGATCGCCCCAAGGATCGCGCCTCGGCGATCGCCTCGATGAGAGCCGGATGGTCGCTGCCGAAATTGGCGAAGATATAGGAGATGCCGGCTTCTTGCAGCGCTTCGAGCATCGCCGCGCTCGCGGTGTACATTCAATGTCCTCCCGATCCCGCGCGTCGGTTCGACCGAGCGCTCGGCCATTGATCCTTCCGATCACCGTCCCGTATTCTGGCCTTTGAATTTTGCCGCGAGTTGATCGGCGCCCCGCGCCAGCAGTCCGATGTCGGAACCAACAGCGGCGAACAGGCAGCCACGATCGATATAGTGCTGCGCCAGCTCCGCGTCGCCGGTCAAAATTCCTGGCGCGCAGCCGGCGTTTTTGATGCGCGGAATCATGTCGTCGATGATCTTGACGACTTCGGGATGGGCGGGCTGGCCGAGATAGCCAAGCGCGGCCGAAAGGTCGCCAGGGCCTATGAACACGCCGTCGACGCCTTCGACGCTCGCAATACGCTCGAGGTTCTCAAGTCCGCGCTTCGTCTCCACCTGCAACAGAAGACAGATCTGAGCATTGGCCGCCGCGTGATACCCCTTGATCCGGCCATAGCGCGACGCCCGCGCTTGGCCCGCGAAACCACGGAAGCCATCCGGCGGGTAGCGAACCGACATGACCGCACGGCGGGCTTCCTCCTCCGTCTCAACATAGGGGATTAACAGCGACTGCGCGCCGATATCGAGCAGGCGCTTGATGATCACGGGGTCGTTCCAGGCGGGTCTGACGACCGGGTGCGCCGTTCCGCCGCTCATCGCCTGAAGCTCGGCGAGCACCATCGGCAGTTCGTTTGGCGCGTGTTCGGTATCGAGCAGAATCCAGTCGAACCCGGCGTCCGCGAGGATTTCGACCACGAGATGGCTCGACAGGCTATGCCACAGCCCAAGCTGCAACTGGCCGGACTTTAGCGCCTGTTTGAAGGGGTTGTGGAGTTTGTCCATTGGTAAAGCCTAAGAATTTAGAAGCGGGCGGTCCCGACCGTCCTTCGAGGCCGCTTCGCGGCCTGTATTTCATAGACTGCCGGACGGAGGCGCGCATCCTGTTCGACGTCGCGCCGCCCGTTCCACGCGCGAGCCCCACCCTACGCGCGGCCGACCCATCGGCGGGCGCGGAAGTCGCGGATCATCTCGCGCGCCGCATTGTGACCTGGGGCGCCGGTGACGCCCCCGCCGGGATGGGTCGAGGCGCCGCACATATAGAGGCCCGGAATGGGCGAGCGATAGTCGGCGTGCCCGAGCACGGGCCTTGCGGAATAAAGTTGGTCGAGGCTGAGGCGCCCGTGGAAAATGTCGCCGTCGACAAGGCCGAACTCGCGCTCGAGGTCGACGGGCGAGAGGATCTGACGCGTGATGACCGACGCCCTGAAGCCGGGCGCGTAAGACTCGACCGTGTCGATCATGAGGTCGGCGACCGTCTCGCGCGCTTCGTCCCACGAGCGCCCGTCCGGCAGTTTAGGCGCCACATGCTGGCAGAAGATCGACGCGACGTGCCGGCCGGTAGGGCTGAGCGTGTCGTCGAGCGTCGAGGGGATCAGCATTTCGATGATCGGCTGAGCCGACCAGCCTGACAGCCGCGCGTCCATGAAGGCGCGCTCCATATAGGCGAGGCTCGGCGCGATCACGATGCCGCTCCCATGATGCTCAGCCGCGTCGCGGCCGGGGAGAGCAGCGAAGCTCGGCAGTTCGCTGAGCGCCAAGTTCATCCGAAAGGAGCCCGAGCCGCTGCGATAAGCAGCGATGCGGGCGCGGAAGTCGTCCGGCAGGGCGGCCGGATCGAGAAGCCGTTCGAAGGTGAGCTTCGGGTGCAGATTGGAGACGACCGCGCGCGCCGCGAGCTTCTCACCTTTGTCGGTGACGACGCCGGCCGCGCGGCCCTTTTCGACCAGGATCTCCTTCACTGCGCAATTCGTGCGAATGTCGACGTCGCGCACGGCGCAGGCGCGCGCGATCGCCTGCGCGATCGCGCCCATGCCGCCGATCGCATGGCCCCAGACTCCCCTTTTGCCATTCACCTCGCCCCAGCAATGATGCAACAGCACATAGCCAGTGCCGGCTGTATAGGGGCTGGCATAGGTTCCGACGATGGCGTCGAAGCCGAGGATCGCCTTGATTGGGTCGCTCTCGAACCATTGGTCGAGGAGGTCGCCGGCCGAGCGGGTGAAGATCTCGAGAAGGTCGCGCTGCCCTTCGAGCCCGAGCGAGCGCAGGCGGTTTCCGACTTTGGCTGTTTCGAGGAGGGCAGCGAGATTGACGGTGAGTCTCTGTCCCGTCGCCAGGTTGGGCGGGGTCTCAAGCGCGAGCGCGCGTAGCACGTCGGTCAGCCGATCCAGTCGCGCCTCGTAAGCGCCAAGTCGCTCAGCGTCGCGGGCGGAGAATTTTGCGACTCCGGCTTTGGTGCGCCCGGGCGCGACTTTCAGATAGCGTCCGTCCGGCAGCGGCAGGAAATTGGATAGAGGTCGCTCGACGATGCGGAGCCCATGGCGATGAAGCTCGAGGTCGCGGATGATCTTCGGGTTCAGAAGCGAGACCGTGTAGGCCGCAATGGAATTGCGAAAGCCGGGGTGGAACTCCTCGGTCACCGCCGCGCCGCCAACTTGCGCCCGGCGCTCGAGCACGGTGACTTTGAGGCCGGTCATTGCGAGATAGGCCGCGGCGGTGAGGCCGTTGTGGCCGCCGCCGATCACGATGACGTCGGGCATCGGTTCTAGAGCATTCCGCGCTGGCGCGGAATCGGCCATGGCGACTGGCGCCCCGCCTCCCTTGTGGTGGGCGGGTCCGGGCGGGGGGTCGCGCCGACCACTGAGCACCAAGCGCTCCGACGAAAATTGATCTGGTCGGGTGGAGAGTGGAAGGTGACAGCGGGACCCCCTCCCAACCTCCCCGACAAGGGGGGAGGAGGGCCCAGTCGCGCGTCGATCTCAATGCCGCACATTCTAGAAATCGAACCGTACCCCCTGCGCGAGCGGCAGCTTGGCCGAATAGTTCACCGTGCTCGTCTGCCGACGCATATAGGCCTTCCAGGCGTCGGACCCGCTTTCGCGCCCGCCGCCGGTCTCCTTCTCGCCGCCAAAAGCGCCGCCGATCTCCGCGCCCGAGGGGCCGATATTGACGTTGGCGATGCCGCAGTCGGACCCGGACGCCGACAAGAACGCCTCCGCCTCGCGCAGGTTCAGGGTGAAGATGGACGACGACAAGCCCTGCGGCACGTCGTTGTGGATCTCGATCGCCTCGTCCAGGCCATCGTAGCCAAGCGTATAGAGGATGGGCGCGAAGGTCTCCTCGCGCACGATACCCGACTGGTCGGGCATCTCGACAATCGCCGGCTCGACATAGGCGCCCCCGTTCGGAACGCCTTTGGCGACCGATCCCCCGCCGTAGACCTTGCCACCCTCCGCGCTGGCGCGCTTGAGCGCCGCCTGCATCTTGTCGCGCGCGGCGTGATCGATCAGCGGGCCCACCAGCGTCCCGTCCGCGCGCGGATCGCCAATCGGCAGGCTCGAATAGGTCTTGACCAGTCTATGGGTGAGATCGGCGCGGATCGATCGATGGACAATGACCCGGCGCAGCGAAGTGCAGCGCTGCCCAGCCGTGCCGACGGCCGAGAAGACGATCGCCCGGGTCGCCATGTCCAGATCGGCTGAAGGCGCGACGATCATTGCGTTGTTGCCGCCGAGCTCGAGGATCGGGCGGCCGAACCGCGCGGCGACCTTGGGCCCGACGATCGAGCCCATGCGGGTCGAGCCGGTGGCGGAGACGATCGGCACGCGCTTCGAGGAGGCGAGCGCCTCGCCGATCGCTGGGCCGCCGATGACGATCTGAGCCAAGCCTTCGGGCGCGTCCGGGCCGAAGCGCTCCATGGCGCGACCCAGGATTTTCATCGTCGCAAGCGCCGAGAGCGGCGTCTTCTCCGACGGCTTCCAGATCACGGGATCGCCACAGACGAGCGCGAGCGCCGCATTCCAGGACCAGACCGCGACCGGGAAATTGAAGGCCGATATGATCGCGCACGTGCCCAAAGGATGCCAGGTCTCCGTCATGCGATGTCCCGGGCGCTCGGAGGCGATGGCGAGCCCGTACAATTGCCGCGACAGGCCGACGGCGAAATCGCAGATGTCGATCATCTCCTGCACTTCGCCGAGGCCCTCGGAGACGATCTTGCCGACCTCCAACGTCACCAACGCGCCCAAGGCCTCTTTCGAGGCGCGCAATTCCTCAGCCAACAGGCGCACCAGCTCGCCCCGCCGCGGCGGGGGAACCTCGCGCCAGGCGAGGAAGGCGCCCTGCGCGCGCTCGATGATGCCGGGCACGTCGGCGGCCGGCATCTCCCGGATGCGGGCAATCTCGGCGCCGTCGATCGGCGAGCGGACGGACAGCGAGCCGCCCAAAAGCTCGGCAGGGGTGAGACCTAAGCGTTCGAGAACGTCCTCGCTGGTCATCGGTGGGCCTCATCCGCTGTGATTTGCATGTCCGCCTCAGGGCCGGCGCGGCCCCGGTTGCGATGGCCTCTTTTCGATCCCAAATCCGCCCGCCCGGCAAGCCCCTCCTCGCCGGGGCCGGCTTCCGTACGGTCAGCTGGGCCGATCGCTAGCGCCCATTACCGTAAATTAACGGGACGCGCGCGTTTGCGTCGGCTATCGGCCGGCGCCTTTGGCCCCGCGGCGTTGCGCGGGGCAGGCCGAGCGACTATGTTGACAACCGCGCGCGGAGGTCCGCGGCGTCCCGGAGCATGGCATGGCGCGTTCGACCCATATCCTTCTGGCCTGCGTGGCGATGCTGGGAGCGCTGTTGCTGGCGGTTTTGATGACGCCGCACAACCTGATGGCGCGCACGCATGACGTGTTCAATATCAACCAGCGTCTGCCGACCAAGTTCGGGGATTGGAAGCCGGTCGAAGGACTCAACGTTGTCACGCCGCCGCCGCCAGATTCGCTCGAAGCCACAGTCTACAATCAGGAGGCGTCGCGCGGCTTTGTCGACCCCGACGGGCACGTGGTGATGCTGATGGTCGCTTATGGCGAGAGCCAGAGCGACCGTTTGCAGCTTCATCATCCGGAGGTGTGCTATACGGCGCAGGGCTTCCGCGTATCGCGGACGAGCGCGTTGAAGCTCGACTATTCCCCCTCGGCGCGGCCGCTCAAGATGACGAGGCTCGTCGCCCAGCGCGAGGACCGGATTGAGCCCATCAGCTACTGGATGCGGATCGGCTACGACAATTCGAGCAGCAACTGGGCGCGCCAGGTCCTGAAGCTCGGATACGGCCTCAGGGGATGGGTTCCCGACGGAGCGCTGTTCCGGGTGTCGACAATGGGTGTCCCGGCAGAACTGAGTTTCAAGATTCAGGACAAATTCATTCACGATCTGTTGAATTCGGTGGATCCCGAGACCCGGGAATTCATGGTCGGCGACCCGCAGAAAGCCCTGCTCTAGTTTCGGCCGGCGGGTATCCTAGGCCTGTGCCTTGACGGGTTGGTGGGCCTTCGCCGAGAGGCACGATCCCTTCACAGGGCTAGACCGGCGTAGCCTCGTCGACAACCGCATGTCCCGTACGGTATTCGCGTGAAGCGCCAGATAGCGCAGCCGCGGTTGCAACGGGGATTTTTATGGAACGGATATGGCTCAAGTCCTATCCCGAGGGCGTGCCGGCCGAGATTGACGCGAGCGCGGTTGGCTCGCTCGGCGATTTCATCAAGACGAGCGTCGAGAAGTTTCGCCGCCGGACCGCCTTGGTCAGTATGGGCAAGGCGATTTCCTATGGCGAGCTGGACCTGAAGTCGCGCGCTTTCGCGAGCTATTTGCAGAACATCGCGCGCCTGCCGCGCGGCGCCCGCGTCGCGTTGATGATGCCGAACCTGCTGCAATATCCAATCGCCGCCTTCGGCGCCCTCAGGGCGGGCTACGTGGTCGTCAATTGCAACCCGCTCTATTCGCCGCGCGAGCTTGGCCAACAACTTGCGGATTCGGGCGCTGAGGCGATCGTCGTTTTGGAGAACTTCGCCGGCACGCTTGAAAAGGCGATTCGAGGCACGGCGGTCAAGGTTGTCATCGTTACTGCAGTGGGCGACCAACTGGGCGGCGCCAAAGGGACGCTTGTCAATTTCGTCCTGCGCCGCGTCCGCCGCGCCGTCCCCGCTTTTCGCCTGCCGCAGGCCGTGCGCTTCAATGGCGCGCTGGCCTCGGGATCGCGGAGCCCGTTCATGGACGCGCCGATCTCGCCGGACGATGTCGCCTTTCTTCAGTACACCGGCGGGACCACCGGCGTCCCGAAGGGGGCGATGCTGACCCATCGCAACATGGTCGCGAATTTGCGCCAGATCCACGCATGGATCGCTCCGGCGATCCATGTCGAAGGCGAAATATTCGTCGCCGCATTGCCGCTCTATCACGTGTTTGCGTTGCAGGTGAACGGCTTCGTGCCGCTGATGATCGGCGCCTCAAATCTCATGATCGCAAATCCGCGCGATATTCCGGCCCTGGTCAAGACGTTGCGGCGGACGCCCTTCACCGCCATCCCTGGCGTCAACACCCTGTTTAACGCCCTGCTGAACAACAAGGACTTCGCCAAACTCGATTTCTCCCAGCTGCATCTCACGATCGGCGGCGGCATGGCGGTGCAGCGAGCGGTCGCTGAGCGCTGGCAGTCCACCACCGGCAAGCCGCTGATCGAAGCGTATGGTTTGACCGAGACCTCGCCCGCCGCGATCGCCAATCCGCTGAATATCGATCATTTCAATGGCGCGATCGGCCTGCCGATGCCGTCGACCGAGATCGCCATTCGCGACGATGACGGCCGCGACCTCGAGCTCGGCGAAGCCGGCGAATTGTGCATCAAAGGCCCGCAGGTCATGGCGGGCTACTGGAATCGACCTGAGGAAACCGCCAACGTCATGACCGCCGACGGTTTCTTGCGCACTGGCGACATCGCGCGGGTGGACGAGCGCGGCTATGTGTATGTGATCGATCGCAAGAAGGACATGATCAATGTCTCCGGCTTCAACGTCTATCCGAACGAAATCGAGGACGTGGCGATGGGCCATCCCGGCGTGCTCGAGGCCGGCGCGGTCGGCGTTCCCGACGCCAGGACCGGAGAGGCGGTCAAGATCGTGGTCGTACGTAAGGACCCGGCGCTGACTGAAGCCGATCTCATCGCGTACGCCAAGCAATACCTGACCGGCTACAAAGTTCCGCGGCACGTCGAGTTCCGCAACACGCTGCCGCACACGACAGTAGGCAAGATCCTGCGCCGCGAATTGCGCGGCGAAGAAGGCGCGCGCAATTCGTCGACCGTGAAGTAGGCCGCGTTTGAGATAGCGGGACGGGGATCTGAGGCTCAGGCGTCTAGGAGCGGTGCGAGGATGCCGTTCTGCGCCACGGCGAGGATCGCCATGATGAGGGCGCGCCAAAGGGCGGCGAGCCAGGCGATGAGCCGGCGGAAGTTGTAGCCGGCGGCGGCGAGGACGGCGTTGGCGGCGTCGCCG
>DASXXT010000291.1:0-3669 GCA_036502965.1 Roseiarcus sp. | reverse complement strand
GCATGGGGCGCCCCAGGATGATGGGGCGCAAGCGAGGAGGACGCCCTTGCGCTATAACGTCACGATATAGCCGCGCCGTTCAAGCTCCTTGATGACGCGGTCAGCCAACGCCTCGGGCGACTCCTCAGCGGAATTAAGGGTCAGCTCCGGCGCCTCGGGCGTTTCGTACGGCTGGTCGACGCCGGTGAAGTTCTTGATCTCGCCGGCCAAAGCTCTCTTGTACAGGCCCTTGGGATCGCGGGCGATCGCCGTCTCGAGTGGCGCATCGACGAAGATCTCCAGGAACTCGCCCTCCGCCGCTGTATCGCGAACCAGCCGCCGTTCGGCCCTAAACGGCGAGATGAACGAGCAAAGCACGATGAGGCCGGCGTCGGTCATCAGTCTCGCCACTTCGCCGACGCGCCGGATGTTCTCGACGCGATCGGCGGCGGTGAAGCCCAAATCCTTGTTCAGGCCGTGACGAACATTGTCGCCATCGAGCAGTGTGGTGTGCACGCCGCGCGCGTGAAGCTGAGCTTCCACCAGATTCGCGATCGTCGATTTCCCCGCGCCCGACAGCCCGGTGAACCAGAGGATCGCGGGCTTCTGGTGTTTCAGCGTAGCGTGCGCCTCGCGATTAATCGTCGCACCATGCCGGTGCACGTTGGTCGCGCGCCTGAGCCCGTGTACGATCATGCCCGCAGCCGCCGTCTCGTTGATGGCACGATCGATCAGGATGAAGCCGCCGATATCGCGATTGTCGACATAGTGGTCGAAGGCGACCGGCATGGTCGTCGCGATATTGCAGAAGCCGACCTCGTTGAGATCGAGCTGCTTTGCCGCGAGCTTGTCGAAATTGTTGACGTCGAGACGGTGCTTGAGCTCGGTGACCGAAGCGGGCGTCGTCCGTCCGCCGATCTTAAGCAGGTAGGAACGGCCCGGCAGCATCGGCTCAGCGCTCATCCACAGGAGATGCGCGGTGAACTGGTCGGCGACCTCCGGGCGAGCGTCCGGGCTCGACAACACGTCGCCGCGGGCAATGTCGATCTCGTCGGCGAGAGTCAGCGTGACAGCGTCGCCCGCCTCGGCGGCCTCGACCTCGCGGTCACCGACCAAAAGGCTCGCAACCGTGCTCTGACGGCCGGAATCTGCGGCGACGAGGCGATCGCCGCGCGCCACGCGCCCGCTCGGGATCGTGCCGGCGAAGCCGCGAAAATCCTGGTGCGGTCGGTTGACCCATTGCACGGGCAAGCGAAAGGGCGCGCTTCGGCGGTCCTCCTCGACCTCGACGCTTTCCAAATACTCAAGCAGATGCGGGCCCGAGTACCAGGAGGTGCGCGCGCTTAGCGCCGAGACATTGTCGCCGTGGCGGGCCGAGATTGGCAGCGCGATCAACGAGCGGAAGCCAAGCGTCTCAGCGAATTTCCGGTAGTCGGCTTCAATCTGGCGAAAGACTTTTTCGCCGAAATCGACAAGGTCGATCTTGTTGACCGCAAGCACGACGTGACGCACGCCGAGCAGCGAGACGATAATCGAATGACGATGAGTCTGCGTGAGCAGTCCCTTGCGCGCGTCGACCAGCACAATCGCAAGGTCGGCGTTGGACGCGCCAGTCGCCATGTTGCGGGTGAATTGCTCATGGCCGGGCGTATCGGCGACGATGAACGAGCGCTTTTCGGTGGCGAAGTAACGATAGGCGACGTCGATCGTGATGCCCTGCTCCCGTTCCGCCTCGAGCCCGTCGACCAGAAGCGCATAGTCGACATCCGCGCCTGTCGTGCCGAACTTTTTCGAGTCGCGCTCAAGCGCCGAAAGCTGGTCCTCGAAGATCAGCTTCTTCTCGTAAAGCATCCGCCCAATGAGAGTGGACTTGGCGTCGTCGACCGAGCCGCACGTCAGGAGACGAAGGGTCGGGAGGATCGCCGGATCGACCGCAATATTCATCAGAAGTAGCCCTCGCGCTTCTTCTTTTCCATCGAGGAGGCTTCATCCGAGTCGATGAGGCGGCCCTGGCGCTCGGAGGTGGTGGCCTTGCGCATCTCAGCGACGATATCGCGAAGCGTGTCGGCCTCGGACTCGATCGCTCCGGTGAGCGGATAGCAGCCGAGCGTGCGGAAGCGAATGCGCCGCATTGTTGGCTGCTCGCCGGGCGTGAGCGGCAGGCGGTCGTCGTCGACCATGATGAGCGCGCCGGAGCGCTCGACGACGGGACGAAGCTTGGAGAAATAGAGAGGCACAACCGGAATGTTCTCCGCCAGCACGTATTCCCAAACGTCGAGTTCGGTCCAGTTGGAGAGCGGAAAAACGCGCAGCGATTCGCCTTCGCGGATGCGAGTGTTGAACAGTCGCCACAATTCGGGGCGCTGGTTGCGCGGGTCCCAGGCATGCGCAGCCGAGCGGTGCGAAAAAATGCGCTCTTTCGCCCGGCTCTTCTCCTCGTCTCGCCGCGCCCCGCCGAAGGCGGCGTCGAAGCCGCCGCTATCGAGCGCCTGCCGCAGCGACTCGGTCTTCATCACCTGGGTGTGGAGCTGCGAGCCCGAGGCGATCGGCGAAATCCCACGCTTCACTCCGTCCTGGTTGATGTGGACGATCAGATCGAGGCCGAGACGGCGCGCTGTTTCGTCGCGGAAGGCGATCATCTCGCGGAACTTCCAGGTCGTATCGACATGCAGCAGCGGAAATGGCGGCTTGGCCGGATAGAAGGCCTTCATCGCCACGTGAAGCATGACGCTTGAGTCTTTGCCGATCGAGTATAGCATCACCGGATTGCGCATCTCGGCGACAACTTCCCGCATGATGTGAATGGACTCGGCCTCCAGCCGCTTGAGATGGGCTGGCAATACGCTCGGCATCGAGGGTTCCCTGGACAAGGCGCGGTACATATGGGGCTTCGTGGCCGAAGGCAATGATTTAAGCCATATGGATAGGTTGTTATTAGAGACAAACATTTCGTACTTGTATCTTCAAGTCGTAGACGCGGATTGACTCTCGCCCGGACGGCGACCATCGCTACCGCCGCGTTCGGCCGGCTATCGAAGGGAGATCGCGCGTGACCAATCCGGTAATTATGGCGCCGTCGATTCTGTCGGCCGATTTCGCCAAGCTCGGCGAAGAAGTGCGCGACGTCGCCGCGGCGGGCGCGGACTGGATTCATCTCGATGTGATGGACGGGCATTTCGTGCCCAACATCACCTTCGGGCCGCCGGTTGTCGCGGCGCTGAGGCCCCTCACCGACAAGCCGTTCGACTGCCATCTGATGATCGAGCCGTGCGATCCCTATCTGGAAGCCTTCGCCAAGGCGGGCGCCGATCACATTACCGTTCACGCCGAGGCGACGCGACATCTCGACCGCTCGCTGCAGGAGATCCGCGCGCTCGGCAAGAAGGCGGGCGTGGCGATCAATCCCGGAACGCCCGAGAGCGCGATCGAATATGTGCTCGACCGGCTCGACTTGATCCTGGTCATGACCGTCAATCCCGGCTTCGGCGGCCAGGCGTTCATTCCCGCCATGCTCGACAAGATCGCGCGGGTGAAGCGCATGATCGGGACACGCAAGATTCACATCGAAGTCGACGGCGGGGTCGCGCCGGAGACCGCGCCGCTGCTCGCGCGCGCCGGCGCAAACGTCTTTGTTGCTGGCTCCAAGGTGTTCGAAGGCGATCCAAAAGCCTATGGCGCGCACATTGAGGC
>DASXXT010000290.1:0-5097 GCA_036502965.1 Roseiarcus sp. | reverse complement strand
CTTTGCGGCAAGACCAGCCCGCCTGTGCCGCCGGAAGCGAAAGGTTAACATCCGCTCTGGTTCTTGCCAAGACAGTCCGGACCTGGGAATCCTCCTGCGATCGAAGCGGGCGCGAGAATGACCGAGGCCTATATCGGAGTGGACGTCGGCACGCTGAGCGCCAGAGCCGGTGTGTTCGATGCTGTCGGTGGGCTCATCGCCAGCGCCCGCCGACCGATCGCTATCTGGCGTGCGCCGGACGACATCGTCGAGCAATCGTCCGACGACATCTGGCGCGCGGTGACGTTGGCGGTCAGCGAAGCGGTCGAGGCGTCTGGGCTGCCGCCCGAGGCGGTCCGCGGCATGGGCTTCGACGCAACGTGCTCGTTGGTCGCGCTTGACCGCAATGCGCGTCCCCTGTCGGTGAGCCCGACTGACGCACCCGAGCGCGATGTGATCGTGTGGATGGATCATCGCGCCGTCGACTACGCAGAGCGGATCAACGCCGGCGGGCACAAAACCCTCCGCTACGTGGGCGGCAAGATCTCGCCCGAGATGCATGCGCCGAAGTTGGTCTGGCTCGCCCTGAGCAAGCCCGAAACGATCGGCGCCGCGGGGTATTTCTTTGATCTCACGGATTTCCTGTCGTTTCGCGCCACCGGGTCGCTGACCCGCTCGGCCTGCCCGGCGACCTGCAAATTCGCCTATCTCGCGCATGAGAAGCGCTGGCCGGACGACTTCTTCGACAGCGTGGGACTTGGGTTCCTCAAAGACGACCATTATGCCCGCATCGGCGCCGAGACGGTGCCGCCGGGCGTGCCGCTGGGGCGGGGATTGACGCCCGAGGCCGCCGCGGCGATGGCCTTGCGGCCCGGGACTCCGGTCGGCGCTGGGCTCATCGACGCACACGCGGGCGCGGCGGGCACGTTGGGCGCGCGCGGGGCAGGAATATCAGCCGATCCTCGCCAGCGTCTGGCGTTGATTCTCGGCACGTCGTCGAGCTGCATGGCGCTGTCCGACGAGCCGCGGTTCATCGACGGGATTTGGGGGCCGCATTTCGGCGTCCTGACTGCCGACCAATGGCTCATCGATGGCGGCCAGTCGGCGTTCGGGGGAGCGATCGATCATCTGTTGCGGCTGCATCCCGCGTTTGCCGAATTCAAGGCCCGAGCCGGACCGCGCGCGCTGCAGGCGCTCGAGAAAGACATCGTCGCGCGCGCAGGCGGCCTGTCGGAGGCGGCGCTGATCGCCGACGGCCTGCATGTCCTGCCTGATTTCATCGGCAGCCGATCGCCGTTGGCCGACCCGGGCGCGCGTGGCGCCGTGATGGGAATGGACCTGCGCGAAGACGCCGCGAGCTTGCAGGAGCTCTACGTCTCCGGCCTCTGCGGCCTCGCCTATGGCCTAGCCGATATCGTCCGCAAGCTTGAGCAGGCCGCTTACGAATTCGACTCGATCATCGTCAGCGGCGGCGCCGCGCGCAGCGGATTGGTCCGCCAGATCATCGCCGATGTGTGCGGCAAGACGGTGGAATCGCCAGAGAGCCCGGAGCCGGTGCTTCTCGGCTCGGCGATGGTCGGCGCTGTTGCCGCCAGGACGCAGACGATGGCCTCCGCGATGTCGTCAATGTCGACGCTCGCGACAGGCGCGGCGGCGCCGGCAGGCGGGGCGATCGCTGGGTTCCACGCACGAAAGCACCGCGCCTGCGAGATGCTGCGCCGAACTGAGCGGGAGATTCGCGAGCTGACCCGCAAATCTCGCTGGCCTGAGGTGGTCATTTTCGACTGTGACGGCGTGCTGGTCGACAGCGAAGTGATCGCGCTCGGCGTCACGCGCCGCAGGCTTAGCGAGGCCGGCCTTCGCCTGACCGATCAGGAGACGCGCGAGCGCTTCCTGGGGCTTCGGCTCGATTCGGTGATGCACAGAATCGAATCCGAACTTGGGGCGCCGCTGCCCGAGGAGTTTCCTCACGATCTTTCGCGCGAGATTCTGTCGGCGTTCGCGCGCGAACTGAAGGGCGTCGAAGGCGTGCGGCAGGCGGTCGAGGGCTTGCGCGCGCGTGTATGCGTCGCCTCTTCGAGCGCGCCCGAGAGGCTGCGCTTCGCGCTGCGGGTGACCGGCTACGAGACCCTGTTTGCACCCAACATTTTTTCCGCCGTCGAGGTCGCGGAGGGAAAGCCGAGTCCCGATCTTTTCCTGTACGCGGCGCGCTCGATGGGCGCAGCGCCCAAGGACTGCCTCGTCATCGAGGACAGCGTCGCGGGCGTCGCCGCCGCGCGGGCGGCTGGAATGACGGTGTTCGGGTTTGTCGGCGCGAGCCATTTCTCGCCCCTTGACGAAGGAGCGGATTTGACCACGGCCGGCGCGGAACTGCTCTTCGACGATATGGCGCGGTTGCCCGATCTCATCGTCGCGCGGGCCGTCCAAGCGGACGCTGCGGGCGCGGACTGAAACCATGGCGCGCAAGTCGGATCACGAGGGTTTGCGACTCGACGAGGCCGCCCGCGCCGGATGGCTCTATTACGTTGCCGGCAACACTCAGGACGAGATCGCGCGCAAGCTCGGCATTTCCCGCCAGGCGGCGCAGCGCCTGGTTTCGCTGGCGATCAGCGAGCGACTCATCAAGGTCAGGCTCGATCATCCGATCGCGCGCTGCATGGAGCTCGCCGCAGCGCTCAAGCTGCGTTATGACCTCAGGTTCTGCGAGGTCGCCCCGACCGATCCGGCCTCAACCTCGTCGACTCTCGGCATCGCTCAAGTCGCCGCGGCGGAATTCGAACGCTGGCTGCGCCGCTCGGAGCCCGCGATCATCGGCATCGGCACGGGCCGCACGATGCGCGCTGTCGCCGATCAATTGCCGGCGATGGAATGCCCACAGCACAAGCTGGTCGCGCTGGTCGGCACCACCAAGACCGATGGTTCGGCTTCGTTTTACGACGTCATCATTCGCGTATCCGACAGCGTGCGCGCGCCGCATTACCCGATGCCGCTGCCAGTTATCGCCCGCTCGGTCGAGGAGCGCGAGCTCCTGACCAGCCTCGCCTCCGTGAAGAGTCTTTTTGACCTGGCCGAACGCACCGACGTCAGTTTCGTGGGCGTCGGCGCGGTCGGCGACTCGGCGGCCCTCGTGCAGGACGGCATCATCACCCGGCAGGAAGCGGAGGCGTTGCGCCAACTTGGCGCGGTCGGGGAGATCACCGGCTGGGCGTTCGACTCGGCGGGAAAGGTGCTTGCGGAAGGGACGAACCAGCGGGTCGCCTCAGCGCCCTTGCGACGAGCCGACAACCGGCTCGTGATCGGCGTCGCGATGGGGCCGTCGCGGAGGGCGCCGGTGCGCGGCGCGCTCGCCGGGCGGCTCATTTCCGGCTTGGTCACCGACGAGTCGACCGCGGAGCATCTGCTGCAGCGATGAATGGAGCAAAAAAGGCTTTAATTTCATTTTATTAGCTATGCGCGCGCCATTTTTAGCGGCCCGGCGGCAAATTCGCATTGACTTAGGCCGAAGGATATGGCGAATATTCGCCCGCTAGCTTGGCAAATGCCCATACGGGCATGCCGCACCGGAGGAAACGCTATGAAGGTTCTCGTGAAGGGGCTGCTCGGCGCCGTTGCGCTCGCAGGCTTCTCGCTTCCCGCTTACGCCGACACCACGCTGACGATCGCGACCGTCAACAACGACGACATGGTCCGGATGCAGCAGCTCACCGACGATTTCACCAAGGCCAATCCCGACATCAAGCTCAACTGGGTTACTCTCGAAGAGAACGTGCTGCGACAGAAGGTCACGACCGACATCGCCACCAAGGGCGGCCAGTTCGACATTCTGACCATCGGCACTTACGAGACGCCGATCTGGGCAAAGAAGAAATGGCTTCTGCCGCTCGACAAACTTGGGGCCGACTACGACGTTGACGACCTCTTGCCCGCCATTCGCTCAGGACTCTCGTATGACGGCAAGCTCTACGCCGCGCCATTCTATGGCGAAAGCTCGTTCGTCATGTACCGTAAGGACCTCTTCGACAAGGCCGGTTTGACGATGCCGGAGAAGCCGACCTGGGAGTTCATCAAGCAGGCCGCCGATAAGATCACCGACAAGGCGGCAGGCGTCTACGGCATTTGTCTGCGCGGCAAGCCCGGCTGGGGCGAGAACATGGCGTTCCTGACCGCGACAGCCAATTCCTTCGGCGCGCGTTGGTTCGACGAGAAATGGAACCCGCAGTTCAACTCGCCGGAATGGAAGGCGACGCTCGACTATTACGTGCCGCTGATGAAGGCTGACGGACCGCCCGGCGCCTCGTCGAACGGCTTCAACGAGAACCTGGCTTTGTTCAGCGACGGCAAGTGCGGCATGTGGATCGACGCCACCGTCGCGGGCGGCTTCGTGACCAACCCTGAGAAGTCGAAGGTCGCCGACAAAGTCGGCTTCGCGCTTGCGCCCGACAATGGCCTCGGCAAGCGCGGCAACTGGCTGTGGTCATGGGCGCTCGGCGTTCCAGCTGGCACGAAGAATGCGGACGCCGCGCAAAAGTTCATCTCCTGGGCGACGAGCAAGCACTACCTCGATCTGGTCGCCGCGAAGAACGGCGTCGCCCATGTTCCGCCCGGCACGCGCACTTCGCTCTACAAGAACGCGGACTATCTGAAGGCGGCGCCGTTCGCGCAGATGACGATCGATTCGATTGATGCGGCCGATCCGCTCCATCCGACGGTGAAGCCGGTCCCGTACACGGGCGTGCAGTTCGTCGCGATCCCCGAATTCCAGGGCATCGCGACTGACACCGGGCAGGACTTCTCGGCCGCTCTCGCGGGAACGATGACCGTTGACCAGGCGCTCGCGAAGGCCCAGGCGAGCACGGAAGCTGCAATGAAGAAGGCCGGTTATCCCAAGTGAGCTGAAAGTGAGCTAAGCCGCTTCCCCGCCGCTTCGCGTCGCGTGGTTCGCGCAAGGCGGCAGGGAGGGGTGTCCTCCCGCCCCGCCCCCCTTCTCGTTCGCGAGAAGGGGGATGGCGAGGGGTTCAGAAACCAAGAATGAACGCGCCGGCGACCCAGTGGGCGACCAGCGCGCAGAACGGGAGGAGAGGCCACAAGGATGGCGACGCAGCAAACAGCGACGGCGGG
>DASXXT010000289.1:0-6201 GCA_036502965.1 Roseiarcus sp. | reverse complement strand
CGGGAGCTAACAGCAGGGAGATGAATCGGTCGCGGCGGTAGAGCCTCGTTAACCGAACCGCGATACGCGAACGGCTTCGCGGAGGCTAGTCCATGGAGCAAAGCCATAACCGTGCTCTTTCTCGCCGCGCTCGGCTTTTTGGCCGTCCTAGCCTACGGAACCGTCGCCCTGGGCGCTGCCCACGTCGCCTTTGAGCGTGATCCGAGAGCAAGCCTCGCCCCGAGGCCTGGCCTGCCCTTGGAGGGTCGTGAGCGAAATGAGATCTTGCGGCGCAGCCCAGCGTCTACGGCAGCTTTCGGGCGCACTCCGCCCATACAGAGTCCGACTCGGGAACGCGTGCTTTGGGTCGATATCGCCTGTTCGCCAAGCCGTGGGGGAACGACCGCTATTTGCGCACAGCGGGCGGCTGGAATCGGAGGCGGTCTCGCGCGCAATCCTCCAAAGGCAAATGAGCGAATTACTTGAACTTTCGCTTCGGAGCAGAGTTTCGCGGGTGCCTGCACCGCGGAGGTCAGAGGTTCGAATCCCCTCCACCAGGAAGTCCGCGCGAGCAGCGGTGGGGCCAGGCCATCGGCAGGCGGACAAGAACAAGACCCACCGCAATGACGCGCGAGGGCTGACGCATTTGGCTCGCACGCGTCTGCCGTGGCGTCGAGTTCGATCCCGGCAACGATTGAGCGCGCCCTGGGCTCGTCCTTGCAGGCGTTTGCGACCACAGCGCCATACGGGCGCGGCGATACAGTTCCCGCACGCGGCTAGCTCAGCCTTCCGCTAGACCGCATCGCCTGAGAAGGCAAAGGATCTGGATCGTCGCCGACGCCATGCTTGGACACTTGATGACGCGCTGGCGGGAAGCGCGCGGAACGCAGCTCAAACGGCAATTCGAGAATGCGTCCCTCTATGTCCGCGATCTCGGAGACGAGCAAGCCGAACGCTTCGGCAGGGGGCTGAATTATCTGTTCAACGACTGGGTCGAACGATTCGGGCTAGTCAAGGATTGCGAGGTTCGCATCCGAAAACACACGGTCAAGGAAATGAGAAGCGACGCGCGGCGCCGCTACGAGCATGACATTGGCGCGGCCTACGCGCTCGAATTTCTATCTTATCATGTCGAGGCGTCCTATTTGCCGGGCGAAGACGCCGCATTTGTGTACGATCTGACGTCCTATTATATCTTCGAAGCCGGCGATGCGGCTCGAAGGGTGGGGGACGAGCCGCGTCAGGATAAAGGCGAGCCCGGTCCGAACGCCTTTTGATCTCGCTGCGTCCGGATTGCGAGAAGCCATAAAGGCGGCGTGTCGGATGCGATTGGCGATGCTTGCGGCCATGGCGGGAATCGTCGGCTTAGCTGAGCCAGCTTCGGCGCTCGACAAGGTGAAGTTCGGCACGAACTGGCTCGCCGACCCGGAGGCGGGCGGCTTTTATCAGGCGCTGGCCGACGGGACTTACGAGAAGTACGGGCTCGACGTCGCTATCATTCCAGGTGGCCCGCAGACCAACGGCGCGCTGATGCTGCTGTTCGGCAAGATCGAATTCTTCATGGGGGGCGATCAAATCGGCGACTTCCTCAGCGCCGAAAGCAAGCTGCCGCTGATCGCGGTCGCCGCCGACTTCCAAAAATCGCCGCAAATTTTCATGTCGCACCCGGGCGTCGGGCTCGACAAATGGGAGGATCTGCCGCATGCGAAACCCGTCTATGTCGGCGCGGGCGCAATCAACACGTTCTATGGCTGGCTGAGGCTCGCCTACGGATTCAAGGACGAAGCAATCAGGCCGTACAATTTCAATTCGGCGCCATTCATTCACAACAAGATGTCAATCCAGCAGGGTTATGTGACCGCCGAGCCATACGAAATTGAAAAGCAGGGCGGTTTCAAGCCCAACATTTTCCTGCTTTCCGACTACGGCTACTCGACTTATTCGACCCTGATCGAGACTCGCCGCGACATCGTCGAGAAGAATCCCGATCTGGTGCAGCGCTTCGTCGACGCCTCCGCGATCGGCTGGTATCACTATCTCTATGGCGACAATTCCAAGGCCAACGCGATGATCAAGGATGAAAATCCGGATATCACCGACGACCAGATCGCCTTCTCGATTGGGGAGATGAAAAAGTACGGTATCGTCGATTCCGGCGATACGTTCAAGCTCGGTATTGGCGCGATGACCGACGCGCGCTGGAAGGATTTCTTCGACAAGATGGTCGAGACCGGCATGGTCGCGGCGAGCGCCGACTATAAAAAGGCCTACACCCTGCAGTTCGTCGACAAGGGGGTGGGGCTCAATCTCCGTCCTCAATGATCGCTAGCCGCAGATCGGTCATCATCGGCCTCGCCATCGCGGCGGTTGGCTCGCTGTGGCCAGGATTGGGCGGCTTGGGCTCGGCTGGCTTCCCGGCGACATTTTCATTCAGGGGGAAGGCTTCACCTTCTACGCGCCGATTCAGCCATTTCGTCACCTCCATGACTGCTCCGGTTTGCTTCCGGCTGGAAGCGTTTGGCCGGGTGGGGCTTGCACCCACCGGAAAGCGCCGCCTTGTCACGGCGCACACGTCAAGCGGTCATTCAAGGCCGCGACGGTGGACGTCGTAGTTCACGGGAAAGCCGTCGGTCGCTCTGTTTGACGTTTTGGATGACCGCGGAGGCGGGCGGCAGCCGCCTCACCGTACCTGCTATCCTCCGACACCAAGCGCGGTCATGAAGCCAGGTCGTCGAGCAACGCCCTTGCCTCCCGCAGGTCGAGCGTCTCGAAACCCTCGGTGAACCAGCCGTAGACCGGAGCAAGAAGATCACGCGCCTCCCGCCGCTTGCCCTGATCGCGCCACAGCCGCGCCATGCTCATCGCTGCTCGAAGCTCCCAAGACTTTGCCTGCTGCTGGCGCGCGACCTCAAGGGCGCGCGCGAAATAGCCTTCCGCCTTGGTCGCGTCGCGCTCCGGCGAAAGCAGCGCAATTTCTCCGGCGACGCGATTGATCTCAGCTTCGTACCAGTTCTCCTTCGTTGTTTCTAGCGTGGTCATCGCCTCGTGAATGTTGGCCCAGGCCTGATCCAATTGACCGGCTTCTGCGTTGGCCAACGCCAGATGTGACAAGAACAACGGCATCCACAGCGTGGTCCCCGTTGAACGCATTTCGGCGATCCCGGAGGCGATGTTTTGAACCGCTTCAGTAACTTTCCCGGTCAGGGCCAATACGCAACCTCTTTGCACGGTTCCCCATCCACCCCAGAACACCGACCCGATCTGATCCTTCAATATGTCGAATTCATCGATGAGCGCATTTGCCACTGCGAAATGGCCACAATAGACATGCTGGAAAACGCTGAAATTCAGCACGTAAATCAGTGTCCCGGAGTGCCGGCTCTCGCGCGCGATCTTGAGGGCGCCCACGGCGTCGGCGAGCGCGTCCTGGGGGTAGCCGAGCAGTAACAAAGCCAACGACCTCCAGGCCAAGGCCGAAGCGCCAACGTCTTGCCCGAAACGCGTCGCCAGATGACGATGTTCAGCAGGATCGTAAAACGCGATCGCGCGATCAAGATGCGCTCGCCCGCCTGCGATCTTTCCAGTATGGAGTAGGGACAAACCCATTAGGCGATGCCCGATCATTGGCGGTCCCGTCGCGCTCTGTTTTTCCGCCAACGCCAAGAATTCGACGGCAAGCTCGCGCATTACGTCGCCGTTGAACGCGACAATGTTTGCGGCCCAGGAGCCATAGAGAGCGGAAAACAACAGGAGTGGATCTTCTGGAGGCTCTCCGAGCGCCTGCGCCTTTTCAATCAAAAGGAGGGCCCGCTCTTCAGCAGCCCTGGTTTCCGGCGCCGCGTAGCCACGGACGTGCAGGAGCGGCGTTATTAGCTCCACCTGAAGCTTGATCTCTTCGCGGCGTAAGGCGGGCGTGCCGGGTAAAGATTTGATCAGGTTGAGCGCGCGTTTGAGCTGCTCCGCCGCTTCGACCAAAGCCGAGCGCTGCGCCGATCGCTGCCCGGCCTTCCCCCAGAGAACTGCGGCTTTTTCGACATTGCCCGCTTCGGCGCAGTGACGCGCCAGAACCTCGGGCAGGCTTTCGGCAGTCTCGGCGAATTGGCTTTCAAGGGCTTGGGCGATCCGAGCGTGAAGCGCGCGTCTCGGCTCCCGCAGCAGCGTGCCATAGGCCGCGTCTTGCACCAGCGCGTGCTTGAAGAGGTAGCTCGCCAGCGGCGGCGCGCCCTGCAGGAACAGCAGGCCTGCCTGAACGAGACGGTCCAGTGCCCACGCCAACTCCCCCTCGGGCTTGAGCGCCACCGCAGCCAGCAGGGCGTGGGAGAATTCCCGACCGATCGCCGATCCGGTCTGCGCCGTCTCCTTGGCCGGGCCGAGTCGGTCGAGCCGCGCCATCAATGACGCATGCAAGCTTGCCGGGACCGCCAAGGCCGGGGACGGAACCGCCGAAACCGTGTGCCGTGCCGCGCCCTCCTCCAGCACCGCCTTCGTCATCTCCTCCACGAACAGCGGAATGCCGTCGGTGCGCTCGACGATCTCCGCCATCACATTCGCAGGCAGCCCCTTGTTCCCAACCAGCCGCGCGATAATTGCGGCTGTTTCTCGCTCCCCAAGCCGGTTCAGCGTCAGGCTCGTCACATGCGACTGGCCCAGCCACGGCGCATTGAACTCGGGGCGGAACGTCACGATGAGCAGAACGGGAAGGGCTCTGATCCGGTCCACCGTCCGGCCGAACGCTTCCAGGCTCGTGGGGTCGACCCAATGGGCATCCTCCAAGATCATCAGCACCGGGTGCTGTCGAGCCAATCCCGCGAGTTGCGACGTCAGCGCTTCCAGCGTTTTTTGCCTGCGCCGTTCCGGGATCAGCTCGAACACGGGGTAGCGCCCATCGTTCGGCAGCGACAGCATGTCGGCCAAGAGTGCGGCGTCCTCGGGCAATGTCGAAGTCTGCGCGAGCACGGCGTCGAGCTTGTCGAGCTTCGCTTGCGGCGCATCATCGTAGGCCAGTCCGGCGGCGCGTTCCATCTGCCCGATGATCGGATAAAGCGCGCTGTCGGTGTGCTGCGGCGAGCAGAAATAGCGCAGGCGCGTGTGCGGCTCGCTAGCGAGGCGTTCCAGGAGCGCGGCCGTGAGCCGAGACTTGCCGATGCCGGCCTCACCGGAGACGAGAACGACCTGGCCTTGACCCGTCTTTATCCTGGACCAGCACCGCAGCAACAGTTCGAATTCCTCTTCCCGGCCGACGAGCGCGGTCAGGCCGCTCGTGTGCAGCGCTTCGAAGCGACTTGCTACGGAACTCGCCCGCAGCGCCGCCCAAGCCCGCACCGGGCCGAGAATGCCTTTGAGCTCCTTGGCGCCAAGGTCCTCCAGTTCGAACAACTCGCCGAGCAGGTTCCGTGTGCCCTCCGCAATAACGACCGTGTTGGGCTCGGCCAGAGTCTGCAGGCGCGCCGAGAGGTTCGGCGTCTCGCCGACGACCGCCTGCTCTTGCGCAGCGCCCGCGCCGATCAGATCGCCGACCACGACGAGCCCGGTGGCGATGCCGACCCGGACAGCTAAGGGAACGCCCGCGACGGTATTCAGCTTCGGCGTCGCCTCGATGAGCGCAAGGCCCGCATGCACGGCGCGCTCGGCGTCATGTTCGTGCGCCTGCGGATAACCGAAGTAGGCGAGCACCCCGTCGCCCATGTATTTGGCGACGAACCCGCCAGCCTTGGCGATGAGATCTTCGCAGCATCGATGATAGGCGCCGACGACCTCTCGCATATCCTCGGGATCGAGCCGCGCCGACAGCGCTGTCGAGCCGACAAGGTCGACGAACATTACAGTCAATTGCCGGCGTTCGGCGAGAGCAGCGATCGGAGTCGGCTCGGTCGGCGCTACCGCCTTCGCGACCGGGGGCGACGCGGCCGGTGACGCGGAGAGCGCCCCGATCGCCAACAATAACTTGCGTCGATGACCGACAATCGCGACGCCGAGATCCTTCAAGTCTTCGGCCGTTAGGTTCGGCAGAACCTCCCCGTCGATTTCGTTGTCGCGGAACGCGGCCTCGTACTGCCCTAGACCGAGGCTCCGCAGCCAAACCCCGACATCCATCCATCTTTCCTCACGCCGGCGGCGTTGATGATGGTCTTACGCGGCCGCAGTGTCTATAGCGCGAGTACCCCCGTTCGGCACGGCGTCGGGCAATGACCGCTTTCTCGCGCTTACCGCTCGTTTATCGGA
>DASXXT010000288.1:0-21406 GCA_036502965.1 Roseiarcus sp. | reverse complement strand
CGTCGAGCCCGGTGATCGGGTCGCGGCGCAAGTCGAAAAATCAACGGACATGATCGTGCTTACACTCGCTTGCCTTCGGGCGGGCGCGGTGCTGCTGCCGTTGAACACTGCCTATACGCTGGCCGAGCTCGAATATTTCCTTGGCGACGCCGAACCTGCGCTTACCCTCTGCCGTCCCGACCGGCTCGAGCCGATTTGTGCGCTCGCGCAGCAGCTCAACTTGCGCTCGGTCGAAAGTCTCGGCGTCAAGGGCGATGGAACATTCGCCGCGGCGATCGCCGCCGCGCCGGCCAGATTCGAGACAGCGCCACGGGCCAGCCACGATCTCGCCGCGATCCTCTATACCTCGGGCACCACCGGCCGCTCGAAAGGCGCGATGCTGACGCACGAGAATCTATCATCGAACGCGCTGACCCTGATCGACTGTTGGCGCTTCGGCTCCGCCGACCGACTCATTCACGCGCTGCCCGTCTTTCACACGCATGGGCTGTTCGTGGCGGTCAATGTCGCGCTGCTTTCGGGGGCGACGATGATCTTCATGCCCAGGTTCGATCCGGAAGCGGTGATCGCGGCGCTGCCGGAAGCGACGGCGATGATGGGAGTGCCGACTTTCTATACCCGCTTGCTCGACCATACCGGCCTCGATCGCGATATCTGCGCGAATATGCGTCTCTTCGTCTCGGGCTCTGCGCCGCTGCTCGCCGAGACGCATGCCGCCTGGCGGGAGCGAACCGGCTTCGCAATTCTCGAGCGCTACGGCATGACCGAAACCAACATGATCACATCGAACCCTTACGACGGTGAACGCCGGCCGGGCGCGGTCGGTTTTGCGCTTCCAGGGGTTAGCGTGCGCATCGCCGACCTCGAGAGCGGCGCACTGGCTCAGGCCGGCGAGATCGGCGTCATCGAGGTCAAGGGCCCCAACGTCTTCGCCGGCTATTGGCGGATGCCGGAGAAGACCGCGCAGGAGTTTCGGGCTGACGGCTACTTCACGACTGGCGACCTCGGTCGCGTCGACAGCGATGGCTACCTCCACATCGTCGGGCGGGCCAAGGACCTGGTCATTTCTGGCGGCTTCAATGTGTATCCGAAGGAGGTCGAGACCGAGATCGACGCTATCGAGGGTGTGCTCGAGAGCGCTGTATTCGGCATCCCGCATGCCGATTTCGGCGAGGCGGTGACAGCGGCCGTCGTCGCACGTCAGGGCGTGACGCTGAGCGAATCCGCGATCCTATCGGCGCTCGGCCGCCGCCTGGCGAAATTCAAGGCGCCCAAACAGATCATTCTTGTCGATTCTCTGCCGCGCAACGCCATGGGCAAACTGCAAAAGGCAGCGCTGCGGGAAGCTTACAAGGACATTTATCGCGGCGCGTGAGAGGCTACGCGGTTACACTCGCAGCGCCGACGATCGCCGCTGAATCACCAACGAAGTCTGGCTGTCATACGGAATTCGTCTGATCGATTCTCCTTCCCGACAACCGCCAGCCGACAGATAGCCGAGTCCGTTTTGAGCGATTTCAATGGCTTGCGGCGCCATTCCCGAGTCGTTCCCTGTCCTTAACGCCGAAGCCCTGGTGGCGCGCCGCCCAGGCAAGCAGCCGGGGCTTGTCGACATTTCTGAAAAACAATACCAGATCCCAGCCAGTTTGGCAAGAAATTGTCATTTTTTGTTAAATCAGCGCCCTGGCCTCAACCAGGGGCATTCGCCGCTCCTCGGAAACGCCGAGCCATCTCATCAACCGAATCCCGTATTATACCTGCTTGCGCGGGTACCACAGGGCGATGGCCACCGCAAATCGCATGTTGCTTTAGCCCAGCTTTCCAGAGGCGTGCGCGAGGATCGTGTAGACCTTGCCGGTGTTGGACAACAGATAGGCCCGCCACTGAGAGCCGTCGCGGTCGTTCTGACCGATCTTCGACAGCAGGCGCTCGAACTCTTGCATATAGCGGGTTGTCGTTTCTCGGAACTGCGGGTCAGCGCGAAAGCGGCGCCGAAGTTCGTCGAACGCCTGTTGGCCGGCCTCAGTGTAGAGGCGGCGCGAGACAGCGCCCGTGTCGCCGCGTCGCCATCGATCCCACATCTCCACCGCAGCCGCATTGTCGATGAGGCTGCCGATTTCGCGGTTCAGCGCCTCGAGCGTTTCGGCTCCTTTGGATGCGGTCTCCTCCGGCTCGTCGCGGGAGGCGGCCGCGAGCAGGTTCGAAAGCCATCCGGGCTGCCCACGATCGGCAGCCGACGCGGGAGCCGAGGTTGCCGGCGTCGGCGTCGGCCGCGGCGTGGCGGGGGACGCCGCGGGCCACGGCTGCGTTTGCGCGCGCCCGAACGGTGGGCTCAGTTCCGGCGCGCCGATCCGTCCTAAAGCCGGGCTCTCGGTCGCAGGCGCGGCAACCGCTTCAGCGACGCGCGCGAGGGCTTTAGACTGCGACGGGGCCTCGACCTCGCGGGTCCTCTCGACGCCGCGCAGCAGCGGCTCCTCAAAACGCGCGGTTGCGACTGCGGTCGTCGCGACGGCCGGCGCGCCCGGTTCGACGACGTCGTAAGTCGCCCCCGAGTCTGACACCAGCGCAGCAAGCTCCTTCAGCGCGCGGATCTGATCAGAAACGACCCGCCGCATCGCTTCGGCGGTTTCGCTCGTCTCCTGCGGGAGATCGAGCACCCCGCGGCGCAGCTCCTGCCGAGTCTGATCGAGTTCGCGCTGAACCTGGCTCGCCATGTCCTTCACTTCGGCGACCGACTGACGGAACCGGTCAGCGGCATGATCGAGCGCGCCCGTCAGTTGCGCGTTGGTCTGTTCGACGGTCGCCTGCAGCGTCTGCGCCGTTCGCTCGCGCTCCTTTGCCGCCGTGTCGCGAATGGTTTCAAATTGGCCTGCGACCGCAATCGACGCGCCCCTTGTCGCGGCGGCGAGCGCAGCGCTGATCTCCTGGGCGCGAGCTTGCGACCGGGCAAAACTGTCTTCGACGTTAGCCGCAAAGCGCCCGAGTGTCGCCTCAAAGGCTTCACTGCGGCCCGAAATATCGCCGATGAGCGTCTGGAGGCTGCTGCGGCGGCGTTCGAGAGCGGAATCGAGCGACTGCTGTTGTTGTGCGAGATCCCGTCCAACAACCGCGAGAGCTTCAGCATGCTGGGCGAGCTGCCCGGCAAGCGTGCTCGCGTCGGATTGGGCCGTGGCTGAAAGGCGTCCCAGAGCGGCGACTTGCGAGGTGATGCCGCCGAGCGCATGTTGGAATTCCTCGACGCGCGTCGCCAGCCCGCTTTGAACGTCCGCGAGTCGATCTCCGGCCGATCCAATCGCCCGGTCGATGACGGCGCTGGTTTGACCGAGATTGTCGATCACGGATGTCAATTCGTTGCGCAGCCGATCCCCGGTGCCGGAGAGGGACTCGACCGAGCTCTCGGCGCTGCGGGTTACGGTTTCGCGCAACGAGACGCTGGAAGCTTCCACCTGCTCGGTCAACCGCTTGAGCAACGCTTCGATCGTCTCGGCCGAACGGTGGGTGACGTCGGCCGCGACGTTACGGAGCGCTTCGCTGGAATCGGCGACCTCGGAGCGCAACTGCCCCGTCAGCGCGCTCAACGCGCGAACCGGGTCCGAGGCGCTGCCATTGACGGCGGCGATAAGCTCGTCTGTGCGCCGGGTAAGAAGAGTCGCAAGGCCGGCCATCTGCTGGTCGAGCGTATGCATCGCGCGCTCGCCGACCCCGACGAGCCTCGCCGACACATCATCGCCCCGCTCTCCGAGGGCGGCCACCAGGTCGGCACCCTTGCCTTCGATGACCTCGCGCAAGTCATCGACCTTTGCTCTGATCGCGCTTGCGACACTGGCTCCTCGCGCCGACCAGATCGACTCGGCTTCCGACGCCGCTCTCGTCAGAACTTCGCTCATGGCCTGAATGCGAGCGACAAGGCGTTCATCGATGCTCTCGGCGTTGCGATTCGCCGCCTGCACCATGTCGGCCAGCCGCACGTCAATGATGCGCGTGCTTTGATCCGCGGCCTCGGCCAGGGCCGCCAGGCGCGCGTCAAAGATCTGCACACTCTGTTGGGTCGCGTCGGCGACAACGACTTTGTGGGAGTCGAACGCAGCGCCGATCGACGCCTTGTGCAAGTCGAGCATCGCCGTGACTTGCTGGGTGTGCCCGCCCACCTTGTCTTCCAGCTCGGCTCGGCTCGAGTCGAGGCGCCGGCTCAGGTCGTGCATCGGCGTGACGACTTGCTCCTTGAATTGGTCGACGCTCACGCCGAGCGACCGCGAGACGTCTTCGACGCGGCCGGTCAAAGTCGCATTGATGTCTCGGGCGACGGTCGACAGCGTTTGGGTCAGCTCTTCTGCCCGCCGTTGCAACGCCTCGCCGATTTCCGCCGACTTGGCGCTCATGCCTTGTGTGATCTCGCGTCCGCCGTCTCCAAGCGCCTTGGCGGTTTCGAGAGTGCTGCGGACGAGGGTCTCGGACAGCGTCCGGCCGCGCTGCGCGAGTGCGTCTTCGATCCGCGTCAGAAGGCCTTCGAGCGTCGACGACACTTCGTGAAGTTTTGCCCCGGCGCGTTCCTCGACGGCTTGCAAGCGGCGGTCAAACAGCGCCGCCGCCTCTTCGTTTCGCTGGGCGAGCTTCTCGTCTATCGCGCCGCCGCGGTTGACGAGAGTCTCCTCGATGGCAACCAGTTTGGCGCCAAGATCGGCGGCGAGAGCCGCGGACCGGTCGCCAATTCGCCCGATGATTTCGCCGCCGCGCCCGTCAATGACGCCTTCGAACCGCGCAAGCCCGTCTCCGAGCGAAGTCTCGACGCGGCGCGAATGCGACGCCAAGGCAAAATCGACCGCGTTGTGATGCGCGGCGGAAGCGATCTCAAATTGCTCCAACCGCTCTGCGGACTTCGTCGTCAGCTGCTCCCTGTAGTCGACGAAGCGCTTGTCGAAGTCATCGCGCCGGGCCTGCATCATCACGTCGATCGCGTCGAGATGGCCGGAGATGCGAGCATTGAGCTCGTCGGAGTGGGACCCCAAGCGGTCAATGACATTATGCCCGCTTTCGCCGACAAGACCATCGAGTGCTTGGAGATATCCGCGCATACGCTCGGTCTGTTGCGACACAGCGTCCACGAGGCTGACGGCGCGCTGGTTGACGATATGGTCAAAGGCCGAGATCCGCTCGCTCAGCGCCTCATGCACGTTGCCCGCTCCGTTCGCCGCTGCGGCCGCGGCGTCGATGGTAAGCGACGCCAGGCGCTCGTTGATTTGCGCCGACTCAGAGCTCAGTGTCGCCATGGATTTAGCCGCTGACGCCTCGATCTGCGCCTGGGCGAGGGCGCCCTCGGCGGAGATCGCGCCGACAAGGCGACGCGTCGATTCGCCGAACAGGGTCTCAAGCGCATCATTCTGGTTGCTGACCGCGCCACGCAATTGGCTCTCACGGGCGTCGAATTGTTCGCCCCATCGCGCAGCCGCGGCGTCAAGGATTGCGGCTGAGTCTTCCGCGCGATCCCGGATTAGGGCGCTTAGCCGTTCGCTCGACCCGGTAAGCCTATCTTCAAGGACCTGGCCACGCACCACGACCGTGTCATGCAAACGGTCCGTGGCGTCGCTGAGACGCACGACGAGACTGTCGCCGTGGACGATGATGGTGTCGGAGAGCCGCTCGCCGCCGCTTTGAAGCTGCTCGATCAGCGAATTCGACCGGTCGCTGAAGTCGCGCGCGACTGCGTCGCTGGAGAGGCCGAGCTGATCGGCGACAGAATCGCCCTGGGCGCGGATCGTGGTGACGGCTTGCGCGCTGCTCGAGCTGATCCGGCTGACGATGTCGTCTGAATACGCGTCAACGGCGCTGCGGGCCGCCGCCGAGGTCTCGGCGAGTCGATCGGCGATCGAGTCGCCATGAAAGCGGATTGCCTCGACGGCCTGTTCGCCGCTTGCGCTGATGCGAGCGACAACCTCGTCCGAGTGCTCGGCTGCGGCGCTGCGCGTCGCCGCCGAAGTCTCGGCGAGTCGATTGGCGATCGAGTCGCCGTGGTAGCGGATCGCCTCGACGGCCTGTTCGCCGCTTGCGTTTATGCGAGCGGCGATCTCGTCCGAGACCTCCGCGACAGCGCTGCGCGTCGCCGCCGAAGTCTCGGCGAGTCGATCGGCGATCGAGTCGCCATGGTAGCGGATCGCCGCGGCGGCCTGTTCGCCGCTTGCGCTGACGCGAGCGACGACGTCGTCCGCGTACTCGCCGACGGCGCCGCGCGCGGCCGCCGAGGTCTCGGCGAGTCGATCCGCGATCGAACCGCCATGGAAGCGGATCGCCTCGACGGCCTGTTCGCCGCTTGTGCTGACGCGAGCGATAACGTCGTCCGCGTACTCGCCGACGGCGCCGCGCGCCGCCGCCGAGGCCTGGGCGAGTTGGTCGACAACCCGGTCGCCCTGGGCGCGGATCGCCTCGACGGTTTGCGCGCCGCTCGCGGTTGCGCGACTGACGACCTCATTTGAGTAGGCGACGACGGCGCTGCGCGTCGCCGCCGAGGCCTGGGCGAGTTGGTCGGCGACCGAGTCGCCCTGGGCGCGGATCGCCTCGACGGTTTGCGCCCCGCTTGCGCTCACGCGGTCGACAACCTCCTCCGCGTAAGCGGCGACAGCGCCGCTCATCGCGGCCGACGCTCCGGCGAGTTGGGCGGCGACCGATTCGCCGTGCGCGTTGACGGTTTCGGCGGCCTCAGAGAGGCGCGCGGCGACGATGTCACCATGGACTCGCAGCGTCTGCACGGCTTCGCCGCTGCTCGCGGAAACGCGGCTCACGACGGTGTCCGCATGGGCGGTGACGGCGTCGCTGGCTGAAGCGGCGGCCTCGGAGAGGTGAACAGCGACCGAGTCGCCGTGGGAGCGAATGGCTTCGAGGACCTCCGCGCTGCTGGCGTTTATGCGGCCGACGACATCGTCGCCGTGGGCGCCAAAGGTGCCTGACAGCGCCAACGACGCCTCGGTAAGTTGACCGGCGATCGCCTCTCCGTGTCCCCTGATCGCTTCGACGGCGCGCGCGCTACTGCCGCTGATGCGTCCGACCACATCGTCGGCATGGGCCCCCACGGCGCTCCGCGCGAATTCGGCTGCGTCCGCTAGACGCGTCGCCACCCGGTCGCCGTGCGCCTCGATCGCCTCGACCACGGAATCCTGCGAAGTCTGGATGCGTTCGATCAGACCGTCGCCCCGTTCCCCTAAGCGGGACAGCAGGCTGTCGCCGACCGCCTTGAGACGGTTGTCGACTTCTCCCACTCGCGACAGGATGTCGCCGGCGGCCTTTTGGCTCGTGTTGGCGAGGCGGTCGGCCAGGCTTTCGCCGACCGCGGCGATCGACACGCTCATTCGCGCGCCTTCCGCGACGATGCGCTCGAGCGTCGAGGAGCCGGTCCGGTCCATCGCGAGGGTGATGTCATCCGACGCCGCGCCGAGCGACGCGGTCAATTTTTGGCCGGTTTCAGCGAGGCGCTCGCTCAAATTGCCGCCAGCAACGTCGAGGTCTTGGGCGATGCTGTCGTGAGCTGTTGCTATGGCGTCGCGAACCCGCGTTCCGCTGGTCACGATCGACTCGCGCTGATCGGCCATTTCGGCGATAAGCAAGCGGATCTTGCGCTCGTTGTCGGAATAGGAGCGCTCAAGCGTAGATACCTCAGATCGTACGCGGGTCTCGAGCTCCGCGGCGCGGGCCAGCGCGCGTTCCACCCCATCGCCCATCGACGTGAGTTCGCGACGGATGGCCTGGGACAGGTTCGCGACGTGCTCGCCCGCCATCGTCTCGGGTTCAGCCAGACGCACAGCGACCTGGGAGATCGCCCGCGCCGATTGTCGCAACTCGCGCAGCCGCCGCGATAGCGCGGCAAAAGCGAACATGAAGATGATTGGCCCCAGCGCCGCCAACAAAAATAACGGAGTCTCGGGTCGCAGTAGCATCTCGAGGGGTCGCCTCGAGGCCGAGGGCCACACCGAGACATAGCCGTAGAGAAGGCAGATCGCCGCCCATAGGAATGAAGCAACCAAGGCGAGTATGAATGGCGTCCGGCTCGCTGGCCGCGCGTTCATCGCCTGCAGGATGGCGCCGACGTTCTCACGATCGTCATTTGCCGGTGTCGCCGCAGGGATCGCCGGTTTTGGTTCGTTTTCCGGCACGGTCGGCGGAGGCGGGCCGATGCGAAGGAGCGTCGGCGCGTCGCTGGCGAGTTGGCTCGGCTTGAGAACGGGCGTTGCGGCCGTCGGCTTCGCTGGAACGAGCTGGGGCGGGGAGGCATTGGCGTCCGCCAGGGCGGCCTCGTCGTCGTCGGTCAGATTTAACGCGCTTTCGATCGCGGACATCGCCGCTGAAACCGGATCCGTCGCCGGATTTTGCTTTACCATTGCGTCCGCCTCACTCCATCGGCGCCGATCGTCGAAATGACCGACACAATGCGCCAAGCGTTTCCCCGGGCTCGCCGCGGCGGAGCCAAACGCTTTGAATTAACCACGTTGCAGTCTACCGTCGAGCCTCATAGATGAAAACCACGCCGCCCGTGCAACTTGCAAACGTCGTTAACGCTTCGGTTACCATGTTTTTTCACAGTGTTCAGCGATTAACGGCGGCGCCCACGGGCGGCGCGTTTCCCGGTGGACGGACCAGCGCGCCATGCTTGAGAGCTCGACCGGCGGTTTCGATCCCCCCCTCGACCTTGTTCATTTGGCCCGCCAATGCCTTGGCGATCACGAGCTCGAGACGGAGCTGCTTGGACTGTTCCGGCGCCAAGCGCGGGCGTTGACGGCTCAGCTGTCCGGCTCTCCCTTTTTATCGTCGGAAGCAAAGGCACAAGTCGCTCACACGCTGCGCGGCTCGGCGCTTGCCGTCGGCGCCCGGCGCGTCGCCAACGCGGCGTGGCGCATCGAGGAATTGGCCTCGGCCGGCGAGCAGGGCTCGGCGGAGGCGCGTGCGATCGCCGCGCTTCTATCCGCAGTCGCCGAGGCCCTCTCGGAAATCGACCGCATTGCGGGCTAGTCGGGGAGGAGCGTCGACGGCGACGGAGGTCCGTTTTCCGCCCCGGTCCGCGAATCACGCCTGACCGCAGGGGATAGTCCGAATACCCTTTCGGCACCGGCGTGCTTGCTCTATGTAGGCGCGCTCTGTATAGCCGGCACTCGCCGACCGAATTCACGCGGCGCAGAGGCGTGACGCGGTATTCCAAGGAACCACTCTGTTCAATGGCGAAAATCACATTCATTGACGCGTCCGGACAGTCGCGGTCGGTCGAGGCGCAGGTCGGCGCGACCGTCATGGAGACGGCGCTGCGCAATTCCGTCCCGGGCATCGAGGCCGAATGCGGAGGCGCTTGCGCTTGTGCGACTTGCCATGTCTACGTCGCCCCGGAATGGACGGAAGCGACGGGTAAGGCCTCCCAAATGGAGGAGGACATGCTCGATTTCGCCTTCGAGGTGCGCCCCAACTCCAGGCTCTCCTGTCAGATCAAAGTCACCGAAGCGCTGGACGGCCTGGTCGTCACCACGCCCGCGAAACAAGGATAGGAAGCGAAGGAACCCGAATGAACGAAGTGTTAACTACGGACGTGGCCATCATCGGAGCCGGGCCGATCGGCCTGTTCGCCGTGTTCGAGCTCGGCCTTCTCGACATCAAGTGTCATCTGATCGACATCCTGCCGAAGGCGGGCGGACAATGCGCGGAGCTCTATCCCGAGAAGCCGATCTACGACATTCCCGGCTTTCCGGTGATCAACGGACAAGAGCTTGTCGACAATCTGATGAAGCAGATCCACCCCTTCGGGCCGAAGTTTCACCTTGGCGAGATGGTCGAACGGATGGAGGTCCTTGGAACGCCCGAGCGGCCGCTGTTTCGCATCAGCACCGACAATGACAAGGCGATCGAAGCCAAGTCCGTATTCATTGCCGCCGGCGGCGGGTCGTTCCAACCGAAGAGGCCGCCGATCCCAGGGCTCGACGCCTACGAAAGCAAAAGCGTCTTCTATTCCGTGCGCAAAATGGACCATTTCAAGGGGAGACGCGTGGTCATAGTCGGCGGGGGCGATTCCGCGCTCGACTGGGCGCTCAACCTGCACCCGGTCGCCGACCGCATCACCCTGGTGCACCGCCGCGACGCGTTCCGCGCGGCCCCCCACTCAGTCAACGCGATGAGGGAGCTCGTCAATTCGGGCGACATGGAATTCGTGCTGGGGCAGGTGACGGGGGTCAAGGGCGAGAATGGCCAGCTCTCAGCGCTGACGATCCGTCGCGAGAACGGCGAGCATTACGACCATCCTTGCGACGACATGCTGCCCTTCTTCGGGCTCACAATGAAGCTCGGGCCGATTGCGGCATGGGGAATCAATCTGCATGAGAATCTGATCCCCGTCGACACGGCGAAGTTCGAAACGAGCGTTCCCGGCATTTTCGCCATCGGCGACATCAATACCTATCCTGGCAAGCTCAAGCTGATCCTGTCCGGTTTCCATGAGGCCACGCTCGCCGCCCAGCGCACGCATCATTATGTGTATCCGGACAAGAAACTGACGTTCCAGTATACGACATCTTCGACCAGCCTGCAGCGCAAGCTGGGCGTGAGCTGAGCCAGTTTCGCGTACCCGAACTCGGCCTCGCGCCGCCCGTCATCGGCGCTAGGCCTAGGCAGCCGAACTGGATCAGAACGTGATATTCGTGCGCAGGCCAACAACCAGTTCGTTCTTGATCCGCTGCGTCGGATCGTCCGTGTTGGCGATCCCGGCGCCGGGTTTGATGATATACTGGAGGTCGGGCTGAATCTGCCACCAGGGCGTGACCTGAACCTGATAGGTCGCCTCGACGAAGGTTTCGGCGCTCCGCACCGGCGTAAAGACGGACGGCTGGAAGAATTGCAGTCGCCTGTCGGAGCCCGACGCGCTGTTGCTGACCTGCGTGACGCCGATGCCGAAGCCGAAAGTGTCATCGTCGCGCCCCGGGAAGAGCCCGTGCATGGTCAGGCCGGCGTCGAAGCCAAAGCTGATGAGGTTGCGATCCTGCAGCGGCGTGTACATCGGACGGAAGAAGACATTCAGGTTGCGGTTGGGGTCGTCCTTGGAACGCCAGACCATCTGGTCCGCGAGTGCGTAGATCGAATAATTGCCGTGATGGGCGGCTGGGATTCCGTTGCTGGCAGGACTCGCGAGAGGCAGGCCGATGGCGTCGGTTTGCAGGTCGTCGAACTTGTAGCTGTCGTACCAGGCGCCAATCTTGTACAGACCCGGGAGAGCATTTCCTTCATTCGCCTTCGCCGCAGCGTCCGATCCCGGAAACCTGAAGTGCAGTTCAGCGATCGCCAAAACGCCAGTGTTGAGCGGGAAGCTCACGCCATAGGGATTGCTCTTTGGCGTGTTGGGCGAATTCTCCGGGATCGGGCTGCCGTTGAAAAGGCCCGCAACCAAATTGACGTTGTCCGTCACCGTGGCCCGCGCGCGAGCCCCTAGGCTCGCGAGCGGGTAGGCTGGGCCGCCCCCCGGCAAATCCGCCGATGGAAGGATCGGCCAACCAAACATCGCGTTGATAAAGTAGCTCGCGTTCGGGGAGATCATGAATTCCTGGTCGAGGCTCTGCTCGCCAATCTTGATCGCGAACTTGTCACCGAATTTCTGCTCATACCACAACTCCCAAAGACGAATGCCGGGGTCCGTCTCGATGCCGGTCACGGTCTGCAGGTTATGGAGATAGGCTTCGCTGAGATTGCCGCCCCAAATCTGTAAGCCGCTCGCGTTGAACAGGCCGCCGTGCACGCCGAACATGCGATCGGGGTCCCATTGCAGCTGCGCGGTTGTAAGTCCATTCACCTCGAAACCCTGCCGGACGCCGCCGGTCAGATTGCCGAACGTCTCGGCGTTCTCGAGGACAGTCAGCGTTATCCCGTATTTGTTCAAGGCAGGCCTGAGGCCCCACATGTCGCCAAGCAGGTTCTGGCCTTCCCAGGTGCTCGGGATTGTGGGCGCCCGAACGGGCCCCTGCGGCGTGGCGATCTTCCGGCGGACGCGCCCCCGCGGCGTGGCGATCTTCGCCCGGATCGGCCCCTGCGGCGTGGCTATCTTCCTGCGGACGGGCTGCGCTTGGTGCGAGCCCGCGGGGATCAGGTTGAGCTGGCTTAAAACGCCCGCGTGGATAGCTCCCGCGCCCACTGGCGTTTGCTGAGATGGGTCCGAAAGCGGCGCGGCCGGCCCGGGGCTTAAGGGCGGGATAGAGTCCGCATTCGCCGCGCCCGCGAGGCCAGCCATAACAAGGGCGGAGGCGCTCCGTAGCGCGGCCCGGCGGCGGAGACCGGCTGGACGATGAAGAGGACGCAATCCCGAACTCCAACCCGCCTGCAGCGCGGCAGTTCTCTCGGGGATTTCGACCTGCGGGTCCGGCGATGTCAATGACGTTGCAAGCAGGTTAGGACCTCTCCAAAACTATTGGATGACAGCAGGTTAGAGCGAGGCTTTCAGATCGGCGCGGGGCATGCGGTCTTTGGAGCGCAAGCACCTGACGGCTTCGTCGCCACGGTGCCGGGCGGGTGTGCGATTCTGGGCGCGACGTAAGCTTTTCAATTGCTTAGGTGCATTTTTCTGTCACTGAGAAACTCGAATCAAAATCGCCGTATGGGGACCTTCGCTGAATTCTATTTGTTAGCATAGTAACTTAATGCTCTGATAAAAAATAGGTATTTCACTATGAACGCGGATGGACCTTCATCGCGAGGAGCCGTAGGGCGTCGAAAGACGCCGGTCTTTCGACGGGCTACGGCGATGTGGCGATCCAGGAGCCGTAGGGCGCCCTGACGGCTCCTGGAATGCTTCCCCCCGGACGATGTGATCCGGGGGTCGCTCGCAATGACGATCGCGGTTTGACCGGGGCGGTCTAGGTCGCCGTGCCCCTGCCTAGACCTGCAAGCTAAGGCAAAGCTCCGAATCCGGGCCGGCGCGGCGCAGCAATCAAAGGCGCCGCGCCGGCATCGGCGTGTCTCTACGTTTCATCCCCGACAGCGCGCCCAAACCGCTAATTTGCATTCGGTAAATCTGCTTATCGCGTCCGGAACAAATTGAGGCGAGCCAATGTTTACTACTGGTTCGACACTCGAGCGAATGCAGCATCAAGGAGGGTAAGTTGGGTCGTGGAATTTTGCTCTGGCTTCTCGGCGTTCCGATCCCGATCATCATCCTGATAGCGCTTCTCTACCACTAGAAGTCTATCACCAGCCTTTAGAAGTCTACCATCAGCACGACCGCGACCGGGTGAGAGCCGGTCGCGTGATTTTCGTCTCGTGAACGCGGAGGTTCGAAGGACCATGACCGAGGTGAGACTTGAGACGCGCGCCCCCTTGCCGACATTGACAGCCGCCGAGATGGCCGCCGACGATGTCTCTGGCGTGTCGTGGGCGGCCGTTATCGCTGGCGCATTCGTCGCGGCGGCGTTTTCTTTGGCGTTGGTGGCGCTCGGGGCGGGCATTGGTCTCGTCTCGGTCTCGCCGTGGTCGAGCAATAATCCCTCGGCGACCACATTTGGCGTGCTTACGGCGGCGTGGCTCATCGCCGTGCAGCTCTTCGCGTCGGGCGTTGGCGGTTATCTTGCAGGGCGACTGCGGACCCGTTGGGCGCGCGTGCACACGGATGAGGTTTTTTTCCGCGATACGGCGCATGGGCTCCTGGTTTGGGCGGTCGGGGCGGTCATCGCGGCAACGCTGCTGGCGTGGGCCGCAAGCTCGGCCGCGAGCGGGGCTGCGCGCCTCGCGGGCGCAGCGACGGAAGCCGTCGGCTCGGCCACCGGACAAGCGGCCGGCCAGGCGGCTTCGACAATGGGCGATCCGACCGGTTATTTTTCCGATATGCTTTGGCGCAGCGATCACCCGGCGCAGGGCGATCAGGCCGTCGCGACAGCGGAGGCCGGCCGGATCATGTCGCGCGCTTTGTACAACGGCGATCTCCCGGCCGGGGATAAAACCTATCTCGCTCAGCTCGTCGCGAGCCGGACGGGAATGAGTCAGCCGGACGCGGAGAAGCGCGTCGCCGATGTCTTCGACCAGGCACAGAAAGCGAAGCAGCAGGCCGCGGACAAGGCCAAGGAAGCGGCCGACGCCGCTCGCAAAACCGGGGTCTATGTCGCCCTTTGGGCCTTCATCTCACTCCTGGTCGGCGCTTTCTCCGCCAGCTACATGGCCACAGTTGGCGGACGACAGCGGGACGAAGCGCCGCTGTTTGAATAGGCGGCGATGCGCTGCGTTCTGCGCAGCGTGTCCGTTTCCTCTCCTCAAAGCCGGTCGGGAAATGGGCGTCCTCCTGGGCGCCCTTTGGGTTCAAATGACCTCGCTCAGCTCTGCACGCCCTTGACGTACCAGTCCATCACCAGAAGGTCTTTGTCCTCCATGCGCTGGCCCTTGGCGACGCGTTCCTTGCCGCTCTGATCCATGATCGGACCGGTGAAGATCTCGTAGGTTCCGGCCTTGGTGTCGGAGGTGATCTTGTCGGCTGCGGCACGCACGTTTTCCGGCACGGTTTTATTGTAAGGCGCCATGCCCAAAAGTCCCTCTTTGAAGCCCCACCAGATGTCGTCCGACTTCCACGAGCCGTCGAGCATCGCCTTGGCGCGTTCGATGTAGTAGGGGCCCCAGAGGTCGAGGCTCGCCGTCAGCTGGGCATGCGGCGCGAAGCGCGACATGTCGGCGCCATATCCAAATCCGTAGATCTTGCGCTTCTCGCAGACCTGCAACACCGCCGGACTGTCGACATGCTGGGCGATGACGTCGCAGCCGAGATTGGCCAGTGTCTCTGCCGCCGCGGCCTCCTTGGCCGGATCGAACCAGGTGTCGATCATCACGAGCTTGGTGGTGATCTTCGGATTGACGGCCTGAGCCGCAAGCGTGAAGCCATTCACACCCATCACCACTTCCGGGATCTTGAACGACCCGACAAACCCGATCACGCCCGTCTTCGACATCATGCCGGCCATGGTGCCGGTGACCGCGCGGCCCTGATAGAAACGCGAATTGTAGGTGCCGACATTGTCGGCGCGCTTGTATCCGGTGCAATGCTCCCATTTGACGTCTGGGAACTGCTTGGCGACCTCGATCGTCTGATCCATATAGCCGTAGGAGGTGGTGAAGATGAGCTTGTGGCCCTGTTGCGCGAGGTCCTTCATCACCGGAATCGCGCTTGCGTCCTCCTTCACGTTCTCGACGTAGTCGGCGACGACCTGACCTTTGAGCGCGTCGACAAGCGCCTTGCGGCCCTGTTCGTGCGACCACGTCCAGCCCCAATCGCCAATCGCGCCCAGATAGACGAAGCCGACCTTGAGCGGCTCGGCGGCGAAACCGCTGCGAGCCAAGCCGGGCAGCGCCAATCCAGCAGCGGCGGCCGTCTTCATAAGGTGTCGTCGCGTAATCCTGTTCATTTTCTTCTCCCTGGTGAATGTTGTCCGCGCTCAAGCGTTGGGTAGGAACGGGCGGCCGAGGCAGGCCGGGGCTTCGCTTCCGGCGACCTCGCGGGCGGAGATGACAGCGAGCGCAACGACGGCTGCGATATAGGGCATCGCCGCCCAGAACTGCGACGGCAGGAAGGAGAAGCCGGAAGCCTTGGCGTAAAGCTCGAGCGTCATCAGGACGCCAAAAAAGTAAGCGCCCGCCAAGAGCCGCCCGGCTCGCCAGCCGGAGAACACCACGAGCGCCAGCGCGATCCAGCCGCGGCCCGCGGTCATCTGCTCGGCCCACATCGGCGTGATGACCATCGAGAAATAGGCGCCGCCGATGCCGGCCAGCGCGCCGCCGAAGGCGATCGCCGCGTAGCGGATCGCGATCACCGGATAGCCGATCGAATGGGCGGAAAGGTCGTTCTCGCCGACCGCGCGTAAGATGAGCCCGCCACGCGTGCGGTTCAGGAACCAGCCGACGGCGAAGACCATGAGAAGCGCGAAATAGACCAGCGGGCTATAGCCGAACACGACCCGCCACAGCGGATCGCCGGCGAGCTGATCGGGAAAGACGGAATCGAACGACGGCACAATCATGCCCACATAACTCGCGCCGATAAGCGAAGAGAGGCCGATGCCGAAGATCGCGAGCGCGAGGCCGGTCGCGACTTGATTGGAGCCGAGCGTCAACACCAGCACCGCGAACAGCATGGAGGAGGCCGCGCCCGCGAGCGCCGCGGCGAGGACGCCGAACCAGGGCGCCATATCGCCGAGGTTGGGGCCATAGTTGAGGGTGACGGCGAAGCCGGTCACCGCGCCGATCAGCATCATGCCCTCGATACCGAGATTGAGCACGCCGCTCTTCTCAACCACCAGTTCGCCTGTTGCGGCGAGCAGGATCGGCGTCGTCACGCCGACCACGGTGATAAGGGCGTCGATGAAGAAACCGATATTCACGCGAGAGCCTCCGCGGGCGCGGCGCGCGGAGTGTCGCGAATGATCCGCAAGCGGTATCGGACCAGAATGTCGCTGGCGAGAATGAAGAACAGCATCATCGCCTGGAAGATGCCAGCGGTCGCGTTGGGCACGTGCACCACTGTCTGCGCCACTTGTCCGCCGACATAGGTGACCGCGAGGATCAGCGCCGCCAGAAAGACGCCGATTGGATGGAGGCGGCCGAGGAACGAAACGATGATCGCCGTGAAGCCGTAGCCCGAGGGGAAGCCCAAGTTGATCTGCCCGAGTTGGCTCGAGGCCTCGAGGATGCCCGCAAGCCCCGCCATCCCGCCGCTGATCATGAGGGTCGACCAGACGGTGCGCGAGGCATCAAAGCCGCCGTAGCGCGCGGCGTTGGGCGCCGCGCCGACAGTGCGGACCGAAAAACCGTAGACCGAGCGCGTCGTGAGCAGCCAGAACACGAGCGTCAGCACAATGGCGACGACAAGGCCCGGCGGGATCGCGGTTCCGGGAATGGCGTGCGGCAGAAGTTGCGCCGGGCTGAACGGCGGGGTCTGGGGGAAATTATGGCCGTTTGGATCCTTCCACGGGCCACTGACCAGATAGTTGAGAACCTGCAGCGCCACATAGACCAGCATCAGCGTCGACAGCACCTCCGACACGCGATAGCGCGTCTTCAAAAACGCCGGGATCGACGCCCAGGCCATGCCCCCCACAATCCCCGCCGCGATCATCAGCGGGATCATCCAGAAGCCTTGCGCGTCCGGCAAAGCGAAGGCGACGCCAGCGCCTGCAAGCGCGCCGATGATGTACTGCCCCTCGGCGCCGATGTTCCAGATCTTGGCCTGATTGCCGAGCGATAAGCCCAGCGCGATGATGATGAGCGGCGCCGCCTTGGTCGCGACGTCCTGCCACTTGTACGAGGCGACGATCGGGGTGATGAAGGTCTCGTAAATCGCGCGCCGCCCGTCGAAGCCGATCAACTGAAAGATGATCGCGCCGAGTAGCATCGTCAGAAGCACGGAGGCGACCGGCGTCGCGACCTGCATGAAACGACTCGGCGTCAGCCGCTTCTCAAGCCGGATGCGCATGCAGGGCCTCTGTCATTTCGACCGTCGCCGCCGGATCGCCATGCACGCCGCCCATGAGCAGGCCGATCTCTTCGATCGAAACCTCGCCGACCTTCATCGGCGCCGACAGGCGGCCGAGATTGATGACGGCGATCGTGTCGCAAAGCGTGAGCAGTTCGTCGAGGTCTTGCGAGATGACCATGACCGCCGAGCCGCGCGCGGCGAGATCGATGATCGCCTGATGGATGGCGGCCGCCGCGCCCGCGTCCACCCCCCAGGTCGGCTGGCAGACGACGAGCGCCTCTGGCCGTTGCAGGATCTCGCGGCCCATGATGAATTTCTGCAAGTTGCCGCCCGAGAGCGAGCCGGCGAGTGCGCCCGGGCCGGTCGCTTTCACGGTGTAGGCGCCGATCACTTCGGCGGCGTAATTGGTCGCCTTGCCGGGGTCGATGAGGCCGAAGCGCACCATCTCCATGCGGTCGCGTCCGGTTAGCGCTCCATTGTCGGCGAGCGAGAACTCGCTGACCGCCGCATGGCCGTTGCGCTCCTCGGGGACCGCGCAGAGGCCCAGATTGCGCCGCTCGGTGACGCCGAGACGGCCGACCTCCCGGCCCAGGAGCGTGATCGCCCCAGGCGTTGGCGCCAGCGTCTCGCCGCTCATCGCGCTCATAAGCTCGTTCTGTCCGTTGCCGGCGACGCCGGCGACGCCGAAGATCTCGCCGGCCCTCACGTTGAGTGCGACGTCCTGCAGCGCGACGCCGAACTCGCTGGGCTTCGGCAGGTTCAAGCCTTGCGCCGAGAGCTTGGGCGGGCCGAAGCCGCGCATGACGGGCTTGGCGATTTCCTTGAGGTTCGCGCCAATCATCATCTCAGCCATCGAGCGCGAGGTCTCGCGCTTCGGATCGCAATGCGCGACCACCTTGCCGCCGCGCAGGATGGTAGCCGTGTCGCCGAGCGCCACGATCTCGTGCAGCTTGTGTGAGATGTAAAGGATCGAGCAGCCGCTCGCCGCCAGTTTTCGCAGCGTCTCGAACAATTGCTCGACTTCCTGCGGCGTGAGCACCGAGGTTGGCTCGTCCATGATCAAGAGCCGTGGGTTGAGCAGGAGCGCGCGCACGATCTCTATCCGCTGGCGCTCGCCGACGCTGAGCGTCGAGACGACGCGGCGAGGATCGAGCTTGAGCTGGTAGGCTTCGAGCACCCGATTGAACTCGACCAAAAGTTCGCGTGCAGAGAGACGCGAGTCGAGGCCAAGCGCGATATTTTCGAGCACCGACATCGCCTCGAACAGCGAGAAGTGCTGGAACACCATGCCGATGCCGAGCCGACGAGCTGCGCGCGGATTGGAGATGCGGACCGCTGAGCCGTTGAAGACGATCTCGCCCTCGTCGGGCGCGAGGATGCCGTAGATCATCTTGACCAGCGTCGATTTTCCCGCGCCGTTCTCGCCCAGCAGGGCGTGAATCTCGCCGGCCTTGACGCTCAGATTGACGTTGTCGTTGGCGCGGACGCCGGGGAAGGACTTGCTGACGCCGATGAGTTTCAGCCGCAGGGGAGCTTCGACATTCACCTCAACTTCACCTCGCTCCCCAAGCCAGTGAGGCCGCGCCCGAACCCGTTCCACGCAAAAATCATACCGTCGCTGCTTTGCGCCTTCGAGGCGCTGCTCAAGGCGGGCGATTTCCTCCCGCGTCCTTGATCGCCGGACGCCGCATTTTTAGGCAACCCTAGCGAGGGCCGCCGAAGTGTCAAATGAACTGGCGTCAATAATCTGTGGAGTGAGCCGCTCGTCGGCAGCTGTGCCGGCATTTGCCCGCTTTGAAAGCGCCGGCGCCGGCAATTTGACCTTGCGCGGGGCGCACCTCTTTCGTGGTAGGCCTTCGTGGCCGTCCGAGGAGCCTCTGTAATGACTGCCGCATCCCATCGCCCCTTTGACGAGGCGCTGTTGCGCCGCGCCTTCGACGTCGCCCGCCGCTCGCGCGCCGCGGGCGACCACCCGTTCGGCTCCGTGCTCGCCGACGGCGAGGGCAGGGTGCTCATGGAGCAGGGCAACGGATACACGACCGAGGGCGGAGACCGCACCGCCCATGCCGAGCGCCTCATCGCTTCGCGCGCGGCGCGGGCCTATGACCTTAAATTTCTGATCCGCTGCAGCCTCTATACGTCCGCCGAACCCTGCGCGATGTGCGCGGGCGCGATCTATTGGGCGGGAATCGGCCGTGTCGTCTATGGCCAGACCGAGAAAGCGCTGAAAAAGCAAACCGGCGCACACGAGGAGAATCCGACCCTCGATTTGCCCTGCGCCCTGGTCTTCGCCGCTGGTCAACGGCCGACCGAAGTCGTCGGCCCGCTGCTTGAGGACGAAGCGGCTCAGTTGCAAGCGGATTTCTGGAACGGGCGCGGGTAGGGGGCGGGCCGCACCGGAGACACGCGCGCCTCACGGAATCTTCGAACTAACCCATGACCGGGAGCCGGCTCGTGGTCTGGGTATTTCTGCCCATTGCCGAATGCTGCGATGCGTGATTACAACCAACTTGACGTAAAGGAATTGCGGGACCCGAAAAGAATTGGGCGCCGTTACTTACGGCGTTTCCCACTCGATATCTGATTTATCTTACGGAGGTCTCGGCCCAGAGACCATCCATCCACGGCCCAGGAGGCCGAGTAGCGGGGAGAAGCACAATGTCGATGACTCACGCCCGATTCACGATTCCGCTGTCGCTGCTCGGCTGCCTTTGTGCAATGCCGGCGGCGGCGGACGCGTTTTCCTTCAGCACCGGTAAACCGGACGGACGCATCGGGACGCTGTCGCGCCCCGCGAGCGCCGGAGGGATCCAAACCGAAACCGCCGACGATTTCATTCTCGGTCACGCAACAAGCATTACCAAGGCAACCTTCTACGGTCTGATCCCGACCGGCTCGAGCGTCTCCCAAGTGGAGATCGAGTTTTATCATGTCTTCCCCGGCGATTCGAATACCGTACGAACGCCGAACGTGCCGACGCGGAAGAATTCGCCCGGCGATGTCGAGATCGGTTCCGCCACTCGGGACAGCGCAGCAGGCAATCTTACTTTCGGGAGTTCTCTCGTAAGTTCTAGTTTCAACGTCCTTAATACCGTCGTCAACGGCATTAATCCTTTTCCTGATCAATTTACTGGCGGCGAGGGGCTCGCAACTGGAGAGGAGGTGCTGATTAACGTGGATTTCACGACGCCGGTAGATCTACCGGCGGATCATTATTTTTTCCGTCCGGAAGCCCTTCTGTCGAGCGGAAATTTTCTTTTCCTGTCCGCAGCGGGGCCGTCACTTTTTACCGGCGATCTGCAGAGCTGGACAAGGAATGACAACCTTGCTCCTGATTGGCTGCGAATCGGCACGGACATCACCCAGCAGGGTCCGTTCGACGCGGCGTTCTCGCTCACCGGCACCGTGATTCCCGAGCCTTCGACCTGGGCGATGATGCTGCTCGGCTTCGCCGGCCTTGGTTTCGCCGCCTATCGCCACGCCAGAAAGGCGCGTCCCGCAAGCGCATGAACCATGCGAAGCGGCCGAAGCCGCTGTCGGATGACGCAGAGCCAACCTACCCCTCCTCAAGCGCCTCGGCCGCGATAGCAAGGCGCCTAGCGGCCTCCGGATCGAGGCGTTTGGCGAGCTCGCCATGGGCGCGCTTCCAGTCGGCGAGGCCCTCCTCGAGGCTCAGCGCCCCTTTCTCCGTGAGCCATACGGCGCGGCGGCGCGCGTCCTTGTCACCAGCGGCGATCTCGATCAGCCCGGCGGCCTCGAGCACTTGAAGATTGCGCGACAGCGTCGACTGGTCGAGCCCGGTGCGCTGGGCGAGTTCGCTTAAGGCATCGTCGCGCGCCGAAGCGATCTGAGCCATGAGACCGAACTGGGAGAGGCTCAGGCCCGAAACCTGCATGCGCCGGTTGAGGAAGCCAGTGATGCGGCGCGCCGCGAGCCGGGCGTTCCATCCGGCGCAGG
>DASXXT010000287.1:0-10592 GCA_036502965.1 Roseiarcus sp. | reverse complement strand
GAAGTACCACCAGGGCATGCCGTTTTGCGTCGTCATGAGTGTCGTTGAAGGCGTCAGAATCAAGGCGATTTCCGCGGCGATCGGCGTGAGCTGATGCGCCTTGACTCCAAGCACGACAAGGTCCGCGCCGCCGGCTTCGGCGATGCGGTCCGTCGCCTCGACGCGTGCGACGATCTCTTCGCCGTTCTCCTTGAGCTTGAGCCCGCCTTCGCGGATCGCCTTCAGGTGCTCGCCTCGCGCGACGACCTTCACGCTCTCGCCCGCCGCAGCGAGCTTGGCCGCGATGTGGCCGCCGATCGCGCCTGCTCCGATGATTGTGATGTTCATCATTCGACCAAACAAGAAGCCGACACCAGCCGGCCGCTGTCGCACCAATGAAACCTTTTCATGACCCTAGTCGATTTCGGCGACAATCCCGTCCTTCGCGTAACGCCCGAGCGACGCCTATGACCATCGTACCCTCAGCAGCCTCAGATCAAAACCGCATCCCGTTGCCGGCCGGCGCGCGCTCTGTCCAGTCCTACATCGACGAGACGCCACTGTGGAATGACGGGACGCGGATCGTGTCGGCTCCGATGACCGGTATGCAATGGCTCATCTGGACTCTTGCGGCCGCCGGCAAGTTCTTCGAGGGCCTGGTCGTGTTCATGACCGGCGTCGCCATGCCGCTCATTTCCGAAGAGTTCGGGCTTACTAAGGCCGAGCATGGCGTCGTCGGCGCGGCAAGTTTGTTCGGCATCCTCTTCGGCGCTATCGGCCTGGGCGGTCTCGCCGACTATTTCGGCCGTAAACGCATGTTTGTCATCGAGATGTTCATCTTCCTCGCGTTCCTTTGCGCCCTGATTTTGAGCCCAAGCTCCTTCTGGCTGGTGATTTTCCTGTTCGGGTTGGGCGTCGCGCTCGGCTGCGACTATCCGACTGCGCACGTGATGATCTCGGAGAGCATTCCGAGTAAGGCGCGCGGGCGTCTCGTGCTGGCGGCGTTCGGATTCCAGGCGCTTGGCGCCCTGATCGGGACGGTGGTCGGCTTCGTTGTCCTCAAAAATTTTCCGGAGATCGGCGCCTGGCGATGGATGTATGCGGCCGCAGTGATCCCTGCCCTCATCGTCGCGGTGGCGCGGCTCTGGATCACCGAGAGCCCGCATTGGCTCCTGGCGCGAGGCCGCCACGGCGAGGCCGAGGCTGAGACAGTGCGCCTTCTCAGGCGCATGCCGGCGTATCCGAAAGAGGTCAAACTCACCGAACCAAAAGCCGAGGAGGCGGAGGCGAAGCCGAGTTTCGCCATGCTGTTCTCCCCGGCCTACCGCTGGGCGACCATTCTCGCCTCCGTGCCGTGGTTTCTCCAGGATCTGGCCACCTATGGCATCGGCATTTTCACCCCCACCATTCTCGCCTCGACCGTCGGCCACAAGACCGCGCACGTGCGCAATCTCGCCGACCTCATCAACAACGACGAGCTCGCGGCCAGAGGGTCTGCCCTGATCGATCTCCTGCTCATCGTAGGCATCATCTCCGCGATTCTTCTGGTCAACCGCTTCGGCAGCATTCGCCTGCAAACCTGGGGCTTCATCGGCTGCGCCGCCGGGTTGGCGATTGTCTCGGCGTCGGCCGGATTCACCGGCGCGACCCAGATCGCCTTGATCTTCGCTGGCTTCATGATCTTCAACTTCATGACCAACATGGGACCGAACTCCCAGACCTATCTACTTGCCGGCGAAGTATTCCCGACCAAGGTACGGGGCATGGGCGCGGGCTTCGCCGCGGCATTCGCGAAAATCGGCGCGGTTTCGACCGCGTTCCTGTTTCCGATCCTGCTGGTCGACATCGGAACGCAAAACCTGCTCTATATCCTGGTCGGCACGTCGCTTCTCGGCGCCATCGTGACCTGGGCGGTCCGGATCAATACGACCGGCGTTAATCTCGAAGAGATCGGAACGCGGTAGGCTCGGTGAGGCGCGTCTCCCGGCAAATTGCATCACCGCGGCGAGCTTGGCCGCGATGTGGCCGCCGATCGCGCCTGCTCCGATGACGGTGATCCTCATCGCGCGATCCGAACCCATCCTTGAGGCAATGAAGTTGATCTGACGCTCATTTTCCTATCACAATGAAGCCAGGGCCCGCGTCTAACACGCGGCGGGAGGAGGTTCGAAGCTTTGGACTATCGCAAACAGTTCCGGGTCAAACCGGGCGAAAAACTCCGGTTGAACAAGCTTGATCCGGCCTATAAGGACAAGCACGAATCCGAGGCCGAAGCGAAAGAGGAGACGGAGCACTTCCTCAAGAAGCTCACCCGCCAGCAGGCCCTTCTCTCTGCTGAGCACAAACATTCGGTCCTCATAGTGTTGCAGGCGATGGACGCCGGCGGCAAGGACGGCACGATCAAGCACGTGTTCAGCGGCGTCAATCCGCAGGGAGTGGGCGTCGCAAGCTTTAAGCAGCCGACCGCGGTCGAACTCGCGCACGACTTTCTCTGGCGCGTCCACGCCCAAACTCCAAGAGGCGGGGAGATCGTGATTTTCAACCGCTCGCACTACGAGGACGTGCTCGTGACACGGGTCCACAAGCTCATTGACAAGGCGACATGCGCCCGTCGCTACGAGCATATTTGCGATTTCGAGGCTCTGCTCGCCGAATCCGGAACGACGATCCTCAAGTTCTTCCTCCATATCAGCAAGGAAGAACAGCTCGCCCGCTTCGCGCAACGCCTCGACGACCCGGCGCGCAATTGGAAGATCAGCGAATCCGACTATTCGGAGCGCCAATTCTGGGACGATTACATCGACGCGTTCGAGGACGCGATACGCGCAACCAGCACGGACGCGGCGCCGTGGTACGTGATCCCATCGAATCACAAATGGTTCCGCAATCTCGCGGTGTCGCAAATCATCGCGGACTCCATGGCCGATCTCGGCCTCGCCTTCCCGGCGCCGTCGGTCTACCTTGCGGAGATAAGGCGCAAGTATCATGCGGCCCTCGAGGAAGGCAAAGACGGCGGAAAGAAGGGTTGACGCCTCGGGTCAGGCCCCGGGGCTTCGCGCGGCGCATCAACTCAGGCTGCGCTTTGAGATCCCTCCTGGACCACCCAATCGAAACAAAGTATGCCGGTTGGGCTCCCAAGGGCGGGAAGCAGATTCGGATTGCTTTTTTCTAATACGCGCGTGGCCGACCGAGCGAATCGGCGCGGTTCGCGCGCAGGAATTGAACGCGCCATGACAAAGCGGACGTTCAGGGTCGTTCTGATCAAGCCGTCGCACTATGACGACGACGGCTATGTGATTCAATGGCGCCTCTCCACCATCCCTTCGAACAGCCTCGCCAGCGTCTACGGGCTTTTGGCCGCTTGCGCCGAAGAGCGGGCTCTCGGCCCCGACGTCGCGATCGAGATCGAAGCCTGTGACGAGTGCAACACGGTCATCGACGTTCGCGCAGCGGCCGGACGGATAAAGGCGGCGGGCGGCGGATTTGTCGGGCTCGTCGGTGTTCAGTCGAACCAGTTTCCGCGCGCCCTTGATCTTGCGCGCGAGTTCCGGGGGCTAAGCGTCCCCGTGGTGATCGGCGGATTCCATGTTTCGGGCTGCATATCGATGCTTCCTGAGCTGCCGCCGGATTTAAAAGAGGCCGAGGCGCTGGGCGTGACCCTGTTTGCTGGCGAGGGCGAGGGGCGGATGGCCGACCTCATCCGCGACATCGACGCCGCCCGGGCGAAGCCCGTCTACAATTACCTCAATGACATGCCCGGCATGGAGGCGGCCGCGATACCGGTCTTGCCGCGCGAAGTGATCGGGCGGATCGTCGGCCATCATGCGTGCTTCGACGCCGGCCGCGGCTGCCCCTTCCAATGCAGCTTCTGCACGATCATCAATGTCCAGGGCCGCAAATCGCGCTATCGGACCGCCGATGACGTCGAAGCGATCGTGCGCGCCAACGCCGCCCAGGGCATCAACCACTATTTCGTCACCGACGACAATTTCGCCAGGAACAGGAACTGGGAGGCGATCCTCGACCGCCTGATCGATTTGCGGGAGAACAAGGGCTTCAAGATCAAGCTGATCCTGCAAGTCGATACGCTCTGCCATAGGATCCCGGGCTTCATCGAGAAGGCGGCGCGGGCCGGCTGCAACCAGGTCTTCATCGGGCTCGAGAACATCAATCCCCAATCGCTCCAGGGCGCCAAGAAGCGGCAGAACAAGATCTGGGAATACCGCGTCATGCTGCAGGCCTGGCGGCGGGCCAAGGTGATGACCTGGGCGGGTTATATCCTCGGGTTTCCCACGGACACGCCGGAGACCATCGCGCGCGACATCGACATCATCAAGAAGGAGTTGCCGCTCGACATCCTCGAATTCTTTTGCTTAACGCCGCTGCCCGGCTCGGAGGATCACAAGAATCTTTACCTCAAAGGGGTCCCGATGGACCCCGACATGAACAAATACGATCTGGAGCACGTCTGCACCGGCCACCCGAGGATGTCGCCTGACGAGTGGAAAAAGGTCTATCGCGACGCCTGGGCGCGCTACTACACCGACGCCCATGTCGAGACGGTGCTGAGGCGAGCGGTCGCCAGCGGGCTCAAGCCGCGCAAGATGGCCGACGTCATGACGGCCTTCTCCGCGGCCGCGCGCATCGAGGGCGTTCACCCGCTGCAATGCGGCATCATCCGGCGCAAGGTGAGAACCCAGCGCCGGCACGGAATGCCGATCGTCAATCCGTTGGTGTTCTACCCGCTTCGCGCGGTCGAGTTTGTCACGGTGGTCGCGCAATGGTTGAGGGTCGGGCTACGCTATCACGGCATCAAGAAGCGCATTGTCGCCGATCCTTCAAGCGCGCACTATGTCGACGACGCGACACGCGTTTCGTCGATAGAGGAGGCGGAGAACGATGAATTGGTCGCGTTCTTCGCCGATAAAATCCCGGATACCTACGGCGCCCCAAAGCGCCAGCCGGTCACCGCATCGTGAGCGGCGCTTAAGCGCGCGGTAATGATAAGTGGCTTACGTTGATTCGCGACTATGCCATTCGCCGCGCCGGAAGCGGCTGTTCCCAATTGGGTCTTGACCCCAGATATCTGGCGATTTCCATAATTTCGCCGCCGATGATATGGAAGCGCCGCTCGGGCGGGATTCGCCGGCAGCGATTAGAATGCGGGTCGACCATCGACCGGCGCGAGGGGCTGAAGCCGAGGAACTGAAACATTGTCGGTTTGGCGTAAAGTCCGCGAGAGCGCGCTCTCGCTCCTTGATGCGCCCTCGAACGCGACGCTGCGCCGGCTCCTGACCGACCAGGGCTCCAAGCACTGGAAGGGATACGCCTTCGCCTTCGCGATGATGGGCCTGATCGCGCTCACCACCGCGCTTTCGGCGTGGCTCATTGGCCAGATCGTCAACGAGGTTTTCGTCGGCCGCCACCTTGCGGCGGTGTGGGAAATCACGGCGGCGATCGTCGTCATTTACACAGTGAAGGGCCTTGCGACCTACGGACAGCAGGTCGTCATGTCGCGGGTCGGCAACAGTATTGTCGCCAACGTCCAGAAGCGCATGTTCGACCAGATGCTGCGGATGAAGGTGAGCTATTACGGCCAGTCGCATTCGTCCATCTTCATCGCCCGTCAGGCCTTCATCGCCCAATCGGCGAGCAGCGTGCTCAACCTTCTGATCACCACATTTTCTCGCGACGCACTGACCATCGTCGGGCTCGTCATAGTCATGGTGTCGCAAGATCCTCTGCTTTCGTTCCTGGCGCTGATGTTTGTTCCGCTCGCCGTGGTCGGGGTGCGCAAGATCGGCATCCGCGTGCGCACGATCATGGCGAGCGAGTTCCAGGGCGCCGCACAGATGATGGAATCGATGCAGGAGACCGCGCAGGGCATTCGCATCGTTAAGGCGTTCACCCTCGAGAATTTCATGCGCGACCGGCAAGGCGCCGCGATCGAAGGCTTCCGGAAGGCGGCGAACAAGCTCGCTCGCGTGAGTTCGCGTACGAGCCCGATCATGGAGAGTCTCGGCGGCTTCGCCATCGCCGCCGTCGTCCTTTACAGCGGCTACTCCGTCATTCTTCGTGGCAATCCACCCGGGAGCCTCTTTTCCTTTATCACTTCGGTGATCATGCTCTATGAGCCGATGAAGCGGGTGGCGCGGCTGCATGTCGACCTGTCGTCGTCGCTGTTCGGTGTCAGCATGCTCTACAGCTTCCTCGACGAGCGCGACTACGAGGACGACGCGCCCCAGGCGCCCGAGCTTGAGGTCAGGGACGGCAGAATCGAATTTCGCGACGTGGTGTTCGGCTATCGGCCCGGGGAGCCAGTCCTGCACGCGATTAGCTTCGTCGCTGAAGCGGGCAAGACGACGGCGCTGGTCGGCCGCTCGGGCGGGGGAAAATCGACGGTGATGAACCTCATCCTGCGCCTCTACGAGGCCGGGTCGGGGCAGATCCTGTGCGACGGCCAAGACATCGCCACCGTTGGCCTAGCGTCGCTGCGTCAACAGATCGGTTATGTCGCGCAGGAGAATTTCCTGTTCAAGGGTTCGGTGCGCGACAACATTGCAATGGGTCGGCCGGGAGCGAGCGAGGAGGAGATTGTCGCCGCCGCCAAGGCGGCCTATGCGCATGATTTTATCATGAGCTTCGAGGGCGGCTATAATTCACCGTGCGGCGAGCACGGCATGCAGCTCTCGGGCGGGCAGCGTCAGCGTATCGCCATCGCCCGCGCCTTCCTCAAGGACGCGCCGATCATCCTTTTGGACGAAGCCACTTCAGCGCTCGATTCGGAATCCGAGCAGGCGATCCAGAAGGCGCTGCGCACATTGTGCGAAGGGCGCACGACCATCGTCATCGCCCACCGGCTGTCGACGGTGGCGCAAGCCGACGAAATCTGTGTCCTCGACCGCGGCCGCATCGTCGAGCGCGGGCGCCACGGCGAGCTCCTTGCGCAAGGTCACACCTACAGCCACATCGCCCAGACGCAGTTTCCCCGCGACGCCGCCTGACCCTTTCGGCCATCGCTTCACAAATGCAAAGGCCGCGGAACCTTTCCTCGCGTGCGGCATTGTTCGTGCCGTCTAGCCAAAAGCGGGGAGAATCACCCATGAGGAAGCGTCTGGGTTTGGCGGTTCTGGCCGCGTCATTGGCTTGCGGCGCGGCGCATGCGGCGACTTACCCGGCCATCTATTCTTTCGGCGACAGTCTGTCGGACGTCGGAAACGCTTTGGCCGCATCCAGCCCGACCGGCAACCCTATCCCGCTCCCCGACTTCTATTTCAACGGGCGCTTCAGCAATGGGCCAAACTGGCTGGACGACCTCAGCGCCAAGCTCGGTTTGAGCATGAGCCCGGCGCTCTCGTTCCCGAAGCCGGGCAACGACTTCGCCTTCGGCGGAGCGCAGACCGGCGAAACGATAGTCAACAGCCCAGCGGCTCCGATCAACCTCAGCGACCAGGTCGCGTCCTTTAAAACCGTCGATCCGTCGCCGACGCCGGGAGCGCTTTACACGCTCGACATCGGCGGAAACGACATCCTCAACGCGGTCACCGGGTTGAAAAACGGCACGATCAGCGCCGGCGACCTGACGACGACATTTCTTAACCAAGCCGTCGCCAACACAGTCGGCGCGATTAGCGCCCTGTACAACGACGGGATGCGGACCCTGCTCTACTACGAAGTGCCGGATCTCTCGGTTGTTCCCGATTTCGCGGCCCTCGGCTCGACGCTCAGCGGCGATGCGCGCACTCTGGCGATGGACTTCAACACCGATGTCTTGGGCGAAGTCAAAGCGCTGAACTTGCCCGGGCTCACCGTCTTCGACGTCCCGATCTTTTCTACGCTCGACCAGATCGTCGCCAATCCTTCGGCATTCGGCCTCGCCAATGTAACTTCGCCCTGTTTTTCGGGAAGCGTCAGCTCGGCGGGGAGCGTCTGCGGCGACCCCAACAGCTTCCTGTTCTGGGACGGAGAGCACCCGAGCGCGGCCGCCAACGCTCTCACCGCAAACCTTGCCTTCGACGTGCTGTCGGGGGCGTCTGATCCGCCGGCGGCGCCAGAACCCTCGACCTGCGCGATGATGCTTATCGGCTTCGCTGGGCTCTCATTCGCCTACTGGCGCGCGCACCGCGCCCGAACGGCGCAGACCTTGAGCGTCGGCTGACCTGGCCCAAGCTGGGCGCCATGGCAGGCCTCTCGTGTTCACACGATGCGGCTCTGGCGCCCCTTCCAATAACGCTCGCGGAGCGAGGCTTTATAGAGCTTGCCTGTCGGCAAGCGCGGGAGCTCCGCCTCGAAATCGATCGAGCGCGGGCATTTCTGGTGGGCGAGATGTTCGCGGCAGAATGCGATCAGCTCGGCCTCCGTCTCGGCGCGGGGCGCGAAGGTCGGCATGAGCTGCACGACCGCCTTCACCTCTTCGCCCATCTCCTCGTTCGGGACCCCGAACACCGCCGCGTCGGCGACCTTCGGATGGGTGACGAGCAGGTTTTCGCACTCTTGCGGATAGATGTTGACGCCGCCGGAGATGATCATGAACGTGGCGCGGTCGGTGAGATAGACGTAGCCTTCCTCGTCGACATGGCCAATGTCGCCAAGCGTGCTCATTGCGCCGTCAGGCGAGTTGACTTCGGCGGTCTTGACCGGATCGTTGAAATATTCGAACGGCGAGGCGGTCTTGAACCAAAGCTTGCCGGTCTCCCCGGCCGGAACCTCGCGCATTGCGTCGTCGAGGACGTGAAGCTCGCCGAACACCGATTTACCGACCGTGCCCGGATGCGCCAGCCATTCCGCGCTGTCGCAGAGCGTCATGCCCATGGCTTCGGTCGCGCTGTAATATTCGAGGATGATCGGCCCCCACCAGTCGATCATCGCCCGCTTGACGGCCACGGGACATGGCGCTGCGGCGTGGATTGCGACTTCGAGCGAAGAGAGATCATAAGTGCAGCGCACGGCCTCCGGCAGCTTCAGCATCCGCGAGAACATTGTCGGCACGAGCTGGGTGTGGGTGACGCGATGCCGCTCGACGAGCTGAAGGAAATGCTCCGCGTCGAAACGCTCCATGACGATGACCGTCCCGCCGCGCCTGATCGTGCCGCCCACCCCGGCCACGGGCGCCGAATGGTAGAGCGGCGCGGGCGAGAGGTAGACTTGGCCTTCGCGAAACCGCCATACATTCAATCGCGCCGCGAGCGCCGACAACGGCTCGTCGGGCGGCTGATCGGGCAGCGGGCGCAACACGCCCTTGGGCCTTCCGGTCGTGCCCGACGAATACAGCATCGCCGCTCCCAGCCGCTCATCGGAAATGGGGGTCGCAGGAAATTCAGCCATCGCCTCGGCGAGGTTGCGCACCCGCTCGCCCGCGCCGGGACCATCGACGATGAGACAGAGTTCGACCTTCGGGCAGTCGCGCAGCGCCGCGAGCGCGACCTCGCGCTTCGCCTCGGAGGTGATGAGCACCTTCGACAGGCTGTTGTTGACGATATAGGCGACTTCAACCGCGTTAAGGAACGAGTTGACGGCGGTGTAATAAAGTCCGGACCGCTCGCCCGCGGCGCAGCACTCGACGAACCGCGGGTGGTTCTCCATGAAGATGGCATAGTGGTCGAGACGTTTCAGCCCGGCCGCGCGTAGGAGATGAGCGAGCCGGTTGCTGCGCGCTTCGAGTTCGCGATAGGTGACGGTTTCGCCGGACCCAGCCATGATCACGGCCGGCTGGTCGGCACGTTGAGCGACGTGCTGTCTCGGATACATACGTCAACCTTCCCCTCCCGCGGCCCGGTCTTCGCCGGCCCAGAACAGGCGCCATAGGCGATCGGCGCCCCGCCTTCAACGGCCAAGCACGGCGATCAAATTGTCGACGCCGACCGGCGAAATGCGGAACAGACCCGAATAGGGCTGGCTGAATTCGAGAATCATGTAAACCGCGCTGGCGACCGCGATCGAGCCAAGCGCCTCGATGGCGACGCTGAGCGCGTTGAACGTGCCAAGCAATCCGAAGCTCATGAACAACAGCGCCGACCATCCGATGACCACGAAGAGGAGAAGCCTTGGCACCGGATTGGCCAATTGACGGGTCATCAACAAGGTCGTTTCCACCACCTGCATGAAATTGGGCATGGCAGTCGTGATCAGCTGCTTCTGTTGGTCCGTGGTAGGCTCGAGGGTGGCGAAAAAGCTCATTATGTCATGCAGATCCGTGCGCAACTGCGCATAAGGCGTTACGCCGATCGCCTGACCGCCCCAGAAACGGTCGCGCGCGCACGACCGCCCCTCGCAGCAAATCGCGTCCGCGATCGGCTTCCGGCCCATATTGCTCAAGGGCGAAGTCCAGTTTCAGAATCAGCGGCCCCAGCGACTGCGATTCCGTGTTCTGGTTGGTGTAGACGCCATAGCTCGTCCATACGAGCAGGCCGAGCACCAGAGCCAGCAGCAAGGTGACGAGACCGATGATCGAGCCGATCATGCCCTTCGCGCCGGCGACATCCTGAACCGGCAACAGCCATTGGAGGACGAAGCCGAACAGCCCGCTCACGAAGGTCAGCAGGGCCACGATCAGGGTTCTGGCGAAGGGGTTCACGCGTTTGCCTCCAGGAGCAAGGACCGAAATGGCGCGCCAC
>DASXXT010000286.1:0-2364 GCA_036502965.1 Roseiarcus sp. | reverse complement strand
CTCATTCTGCTCGTCGGCCAGTACGCCCAGAAGTGGCATCTTGGCGCGAAGACCGTCGCCAAGGGATTGAGCGAGACGGTCGCCCGATGGCGTGATGTGTACCGCTCAACCGACCATCCGCGTCTCATGCCCATGCCCCATCCGTCTTGGCGGAACAACGCGTGGCTCAAGCGCAATCCCTGGTTCGAAGCGGAGCTGTTGCCTGTGCTGCGGGCGGATGTCGCGCGGATCGTGAAGCCGGGACTTCGAAGCGCCCCGGGACTGGCTTACTCTGACTTACGCCAGTGAGCGCAGTTTCAGCCAGCCCATGGGGAGGAGATACAAGCATGAGCGGCGTCATCGCCCGCCGAAGTTTTCTCGGAGCAATGGGAGCGACGGTCGTGGCGGCAGGCGGGATCAGCGCTTCGAGCGGTGACACGCAGCAGGCCGTCCCCTGGTCGTCGGGAGCGGAACCGCCGAAGCTGAAGGCGCCGCCGAACGCGTGTGACTCTCATATGCACATTTACGACAGCCGCTTTCCGGTCGCGCCCAACGCCAAGCTGCGGCCGCCCGATGCGACCGTCGACGCCTATCGTCTGTTTCAGAAGCGGATCGGCACGACGCGCAACGTCGTGGTCACGCCGTCGACCTACGGCACGGACAATTCCTGCACCCTCGATGTGATGGCCAAGCTCGGCGCGACCGCCCGCGGCGTCGCGGTTGTCGACACGAGCGTCACCGACGCCGAACTCAAGCGGCTGAACGACCTCGGCGTTCGCGGCATCCGGTTCAATCTCGTCCAGTCCGGCGCCACCACCGTCGACATGCTCGAGCCGCTATCGAAGCGCGTCAACGGATTCGGCTGGCACGTCCAAGTCCATATGCTGTGCGATCAGATCGTTGAGACCGCGGATCTTCTGCAGCGGCTGCCCTCCCCGATCGTTTTCGACCATCTCGCGCGCATTCCTCAGCCGGCCGGCGTCGATCATCCGGCCTTCGCATTGGTGTTGAAACTCCTCGAAAAGGGGCGGACGTGGGTAAAGCTTTCCGGCGCCTATATGGACACTCGGACCGGCCCGCCGGCTTACGCCGATGTCAGTAAGGTCGCCCGGGCTTATGTGAAGGCGTCGCCGGAGCGACTGGTGTGGGCCAGCGACTGGCCCCACCCGACCGAAAAGGCCGACGCCAAGCCGGACGACGCCATCCTGTTCGACCTCCTGGCCGATTGGGCGCCGGACGAAGCGATCCGCAACCGCATCCTGGTCGACAATCCGGCGGCGCTATATGGGTTCGGGTAGATAGCGATCAGCTTAGCATCATGACCGAATGCAGCACTCTCCAAAACTTCGTCGACCGGCATAGGCGACTCTTCGTCCTGACCGGCGCCGGCTGCAGCACGCGATCTGGGATTCCAGACTATCGAGACGCCGAGGGCCAATGGAAGCGCGCGCAGCCGGTGACCTATCAGGCCTTCATTGGCGAGGAAAAAATCCGAAAACGCTATTGGGCGCGCAGCCTCATCGGATGGCGTCACATTCGTCAGGCTCGGCCCAACGACGCGCACCGCGCTTTGGCCCGGCTCGAGGCGAGGGGCAGAATTGAACTGCTTCTCACCCAGAATGTCGACCGGCTGCACCAAGCGGCCGGCAGCACGCGGGTGATCGACCTGCACGGGCGGATCGATCTCGTCCGATGCATCGATTGTGAGCGGAAATCGCCGCGCGATGACCTGCAGGACGAACTTAGCCGGCTGAACGCCGACTGGCTCGATGCCGACGCGACGGAAGCGCCGGACGGCGACGCCGACCTCGAAGGAGCGGACTTTTCTTCCTTCGTCATATCGTCCTGCAAGCGCTGCGGGGGCGTGCTCAAGCCCGACGTCGTGTTTTTCGGCGAGAACGTTCCCCGCGACCGGATCGATGGGGCCTTCCGCCATCTGGATGAAGCCGACGCCATGCTGATCGTCGGCTCCTCGCTGATGGTCTATTCGGGCTTCCGTTTCGTCCAACGGGCGGCAAGCCTCGGAAAGCCAATGGCTGCAGTGAACCTTGGCCGAACCCGGGCCGACGCGCTCCTCACCCTGAAAGCGGAACAGGCGTGCGAATCGGCGCTCGCCTTCCTGTTGTGACCGTTGACCGCTCTGTTCCTAGTCTGGATTTAGCCGCGCAGGTCCCGATAAGCACCGGCTATTATCAAATGCAAAATTTTTTACCGACCCGGAACGCACGTCCAAGAAGGGGATGCGATGACGGCGCCCGCCGGAGAATGGCTATCGCGCAAGGTGGCTCCGAGCAATCCGATGAGCCCCAACGTCGTCCCGCTATTCCGCCCGGAATCCTTAAAGGCGCGCCAAGTTGCGTGGCTCGGGCGTCCGGCGCTCGCCTT
>DASXXT010000285.1:0-1611 GCA_036502965.1 Roseiarcus sp. | reverse complement strand
GATGAATTAACGGAACCGACGCTCGGGAATTCTTGCGCCCCCTCCAGTCGACTTCGAATTTTGTTCAGTCAGCCAACGGAGTAGATCGTTTAGTCCGAAATAACACTTGAAGTGATCGTGTCCCAGACGGTGGTGTATCTTGTGGCGGCGGCCAAGACGCTTTCCGGTCGGGCTGGGCTGGTCAGATAACCATGGCCGGCAATCCGACGACGGGATCATCGCTTAACGAAGCCATGGTTTCCAGCGTCATGTATCTTGCGCGTTGGACGGCCCATTCGTCGTTCTGTTCTAGGAGGATCGCCCCGACGAGCCTGACGATGGCCTCGTCGTTGGGAAAGATGCCGACGACGTCGGTCCGCCGTTTGACCTCGCCGTTGAGCCTTTCGAGGCCGTTGGTGGAGTGGATCTTCGGCCAGTGATCGGCGGGAAAGGTCATGTAGGCGAGCACGTCGTCTTCGGCCTCGTCCAGGAAGCCGGCGAGCTTGGGCACTTTCGGCCTGAGCTGATCGGCGACCCTTCGCCACTGCGCCTTGGCGGCCTCGGCGCTGTCCTGGGCGAAGGCGGTCGCGATGAAGGCGGATACGACGCGCCGGCTGCTCTTGCCCGCATGGGCGAGCGCGTTTCGCATCGTGTGGACGCGGCAGCGTTGCCAGGTGGCGTTCATCAGCTTGGCGACGGCGGCCTTGATGCCCTCGTGGGCGTCGGAGATCACGAGCTTGACGCCGCGCAGGCCGCGTCTTCGCAGCTTGCGCAAGAAGTCGGTCCAGAACGTCTCGGCCTCCGAAGGGCCGATGTCCATGCCGAGCACCTCGCGCCGGCCGTCCGTGTTGACGCCGACGGCGATGATCACCGCCGCCGAGACGATGCGATGGTTGCGACGCACCTTCACGTAGGTCGCGTCCAGCCAGACGTAGGGCCAGTCGCCTTCCAGCGGCCGGTCGAGGAAGGCTTTGACTTTGTCGTCGATCTCCTCGCACAGGCGGCTCACCTGGCTCTTGGAGACGCCCGTCCCGCCCATTGCCTTGACGAGGTCGTCGACCGAGCGGGTCGACACGCCCTGGATGTAGGCCTCCTGGATCACCGCGGTCAGCGCCTTCTCGGCCATCCGCCGCGGCTCGAGAAAGCCCGGAAAGTAGGAGCCCTTGCGCAGCTTGGGGATGCGCAGCTCGACGGTTCCGGCCCGCGTCTCCCAGTCCCGGTCGCGATAGCCGTTGCGCTGGGCGAGCCGATCGGCAGACCGCTCGCCAAAGCCTGCGCCAGTCCGGGCGCCCACCTCCATCGCCACAGACGCTCGGCGGCGAAGGCGATCATGTCGCGCAGAATATCGGCGTCGGGGGCCTTCTCGACAAAGGCCCGAAGGTTCATCATCTCGTCGGTCATTGGGGTTCCTCGGTTGCGTTGAGATTCGCAACCCGACCCTACCGGAGAATCGCCAATGGCCGCCGCAAGCCGCTCGCTCGCTACGGCGCTATGGGGAGCGCGCTTCGCGAGCGGCCTGCTCCACCCGAGCTACACCACCAATCGGGACACGATCGTAAGCCGACGACTGAGGACCAGACCTAGGCTCTGAAGTGGTCGAGCCCGCGCCAGATGCAACACGCCAGACCGTAG
>DASXXT010000284.1:0-4001 GCA_036502965.1 Roseiarcus sp. | reverse complement strand
GCGTATTCCATGAAGATGACCGGATCGTTGTAAGTGTAAGCGACGCTGGCGCATCCGAGCCGCTCGGCGGCGCGGGCGATCGTTTCCGGCGTCGCATGCGAGCTTAACCGCGCCACTTCGCGGCTCTTGGAAATGTCGTGGTTCTGACAGAAGGAGCAGGCGAGATTGCAGCCCGCCGTCCCGAAGGACAGCACCGCGGAACCGGGGAGAAAGTGATTGAGCGGCTTCTTCTCGATCGGATCGACGCAGAATCCGGTCGATCGGCCATAGCCGGTCAGCTCCATGCCGACGCCGTCTTCACGCGCGCGGCGCACAAAGCATAAGCCCCGCTGCCCTGGCCGCATCTTGCAGAAGCGCGGGCATAGGCCGCACTCGATCCGCCCATCGTCGAGCTTCGTCCAATACTCGACATCGACGCAAAATTCAGTTTCGAAGTCCATGGCCCGTTCCACTTTGGCGCGGCCGCTCCTCGGCTCCCTCGATAATGTCGTGCGGGCGAGGAGCAAATGCAACGCCCCGCCCGGGTGCGGCGTGACCCTCCCCTGCCGTATCCTTTTATGGATCGATCGCGTAAGCTTCCAGCGCGGCTCGCTCGCGAGTTTCGAGCCAAGAAAATCGATCAGGGAGCAGACGAGCGTCCCTTGCCAGCGGCGCGGTTGGCAGCGTCGTATCGCGAATGGAGGCCGCATGCCGAGCTATGAGGCGATCCACCCCGCGCAGGTGGCGGGGATGTTTTATCCGGCCGAGCCGGATGCGCTCAACGCGTTGATCGCGGATGTGCGCAAGCGGGCTCGGCCTGACGGCGGCGTCGCGCCAAAAGTTGTGGTCGCGCCGCACGCTGGCCTCGTTTACTCGGGCTCGGTCGCGGCGACCGCGTTCGGCGCGTGGGCGCGCCGCGCCGAGCCGCCGCGCCGGATCGTCATCGTTGGCCCCGCCCATCGCGTCGCGTTTTCGGGCGTTGCGGTTCATCCGGCGTCCAAGTGGCTCACGCCGCTCGGCGAGGCGCCGCTTGCGCCCGTCGCTCGTGCTGAACTCGCTCAGGTTCCTGGCGTCATCGTCGACCCGCGGCCGTTTGCTGGCGAGCATTCGCTCGAAATGCACCTTGTGATGCTGCAGGCGATGCTGCCGGCGGCGTTCGAGATCGTCCCCCTTCTGGTCGGCGACGCCGATCCCCACTGCGTCGCGGATGCCCTGCGTCGGATCTGGGGCGGCCCGGAGACGGTCGTCGCGGTCTCCTCCGACCTGTCGCATTTTCTCGATCAAAGACGCGCCGAATCGATCGATTCCGACACGAGCCGGCGCATCGAGACGCTGGATGCTGCGGCGCTCGACGGGCGCCGGGCTTGCGGCTTTCTGCCGATCAAGGCCGCGCTCGAGATCGCCGCCGAGCGCGATATGCGGGCGAGCGGCCTGCACCTGGCGACCTCGGCGGACGCGGGCGCGGACGCTTCACGGGTCGTCGGCTATGGCGCTTTCGCATTCGAATATGCGGCGTCGGCGCGGCTCGCCGAGGTTGATCGCGAGCGTCTGCTTTCGGCCTGCATGACGGCTCTCAGGATCGCGGCGCAGACCGGTGGCAAGACGCCGGCGCCAAGCCTCAACGGCGTGTCGCCCGCGCTTTCGGCGTGGCGCGCGACCTTCGTCACCTTGACCGAAAATGAGCGGCTTCGCGGCTGCATCGGTTCGCTGGAGCCGCAGCGGGCGCTGATCGAGGATTCGCTCGCCAACACGGCGCAGGCCGGTTTCGCCGACCCGCGTTTTCCGCCGCTCAAGGAGTCCGAACTAAGCGGGCTTCGCCTCGACGTCTCGATTCTCTCCCACCCGCGGCCGATTCCCACGGAAAGCGAGTCCGAACTCGCGGGCGCGCTCGAGCCCGACCGCGACGGGCTCATTCTCTCCGCCGGCAAACGCCGCTCCCTGTTCCTGCCGACCGTTTGGCGCCACCTCCCCGACGCTCGCGCGTTCGTGCGCCATCTGATGGCGAAGGCCGGCTTTGAGCCGAATCGCTGGCCGGAACAGCTGCAGGCGAGGCGCTTTCGGGTCGAGTCCTTCGGCGCGCCATGGCGGCGGATTGATTCGAAGGACGTCACCCAAGCAACGAGCGAAGCCGCCCCGACCCGATATTGAGGCATGACGCAACGGTTTTTAGGCGTTCGGCGCCCAAGGTTGCGCCGTCCTCGCCTCCAAAAATGGCTCGGTCAAAAAAAAGTGTGCGGCCGATCATCCGTTGTCTGAAAAGGCCTTGCTCTCAATAATGCCCCAATGCCAAGCTACCCTCGGGAACGATATAACAATAAGAACGTTCATTCCGCGATAGGAACTGGGGGGCTCGCAAAGCGCAGGAGCCTGTCATGTGCGACTACTCGTTGGAGATGTATGGATCGCGTCCCGCCCGTGAGGGTGAGATCTATGTGACGACGCGGTTTCCGAGCGGTTCGATCGGTTTCGCCTCAGCGGGCGATCCACGCACCGCAGTTTGCATGCAATGCGACACGAAGGTGATGCTGACGGACATTCCGCCGGCGTTGCGGACGGCGCTCCGCGTCGGCGCGGAAGTCGAGACGACCTTCGCCCAGCGCGAGGCCGGCCTCTATCGCGACGGTCTGCGGTTGGCGGACGGCCGTTTTGTCTCGCTGCAGGATCTGCAGCCTGGCATTCACGCCTATGTGCCGGCGCTGCTCGAGCGTGACGGGCTGAAGGGTCTCGCGAGGACGCCAGAGGCCGTCGACTAAGACCGACCGACGGATCAAATCTGTCGGCTCCCGACCGCGGGCTTGCGTCCGCTCGGAGGTCCGAGCGTGACGCTGGCCTGCGGAGGGTGGGAGTACTCTGCAATAGGCCCTCATTTCCGATCCCGTTTGCGCTTGCCAGGTGCAACACGGGTGCGCCTGGTGAATTGCGCCAGACGAATTTTATCCTTCAAAAGCGTCTCTCTCTCGCCCTCCGGTCCCGTCCCGCCGCCATACTGGGGCGAAGACCATCCGCATCGAAAAAGCGCTATCACCGCCCAATCGGCGGTCGGTGACGTTCGCTCGAACGGATGGAGAGAGAGGAATGAAACTCGCGGTCTGTCCTATCGCTCTGCTGCTTGTCGGGGGTCTCGTCTGCGGAGCCGCCGTGTTGGCTGCGGGCGAGGCAAGCGCTCAGCACGAAGCTATTACGGGCATCGTCAGTGGGGAAGCTATCCAGAAGGTCGGCTTCCGGGCGATGATCCAGAAGCAGGCGATCATATACAATCTCGCCGGTTACGCTCGCAACATCCCGGATGGAACGGTGCGCATAGCCTTGCAGGGCGACAAGAACCGAATCGATAAGGCGCTCGAAGCCATTCGCGCGGGCAGCAAGAGGTCGTCACGAGATAACACCGTCAACGCGGCAAATGCCCCTCTGGATTCCAACTTAAAGACGTTCACTGTGTACGGCTGGACGTCAACGAGCCGGAACATCACCAACCCTTATGACCTGGTTTTTCAGTTGCGGTCGGCCAGTGATGAGATAGCCGCAAAAAAGGCCGAGTCGGTTTGGAACACGATCGCAGAAAGCACGCTCAAGGGCGACGATCTGGTCAAATTCATCAAGCATCTCGGGGGCGAGGACTGATCGTATCGTTACCCGCCGATGCGGGAGAAGATGTCGCGTAAGGGGGCGCCGCCCCAGGCTGAGGTGACGAAGTCGTTGTGGTCAACTGAGCCAGCGTCAACGAAGGCGACAACGCCGGGGGTCAACTGGGCCGGCAGGCCGCTCACGGTCGGCACGCCGGCGGCTTGGAGCTCGCTCCGGACTGCGTCGTTGCCCGCTTGCGACGAGGACGAATAGGCGCTGACGAAGAAGGCGCTTCGTCCCGGCCCCTCCGCCCAGCCGACGAATTTGTCGCGCTCGCCGTAAAGCGCGTCGAGCAGGACCAGCCCGCGCACCCGACCCGAATCCCCGCCGACTGTGAGCGAGTAGGCGGCAGGCAGATAGCCGCCGCTATAGGCGACGATGATCACCGGCATCCGCCG
>DASXXT010000283.1:0-6249 GCA_036502965.1 Roseiarcus sp. | reverse complement strand
GCCACCAAGGCCATTGAACGCTTGAAGTGCGGATATGGTCTTGGGCCGGACCATATAACCGCGCCATAAATCCGGCGGTAGAAGGCTTGATGCTCCGCAAGACACCCCGCTATGACGTAGTCGGCGGCGAAGAACTCCTCGGCGAGAAACGTCGGCCTTAGCGTAAGGTACGGTATCTCGGAGTATTTCTGGGAGAATTCCAGGCTGCTTACAAAACGAGAAGCGTCTATGATCGTCCGACGGGCTATAAGGTGCGGCTCAATCAAGTCCGAAAACGACGCCAGCTCGGGCAGGGTCGCGCGAAGACTGGCTGATATGTGCAGTCTTAGCGCGCTTGCTAGTTCGCCATCGATAAATACGCCGATCAGCCAAGCGTTGTCCGTCTCATCCATCGCGTCGTGAAACATACCCGATGGCCTGGGCTCGACGGTCCCGGCGCGCATGTAAGCGTCGTGGCGCAGGCGGTAAATCGCGGCTTTGTCCGCAGGTGAGTCCGCGCGACGGTATTCTACCTTTTCGAGGAGCCGCATGACGCGGTCGGCGAACCGCGACGTTTGCTGAACGTCCATCTGAGTTGCCCCCTACCGCACTAACGAATTGTTAAGGGTAGTAAGACCACCATAGATCGTATCAAATTGCTATACCCGCTAGGGTAGAAATTTAATAGAACTCTACCAAATCGTGATTAAGCTTACCACATCACGCAGTTCCTTGCAATTTTCGGAACCGCCTTTCTTCCTGGGGAGTCCGCGAAAGGACTTTATGCGGCTACGGCGACCGAGCGCAAGGTCGTTCTCGGCTTTCTTCGGGCCGTTCGCCGTTCCTTGGCCAACCGCTGAGCCGCCTCGTCACCCAGCCGCCGAAAGGGGTTCGCGGCGAGAGCGACTCCAGGCCAGCTGGGCGTAGTCATCCAGCGCGTCCTCGCTCGGACGCACACGGCGCGCGACGCACCAGCTCAGGAAGTCTTCCAGGGCGACCGTCTCCAGAGTCGCCTCGGCGCCGGCTATCGATAGGCCCATGAAACGGCCATAACGGCTATCCAACCAGTCGTCATAGTCGCTGTAATTTGATAATTCAGAAATGCACTCCCGGGCGCGATCAAACTCGCCCGATGGTACAACTCCAACGAGAACCTTGTTCATAGTACAGCCACCAGTGTTCTGGGTCTTCATCGGCGCTACGCGTCCTAGATTATGCACTACCAATAATTCGTAAGCGGGGAGTAAAAGCTTTAACTTAAAAAGCGCCGAGGAGACGGTGAAATCTGGCTCTCTTCCGTTTCGACAGCAATCCTCGCCTCGCCAGTAAGTCTAACCAATCGCCTCTCACTAACTGGCGGCAGCGCAACGCCCACTAAAGTAATCTTACAGAATTATGTCAACATTAAATCAAAGGCACAGGCTTCGCCGATAACGCGCAACCGGCGAGGCGTCGCCCCAGTGTTGGGCAGGAGAGTCGGTCGCGGCTGAAGATGAAGGTTCAAGGATTTTCGTCTTGGAAAATCGGCGTCATCGATTGAAAATCGGTCGCGCTATCGGACGCGAAGCCACCAGATCAAACGTGTTTGGACGCAGGCGGCCTGGCTAAAAATGGCGCCATGCCCTCTCGCGCCAATTTGTCCGCGCGAACATTCAGTTCATCATCCGCGTGGCCCTTGACCCAGCGCCACTCAATCGTGTGTCGCTCGGCAGCCGCGGCCAGGGCTCGCCAGAGGTCCTCGTTCTTGACTGATTTTTTGGACGCCGTGCGCCAGCCGTTGCTTGTCCAGCGGTCGATCCAGCCGGTGACTCCGCCGCGCAAATATTGCGAATCGGTATGCAGGACGACCTCGCACGAGCGGGTCAACGACTGAAGCGCTTCGATCGCCGCGGTGAGCTCCATGCGGTTGTTGGTGGTGAGCGCCTCGCCACCCTTCAGCTCCTTTTCGTGGCTGCCGTAGCGCAGAACAGCGCCCCAGCCGCCGGGTCCGGGGTTGCCGGAACAGGCGCCGTCGGTCCAGATTGAGACGCGTTGGCTCACCGCATGAGACCGTAGTCGGCGGCCGACCTCACACGTTGGTGGAAGCGCAATTTGTCGCGGTATTCGAGCGGATTCTTCGGGGCGACCTTCGCGCCCGTCGGCACGTTGAGCCAGTCGACGAGCCGCGTCAGCATAAATCGCAGCGCTGCGCCCCGTGCCAGGAGCGGCAGCACTTCGATCTCGGCCTCGGCAAGCGGCCGCAGCCGCTCATACGCGGAGATCATCGCCCGCCCCTTGGAGACGTTGAACGCGTTGTCGGGTTCGAAACACCAGGCGCTGAGGCAGATCGCCAGATCGTATGCGAGCGCGTCGTTGCAGGCGAAGTAGAAGTCGATAAGGCCAGAGAGTTTCTCGCCGAGGAAGAACACGTTGTCGTTGAACAGATCTGCATGGATGACGCCGGTCGGCAGGTTCTTTGGCCAGTGAGTCTCAAGAAAATCGAGCTCCGCTGCGCTCTCCTCGCGCAGATGCGGCGCGACCTCGTTTGCGCGCGCCTCGGCCGTTTGGAACAGGGACCGCCAGCCTTGGAGGGACAGAGCGTTGGCTCGCTTCAGCGGGAAGTCGGCGCCGGCCAAGTGCATCCGCGCCAAGGCCTCGCCGACCTCGCCGCAATGGCGAACGTTGGGTCGCCGAATCCATATTCCGTCAAGGAACGTGACAATTGTCGCCGGGCGCCCCGCCAGTTCACTAAGCGCTGAGCCGGCGCGATTGCGCACTGGTTGAGGACAAGTGACGCCGCGTTCCGCCAAATGTTCCATCAGAGCGATGAAGAACGGCAAGTCCTCGGCTTTCATCCGTTTCTCGTAGAGGGTAAGGATATGCTGGCCGCTGGCGGTGCGCAGCAAGAAGTTGGAGTTCTCGACCCCTTCGGCGATGCCCTTGAACGAGGTCGCTTCGCCGATGTCGTAAAGCGCTAGAAAGGCGCGCAGCGCATCATCCGAGACTTCGGTGTAGACAGCCATGTCCCGTCCGTTGAAGCGGCCCATCGAATTAGAGCGGTGGCGGACCCGCTTATCGGCGTGTATAAGACCGGTCAATCGCCGAGCTTCGCCGTCGGTCGAAGGCCCTCTGGGTCGCACGACCGCGGCAAGCGAATTCCGCGCCCGAGCGCGGCCCGAGTGGACTATGACGGTTTGAATGCCGCATGGATCCCTCGATACCGGCGTCCGGAGGAAATTGTTTTGGTAGTCGCGCCGCCAGGGCGCCTTGGCGGCGCTAATGCTGGCGATTGGATGGGGGTTCATTCGATGCGCATTGTGATGGTGGGTGCGGGCTATGTCGGGCTGGTTTCGGGAGCCTGTCTGGCTGATTTTGGCCATGAGGTCGTCTGTGTCGAGGTCGACGAGAGCAAAGTTGCGAGTTTGCGAGAGGGTCGAGTTCCGATTTACGAGCCGGGCTTGAGCGAGTTGGCGCTCGCCAATCAAGCTGCGGGCCGACTCTCGTTCACGACCAGTCTCAAAGAGGCGGGGAGTGGGGCGCAGGCGATCTTCATCGCCGTCGGAACGCCCTCGCTGGCGGAGGTCGGCTCGGCCGACATGCATTTCGTTCACGACGCGGCTCGCGCTATCGGCAAGATTATCGAAGACTTCACGGTTGTCGTGGTTAAATCCACGGTTCCGATCGGCGCAGGCGACGAGGTCGAGCGCATCATCGCCAAGCACGCGCCTCAAGGTTCATTCGCCGTCGTATCGAATCCGGAATTCCTGCGCGAGGGCGCGGCGATCGAGGACTTCAAGCGGCCCGACCGGGTCGTCATCGGGGTCGAGGACGACCGCGGGCGCGAGGTGATGCGGGAGATCTACCGGCCCATCGAACGCAACGGCGGGCGGATCGTCTATACATCGCGTCGCAGCTCGGAGATGATCAAGTATGCGGCTAACGTGTTCCTGGCGATGAAAGTGACTTTCATCAACGAAATCGCCGACCTGTGCGAGCGCCTCGGCGCTGATGTTCTCGACGTCTCCCACGGCATCGGCCTCGACGACCGTATCGGCCGCAAGTTTCTCAATCCCGGCCCAGGCTTCGGCGGTTCTTGCTTTCCCAAGGATACGCTGGCGCTGACCAAGCTCGCCGCCGAGGCCAAAGCGCCAATCCGGCTCGTCGAGACACTGGTCGACGTTAACGATAAGCGAAAAACGGCGATGGCGGCGAAGGTCGTCACCGCCTGCGGCGGTTCTGTCGCCGGAAAACGGATCGCTGTGCTCGGCCTTACTTACAAGCCCAGAACTGACGACATGCGTGACGCGCCGAGCCTTGTCATCCTGCCCGAGCTGCAAGCAGCGGGCGCGCGCGTTGTCGCCTACGATCCGGAGGGCGTGCGAACCGCAAAACCGCTGCTTCCGGGCGTCGAGTTCGCGGACAACGCCTACGCTTGCCTCAAGGGCGCGGACGCGGCGGTCATCGTCACCGAGTGGGACGAGTTCCGCGCTCTCGACCTCGCTCGGGTCAAGGTCAGCTTGACCACGCCTATCATCATCGATTTGCGCAACATCTATCCGATCGAAACGATGAAGGCGCTCGGATTTCGTTACGTCTGCGTCGGGCGGGGGTTCGGCGGGGAGGGCTGAGGCGGGGCGCGATGCAATTTCGGCGCGCGCCGCGGCGGAGCGAACGGGGTCGCCGTTCCTAACCGAAGCCGCGAATCCGGACAACCGAAGGTCGCCCATGCCGCCCGCGCGCCAACCCCGCTCCTGTGTCATCGTCGTCGAAAACTTGCCTGTCCCCTTCGATCGACGGGTTTGGCAGGAGGCTCAGGCCCTCAATCGCGCGGGCTGGACAGTGTCGGTGATCTGTCCGACGAACGCCGACTTTCCGAAGCCATTCGAACTCATCGATGACATCGCGATCTACCGGCATCCGCTGCCGGCCGAGGGGCGCGGCGCGCTTGCTTACTTCCGCGAATATGCAACCGCGCTGTTCCACGAATTCCGCCTCTTGTTCAAGGTTCGGCGCGAACGCGGCTTTTCGATCATTCAGGCCTGCAATCCGCCAGACCTCATCTTTCTCGCCGCTCTGCCATTCAAGCTCATGGGCAAGAAGTTCATCTTCGATCAGCACGATGTCTCGCCGGAACTGTTTGTCGTCAAATTCGGCGGCAAAGGCTTCCTTTATCGGGCGCTCATGTTTTTCGAGCGCATGAGCTACGTTATGGCGGACCACGTCATCACCGCCAACGCGACATTCAAAGACATCGCCCTAAGCCGCGGCGGCAAAACGCCCTCGCAAGTCGAGGTTGTCTATGGCGTCCCTGATCGCAAGCGGATCCATCGGGTCGAGCCTGAGCCTGGTTTGCATGGCGGGCGCAAGTTCCTGCTCGGTTATCTCGGAATCATCAACGAGCAGGACGGCGTCGACCATCTCGTTCGCGCGGTCGCCCATCTCGTGAAAGTTAAGGGATTCCGCGACTTCCGCGCAATTGTCGTCGGCTCCGGCCCAGCGCTCGAATTGGTCCGCGCGCTCGCGCGCTCGCTCGAGGTCGAGGATTTCCTTTTATTTTCCGGCTATCTCAAAGGCGAGAAGCTGCTTGCGTATATCAGCGCGTTCGACATCGGCGTCATCCCCGATCCGGTCAATGAGGCCAACGAACTCATGAGCATGAACAAGGTGTTCGAATATTGCGCCTTGGGAATTCCGACCGCATGCTATCCCCTCAGAGAGACGCAGCGCCTCCTTGGCGATGCGGGAGTCTATGCGCCGTCGCCTGATCCCGCGGGGCTTGCTGAGGCGTGCCTCAACTTGATGCAGGACGAGTCCTTGCGCGCGCGCTCGGCCGCGGCGGCGGCGAACCTTTCGGCGGAGAAGTTCCTCTGGGAGAACGAGGCTCGCAAATACGTTGCGACTTACGAGCGCCTTCTGTCGCCTAAGCCTGATAGCGGTCGGGAGAAGGTTGGCCCGGCTGCCCTTCGCTAGGACCTGGGTAACGGCTGGGCCTTGGAGGAACGCCGGCGAACCGGGCGCGCTCGCACAAGTTTACGCGCGCGAGTGATTTCAAGGCCTTGGCTGCTCTTTTGCGCAACTTTGCGAACTGGAGCTTCCAAGCCGCCTCGTTCCTGATGAGCCGCAGGCCCGATGGATCTCGTCCAGGTTCCGGTCCGGCGGTGGCGTCTCGCGGGGGCTTGAGGCGCCAGCAAGCCCGCGAGCTGGACCCTTCGGACTGTGAGCGGAATTGTGATCCGGGGAACATCAGGGTCTCGGCTTTGACGCGATGCCGGCGTTATAGTCGGTAATTCT
>DASXXT010000282.1:0-7951 GCA_036502965.1 Roseiarcus sp. | reverse complement strand
AATTGCTGTTTTGGGTTGCGGCAGGGGCGGAATGATCGGTTTCGGAGCGCATTTCGCAGGATCTGCCGCCCGTATGTTTCCCAATCGCGGCCAATGTCGCCCGGCGTGCCCGGCAAGCCTCTTCGCCACGATCTGACGAGCGTCGAGTAACAGCACGACTGGACGGCGCGCAGCAGCTGGGTTTGTGATACCCGCATATCCCAGAGCCGATCGCCAGCATTGCCCATGTTGAAGGTTCTGAGATGGCGATAGCTGACCCCGCATCTCGGCTATCCACGGCCGCCACGGCAAAAGCTGTCGACCGCCGAATGCCGAGCTCCTTCGCCTGCTCCGCCACGGTTGCCTCTCGCGCGTCGCAAAGACACCGAAGCAGGCGAGCCACCGCAGCAACACCAACCGTTTCGTCAGCACACATTGGGCGCCCGCGCGGTTTGCGCGGCCGAGCGACGGGCCTTACTCGCCGCTCTACAGCTCCCACATGGCATATACATGTGGTCGCGCATATGCTGTTGTCCGCGGTTCGCGCCGATCACGGCTCGCGCGAACGACGATCGCCGTCGGGGATATGCAATGACCGCCCGGATGAACATCGCCGTCCGAGGATTGTTCGCGACGCCGGTCGCGACGCTGGAAGTTCCAGGCGCGGAGGCGCGCAATGCGGAACTGAGCGCTATCATCCTGAAGAAGCGCGAGACGACTTCATCCGTTCAGGCTTCCAATGCCGGAGGCTGGCATTCGGATCGCGAGATCGTCGTCTGGGGCGGCCGTCAGGTCGCCTTCATTCTCGATCTGCCCAAAGGGATGGCCAACCGCTCGACCGGCGATCGAAACGGCAAATCAGTCCACCCCAAATGGAGCGTCATGGCCTGGGCGAACGTCAACGGGCCGGGCGACGGGACTATTTGCCATTATCCTGGCGCGTTCTGGTCCGGGACCTATGTCGGTGACGGCGGCTGCGCTACGGATCACAGTCTGGGCGACGAATTCCAAATGCTCGACCCCCGCGGTGCCGGACCCGGAATGTACGCGCCGACTTTAAAATTCATGGGAGACGACGGCCAGTCGGTCGGCGCCGCGGGGACCGTCAGGCCACGCCCGGGCCTCCTGTTCCTGTTTCCCTCATGGCTCTTTCGTCAAGTCCGTCCCTACCGGGGCGACGGTCTGCGCATCTCGATCGCATTCAATCTCAGCATCTGAACCGTGCGAGGATCTGTCGCATGTCGGCTCCGGCTTCGCGAGCGACCAAGAGGCAATCTCAGATCATCACCCTGCTGCGCCAATCGGGGCGGGTCGCAGTCGAGGATCTTGCCGGTCATTTCAGCGTCGCCTTGCAAACCATAAGGCGCGACCTCAACGAGCTCAGCGAAGAGGGCCGGGTGGTTCGCGTTCATGGAGGCGCGATCGTCGCGTCGGGAGTTGAGAACGTCGCCTACGAGGTCCGTCAACTCGTCGCGCATGACCAGAAGAGATTGATCGGAGAGACCGCGGCGCGGTTAATCCCGGACAATTCGTCGCTGTTCATCAATATCGGCAGCACGACGGAAGAGGTTGCGAAAGCGCTTTTTCCGGCCTTCTGGTCATCACCAACAACCTGCATGTCGTAAGCGAACTGCACCGAAGCAGAGCCATCGAGATCTTCCTCACCGGCGGCCGTCTGCAGACCAAGGAGAGGAACATCGCGCAGGTGTTCCAGTTTCCCGTCATCTACGACACGATGACGGTGGCCGAAAATCTCGCGTTCCCTTTGAAAAACAGAAGGCTTTCCAGGGCTGCGATCGAGAGGCGGGTCACTGAAATCGCATCGATGCTCGATCTAACTGGCGTCCTGAACAGGCGCGCCCGCGGACTGACCGCCGACGCCAAGCAGAAGATCTCGTTGGGCCGCGGCTTGGTTCGCTCGGATGTGTCGGCAGTCCTGTTCGACGAGCCGCTGACGGTGATCGACCCCGCGCTCAAGTGGGGCTGAAGGCTGTTCATCGGGCCCTCGATCTCCTGATGATCTATTTGACGTACGATCAGATCGAGGCGCTGACCTTTGCCGACAACGTCGTGATGATGAACGAGGGCAAGGCCGTGCAGATCGGCACCCCCGACAACCTGTTCGAGCGGCCGGAGCACACATTCGTCGGCTATTTCATCGGCTCCCCGGGGATGAATCTCATGCCGGCGAAAGTCTCGGGATCGCGCGCCCTTGTTGACGGCGCGGAGCTTCACTGGGCGCAGTCTACCCGGAGCCGCCGAAAGGCCGACGTGTGCAGATTGGCGTCCGGCTTGACTACACCGAATTGTCTAGCATGGCCGGTGTGCCCGTCCAGGTGCGCCGCGTCGCCGATCTCGGCCGCAAGCGGCTCGCCTATGTCACTCTGGGCGGACAGCAGATCGTCGCCACGATACCGCCCGCGATGTCTTCGATCGGCGATCAGGCGAAAGTTGTGTTCGATCCGAGGCGCACGCACGTTTACGTGGACGACATTCGCGTCACGGGAGCGGCAGCATGACCGCAAGCCGATCAACAATCACGCGTGGTTCTTCGTTCTTCCCGTATAGGCTTTGTGCTGTTCTCGTCGATCATTCTTGTCATGACCGTCGTGAACTATTCGATCCAAGATAGAATGACGAGCGAGATCCAATCTCGCGCCCCAGCGCAAGCTCGCCAATGAGAACCCGCCAGGAGAAACGGTCGACTACGACGAGCTCTTGAAGACCTGGACCGCGGCCGCGCCAAAGAAGTAAAGCCGACGAGACTAGATCATCAACTGGGTCCGGCGCAGGCCCGACCCTTTCGCGTCCAAACAGGGATAGCTCCCATGACTGGGCATGTTCTCGTCGTCGACCAGGGCACGACCTCAACGCGCTCGATCATTTTTGGGCCGGGAGCCGCGCTCGTCGCCATCGCGCAGGAGGAGTTCCCGCAGATTTTCCCTCAGCCAGGCTGGGTCGAGCATGACCCGGAGTCGCTATGGCGAACGACGCTCTCGACAGCGCGGCAGGCTCTGTCCAGGGCCGGCATCGAGCCGAGCGCGCTCGCCGGGCTCGGTATCACCAATCAGCGCGAAACGGCACTGGTCTGGAGCCGGACGACTGGCCGACCGATCCACAATGCGATCGTTTGGCAGGATCGCCGAACCGCGCCGCTTAGCGCCGAACTCAAGGAGCGCGGATGCGAGAAGCTCGTGTCCATGCGCGCCGGTTTGCTGCTCGACCCCTATTTCTCGGCGACGAAAATCGCCTGGATCCTCGACAACGTTCCCGGCGCGCGCGCTGACGCGGAACGCGGCGGCTTGGCCTTCGGCACCGTCGACAGCTTTCTCGTATGGCGACTGACCAACGGCAAGGTTCACGTCACCGACGCCACCAACGCCTCGAGGACGCTGCTGTTCAATATTCACTCCGGCGCGTGGGACGACGACCTTCTCGCTCTCTTCCGGATCCCGCTGTCGATGCTGCCCGAGGTTAAGGATTGCGCCGCCGAATTCGGCGAGGCGGCGGCCGAATATCTGGGCGCCGCGATCCCCATCCGCGGCATCGCCGGAGATCAGCAGGCGGCGCTGATTGGCCAGGCGTGTTTTCGTCCTGGAATGGTGAAGTCGACTTATGGGACGGGATGCTTCGCTCTCGCCAACACCGGCGACGAGGCAGTCGAATCGACGCACAAATTGTTGACGACCATTGCCTACCAGTTCGACGGCAAGCGCACCTTCGCGCTCGAGGGCTCGATCTTCTCGGCAGGCGCGACGGTGCAATGGTTGCGCGACGGTCTTGGCGTCCTCGCCACTGCCCAGGAAGCGGGCGAATTGGCGGCGAGCGCCGACCCCCGCCAGCAGGTCTATCTGGTGCCGGCCTTCACTGGCCTAGGCGCTCCCCATTGGGACAGCGAGGCCCGCGCCGCGATCTTTGGACTGACGCGCGGCGCCACGCGCAACGAGATCGTGCGCGCGGCGCTCGAAAGCGTTGGCTATCAGACGCGCGACCTCATCGAGGCAATGCGCGCCGATTCCCCCGGCTTATGGGGCGACGAATTTGCTTCGGTCATCCGGGTCGATGGCGGAATGAGCGCCAGCGACTGGACGATGCAATTCCTCGCCGACATGTTGAACGCGCAGGTCGACCGCCCCGAGATCTTCGAAACCACCGCCCTCGGCGCTGGCTATCTGGCAGGCTGGCAAGCGAGTCTCTACCCTGATCCAGAGCAGTTTTCGCTCACCTGGCGGCGACAGGTGAGCTTCACACCGTCGATGGCGGCAAGCGAACGCGAATCCCGCTATCGCGGCTGGCGCGACGCTGTCGCGCGCACCGTCACGCGCCCGGAGATCTAGACTCATGCGGATCGTGTTTCGCTGCGATCCCGCGATTGAGAAAGAGTTGATGCGCCCCGTCGCCGCGCGGGCGGCGTTGCCGGATTGGCTGCGCGCGATGCCGCGGACCGCTTTTTCGGAGCTCCATGGGCAGGAAGCGCGGACGGTTAAGCAGTGCCCGCCCTTCGTCGACGCGATGTCGCATGGCTTCATCATCCCCCTGCCCTGCGACGTAACCGTCCGCGACGGCGTCCTGTCCTGGGATTGGGACCATCCGGCCTTGACCGTCGAAGCCCATCCGCGCTCTCCCGTCAGCTTTCATGTTCCGCGCAAGTCACGGGGACGCCCTTTTATGATCCCGAAGTCGCGATCGTGAAATTCAACAGCTTCTGGACGATAGAGCTTGAGCCGGGCCATTCGCTTTTCGCCACTCATCCCGTGAATCGGGCGGATCTGCCGTTCCGCTTGTTGACCGGGGTCGTGGACTGCGACCGCTTTACCGATGTCGGCATATTGTTCCCCGCAGTTTGGACAGATGCGAATTTCGACGGCGTCCTGCCGCATGGCACCCCGATCGCGCAGTGCTTCCCGATCCCGCGCGAGACGCTCGCGCTTCAATTCCAGCCATTCTCTGCGGAAGAAGCGGAGCGCTATCAGCCCACCGCGAACATCTTGCTCTCACACCCCGGTGCGTATCGGCGGCGATTTCGCGTGCGGCGCGAGCGCTCAAGCCTCAAGCAAGCGCCGCAGTCGAGCTGAGGTGAGCCAAAGGCGGCCTTTCTTGGCTGACGTCAGCGCTTGGGCTATGCGACCGAACGTATCGGGCCGTAGACGCATCGCGCGCCGATAGGAATCCATCGCGGCGTCGAGATCGTCGGAGTTCTGTAAATTCAGTCCCAGGTTGACGTGGGCTTCAGGAACATCCGGTTGCGCCTCGATGCCCCGTCGATAGGCCCGGATCGCCCCCAGCGTGTCGCGCAAGTCTTCGCAGACCAATCCGAGCGCGAACCAAGCGCGGCCATCGCTCGGCCGAAGAGTTACGGCTCGTTCAAGCTCGACATGGGCCGATTGCAGTTCGCCCGTCTGTCGCAAGCACGTTCCAAGCGCCACTCTGGCCTCGGCAAGACCCGGCGCCGCCTCGAGCGCCCGTCGAAAACCGACAATGGCCTCCTGTGGGCGGTTGACCATCTGCAGAGCCGCGCCCAGTCGCACATAGTCCTTCGGATCCGCCGAAGATTCGGCAGCGCGCGCAAAGGCGAGCACGCTCGCTTCCACTTGGCCTGTTTTGCGAAGCGCCTCCCCGATCTCGCGCCAGCCGTCGACGAAGTTCGGAAAACGAAGCAACAGGTCTTCAAGAACTGACAAAGCTTTCCCATCCCTTGACTCGATGAGCGTCACGCAAGTGAGGAAGGCAGGCTCCGGCCGGCCGGCGGCCAAGCGGCCCGCCCGGTCCAGCCACATTCTCGCCTGCGCGAAGTCTCCCGCCGCGCGCGCCACGCGCGCCGCGACGATCAACATCGGTGAATGATCGGGGCGCAAACTCAGGCTGGAGTTCGCCCAGCGCGCGGCGTCGTCAAGGCGGCCCGCCGGAGAGCGATTGTCGCCGCCAGTTGATGCGCTGCCGGATCTTGTGGAGCCGAATCCAAGATCCGGTCGCACAGAACTTCCGCCCTTTCGATCCTCCCGGCGCGGAGTTCCGCCAAAGCGTTCTCAAACGCAGACTGTCGACTCGCTCGTGGCCTACCGTCGCTTGCTCCCGCAGCGCCTCCAGCGCGATCTTCGCCTTCAGAACCGCGTCAATCTTCCGTCTCGTCCTCGTCATCTGCCGCTCCGTCCTGTCCCATTCGGAGCAGACTTCTTCCAACTAAGCCACTGGTCCCAAAATCCGGGGCCACTTCAAGGAACCGACCCCAGGCCGCCTCGAAGAAGCGGCCCGCCGCTGTCGTCAGCAACCGAAGCTACAACACCACCCGGCCCGACGTGGTGGTGATGGCGATCACCAGCCAGTTTCGCCCCGGCCCCGCGCTCGGCGAAGTCTGGCTCGGCCAGTGGCAGGCCGCCGGCCTCATCAAGCCCTCCGCCGTCAAGCCGGTCTTCGCCACACTCGAGCAGGCGCTCGTTCTCCGCCAGTTCGGCACGCTCAGCGCCGGCGACCAGGCCGCCCTCCGAAAGGCCATCGCCGAGACGCTCGGATAAGAGCACCGTTGGGAGTCAGCTTTTCCTCCGGTCGCCCCAACGCCCCCAAAGGGGGCGGTCGCACGAACGGTGCATTGGTCCATGTAGCTGTTTTTCGAGCCTTCCGAGTGAAGCGCTAGCGAGACTCGACTGAAGCGCCGGTGAGGCGCGAGTGAAGCGCTCCTGTCCCGCTGCTGGAGCGCTTCTTCCGGCGCTAGCCGACCGCCTGGCGACGACCTTCTGGCGATCACCTGGCAGAGCCGTGGCGGTCCTCTGGCGGTCCGGACACCGGCCGGCAAGCATCGGGCATGGCAAATGCGATGAACGAGACGGATTCCACGCCACCAGGGCATCGACATGGACGATAGTCGTTGCGCCGAGCGTCTTCGATTTGCGCCTGCCCTAAACCGCGGCCAGAGACCATGCGAGCCGGATTCGCTTCATACTGTCCTCTTCGCAAACGCCCCCATATTTCTGCGCGTATATTATCAAAGGTCTTTCTTACGTTCTTCGATGAGCTGGCGGAGTTTAGTCGCAAATGACCGATAGTATTCAGCTTCTGGATCGTGTCGATCGGCTCTTTTTTCAAGGCCCTCATGAAGATGCATTTCAGCCGCCACATAATCGCCTTCGACAACGTCGAGAGTCGGAAGGTCGCGATCCTGTCCAACCAGGGTATATTGGCCGCTCTCAAGGGTCTCGCGGAATCTTGCAGGATCCGACAAGGCTCGAATGAAAGGAAGGCCATACGTCTCGATCGTCGTAACTAGGGCTTGGACGATGGGCTGGTCATCACTGCCGAGTGGAAATGACCAAGTCTTAAAACGCCGCTCCGGCGTCAAATACCCGACGTTTGTAATTAGATTCGCTCGCAAGAGGCCAAGCGCCCGGTCGGACTCTGGAAGGTCGCTCAATTCGAATAGCAGCCGATTCACTCCGTCGTGACGCGCTCCAACGTTTGGAAATATGTCCCACTTCGTATCCGGCCATATCTTTTCCGGGAAAGTTATGACTGCGGTCATTTGTGGACCTAGCGGCATGGAATACATTCCCCGTCTCGCACGGACAAATTCGAGACGAGCCAGCGCAGCCGTCAAGTGCCGATCGATCAGTTTGTGCGCATCCGCAGCGCGTCGCATCTTATCCGCCCGTTCTGGCTTTCGCGCGTCGAAGGGTGTTCGCGACCCTGGCACCTCTTTCCACCCGCACCTCACTTGCTCGCGCCTCCAACCGCCTGCTGATAGCCGAGATCGAGCGCGGTCGATGGCACAAGTGAACCTCGCGGGATCTGCAGTTTGAGCGTTCGGTAGGACACGTCTGCTAGCGACACTGCGGCCCAATGGCTCTTACAGCGTTAGCTGTTGGTATGGTCCGTTTCCGATCGCGCCTTTGATCCAGGCTTGCGGCGCGAGTTGGCCGCCCCAGGCTTCGAGGGCGCGTCGCCAACCGAGATAGTTGGGCAGGTTCTTGGTGGCGACGCC
>DASXXT010000281.1:0-2535 GCA_036502965.1 Roseiarcus sp. | reverse complement strand
GAGGCGCCAAGCGGTCAAGGAGTGATTACTCCTGGCGGCCGAAGTAGCCATCCTCGATTTGGCGCCACTCCTGGCTTGCGGTGATCCCGACCAGGGCCTCGTCGAGCGGCTTCTGGAGCGGACTGCCCGGCGGCAGCGCGATCGCCATATAGGCAGGCTCAAGAACGCCCTGCGGCGGCCTAATCGTATCCTTGAAGCGCGTGGAGACCAGATACTGGAGCGCGCCGATGCTGTTGATGACGGCGTCGGCTTGCCCGCGATCGAGTGCGGTGAGAGCGGCGGCGAGATCGTCGAACGGCGCGTAGCGCAAATGACGCGGATCGAGATATTCAGCCCCGGACGAATGGGCGACCGCGCCGAGCCGCTTGCCGGCAAGATCCGCCTAGGTCACGCGAAGTCCGCCCACGACGCGTTCGGCGGTCATTCTCGAGACGATCGAGGGCGACGCGATCGAAACAAGCGCGACGCTGGCCAGCATCCAAACGACCGCAATGACCCGACCCGCTGTGGTCTTGGGCGTCTTGTCGCCGTAGCCGACCGTGGTCATCGTCACGACCGCCCAGTAAATGCCGTCGCGGAGCGTATCGACAACCGACTCGTGGCCGTGAGGCCGCATCGGCCGCTCGGCCAGCCACATCGCGACGCCCATGAGAACGAGAAGCGCGAAGGTGAATGCGATGAGCGGCGCCAGCTCACCCAGAACCGAGCCGTAGCTGGCCAACGCCGCCATGGGTCCGGTGTCCTGGCGCACCGCAACCGCCGCTCCCGAACGATGCGTCGGATAGCTGAAGTCCACCCGCGCGAGCCGAGCCGGCGTGATGGTGATCGCGCCGATGGCTGCGTCGTAGGCCTTGCGCTCGAGACCCTGGAGGATCGCCTCCATTTGCGCGACCGGCAGGAGGCGATATTCGCGTCCGAGGCTTTCCGCGGCGCCACAAGTCGACGCTCACGCCGTCGATCGAGCCGTCAGGCTCCACATGGCCATATGGAGGCGCGTCGTACACGGCGACTTTGAGCGGCATGTCCTGGGCCGCGCCAAACCGGTAGATGTGAGGAAAACGAGCGCAGTCGCGAGGCGCCGAACGAAAGTCGTGGGTGCTAAAAAGCGCACGCGGTGAGACGCCGTCATCTTCGATCAAGCGAATGTGATTCAGGATGACTAACGCAGCAAGACGAATTTCCCGTGTCGAAGAGCGGGCTGCGGTGTTAACTGCCGCATGAACGCGAATCGTCCTCTTTGGGAGGACGGGCGGGAAGCTAAGCCAAGCACGGATGGGGAGGCGGCTATGAACGCGCTTTACGCCAGGATGGAGACGTGGAGGCCCTATGTTCTCAGCATCCTGCGTATTGTCGTTGGGCTTTTGTTTCTCGAGCACGGGCTTTCGAAAGTGCTCGGCTTTCCCGCGCCTCCGCCCGCCGCCTCGCTGACGGGCCTGCTCATTCTCGCGGCGTTCCTCGAAACCATCGGCGCCGCCCTGTTTCTCGTCGGCGCCTATACCAGGATCGTGGCGTTCATCCTTTCCGGCGAAATGGCGTTTGCCTATTTCATGGCGCACGCGCCGCGCGCTTTCTATCCGCTCGTCAACGCCGGAGAATTGGCGGTTATCTACTGCTTCATATTTCTCTATTTCGCCTTTGCGGGCGGCGGCCCGTGGAGCGTCGATCGCGCGATGCTGAACCAGGCTTAGCTCGCCGCTTGCGGCTCTGCTGTCAGAGACAGCGCGATCGTATTTGACACACGGGCGAAGGCGCGCGTCTTAAAGGCGGTCCGAAAGCGCGAGGCATAGGCGCGGGGCGTGGGCGACGCCAGGCGAGGAAATATGAACGACGGCGGAGCGGCCGCGCTAAGCGCGGGCACGATTTCGGCCCGCATCGACCGGCTGCCGGCGACGCGCACGATCTGGACAATCGTCGCGCTGCTGGGCTTTGGCATGTTCTTCGAGTTCTACGACCTCCTGTTTTCGGCCTATGTCGCGCCGAGCCTGGTCAAGTCGGGCGTGCTCACCGCTACGACCGCGGGGCTGTTCGGGACGGCGGGAGTCGCGAGCTTCATCGCCGCCCTGTTCACCGGCCTCTTTATAGGCACGCTTCTTTGCGGCTTTCTCGCCGACCGCTTCGGCCGCCGTGCGATCTTCACCTGGTCGCTGCTCTGGTATTCGGTCGCCAACGTCATGGTGGCGCTCCAGCACGACGCCGCCGGCGTCAACTTCTGGCGCCTCGTTTGCGGCATTGGCCTCGGCGTCGAGATCGTGACGATCGGCGCCTATCTGAGCGAGCTTGCGCCCAAGGGCCTGCGCGGGCGCGCCTTCGCCGCGAACCAGGCGATCGGTTTCGTAGCCGTGCCGGTCGTTTCGTTCCTTGCCTATATGCTGGTGCCGACCACGCCCTTGGGGCTTGAGGGCTGGCGCTGGATGGTGCTGATAGGGGCGATCGCGGCGCCGGTCGTCGTCTTTTTGCGGCGGGGCCTGCCGGAAAGCCCGCGCTGGCTCGCCAAGCATGGGAAGCTCGCCGAGGCTGACCAAGTCTTGCGTGCAA
>DASXXT010000280.1:0-5077 GCA_036502965.1 Roseiarcus sp. | reverse complement strand
GACTTGCCGCGCTGGCGCAACGAGCGCCTTCGCCCCCTATCGTCCAAAGCGCGGGCAAAATGTCCCGCCCCTACCCCAGCGCCTTTTCCATCACCCGGCGCAGCCGCGCGCCGAAGGCCGACGGATCCTCGACGCTCGCGCCCTCCATGAGCCGCGCCTCATCGAGGACCAGCCACGCCGCATCCTCGATTAGCGGCTTGTCCTTGCCCTCCTTGAACCGCCCCGCGAGAGCGAGAGTCAGGGGGTGCGTGGGATTGAGCTCGAGAATGGGCTTCGCGCGGTCGGCGATCCGCCCATGTGCGGCGAGCATCTTTTCCAGCTGCCGGTCGGGGCCAAAATCGGGCGCGATCAGGCAGGCGACGCTGTCGGTCAGGCGGTCCGACGCGCGAACCTCGGCGACCTCGTCCCCCAGCGTCTGCTTGAAGAAGGCGAACAGCGTCGCCACTTCGCCGGTCGCCTCGGCCGGGGCGTTCGCCCCCTCAACGAGCGCGATCGACTTGATGTCGGCTGCGCCCTGGCTCACTGACTTGAACGGCTTGCCATCGAAGCCGGCGGCTGTCGACACCCAGAAGGCGTCGACCGGGTCTGCGAGCAGCAGCACTTCGACGCCTCGCGCTCTGAACCCTTCGAGCTGGGGGCTCGTCGCCAGCCGTTTGGCGTCATCGCCGGTGAGATAAAAGATCGCCGTTTGGTTCTCGCGTAACGCGGCGACATATTGCGCCAGCGTCCGGTCGCCCGCCGGGTTGGTGGTGGAGACGAACCGGGCGATCTTGAACAGGCCGTCGCGGCGTTCCGGGTCCTCGTACAGGCCTTCCTTGAGGACCGGGCCAAAATGCTCCCAGACCTTGGCGAACTTCTCCAGCTCGGCTTCGGCGAGCTTGCCCAGTTCCTGCACCACGCGGTTGGTTATGCCTTTGCGGATCGCCGCGAACACGTCGCTCTTCTGGATCAGCTCGCGCGAGACATTGAACGGCAGATCGGCGCTGTCGACCACGAGGCGGACGAAACGCAGCCAGCCGGGAAGGATGTCGGCGTCCTCCGTGATCAGCACACGCCGAACATAGAGCTTGTTGCGCCCCTTTCGCGACGGGTCGAACAGGTCGAACGGTCGCGAGCCTGGAATGAAGGCGAGCACGGTATATTCGTGCCGCCCCTCGGCGCGCCAATGAAGGGTCAGCGCCGGTTCGTCGAACTGGCCGGAAAGGCCGCGACAGAATTCGGCGTATTCCTCCGCCGTGACCTCGGACTTGGGCTTGGCCCAGATCGCGGCGCCGTCGGCGATGCGCCGCTTTTCGGCCCCGAGTTTCTCAATGAGGTCGATCGGCACCGCGACCGCGCCGGAATGGTCGCGCACGATGCGCTCGAGCGTCCGCGGCTGGGCGAATTCTTGCGAGGCGTCGTTCAGATGCAGGGTGACGCGCGTGCCGCGCTTCGGCGCGTTTTCGAGCGGGAGCGGCGCGATGGTGAACGCGCCCTGACCGTCCGACGACCAGCGCCAGGCCTCGTCAGTCCCGGCGCGACGCGTGTCGACGACGACTTCGTCCGCGACCATGAAGGACGAGTAGAAGCCGATGCCGAACTGGCCGATGAGGGCGGCGGCTTCCTTGCTCGCGTCATCGGCCGCAAGCTTGTCCAGGAAGGCCTTGGTGCCGGAGCGGGCGATCGTGCCAAGCCCCTGGGTCAGGTCTTCCCGGGTCATGCCGACGCCGTTGTCCGAGAAGGTCAGCGTCTTGGAGTCAGGATTGATCGCAATCTCGATCGCGAACGGAGCGCCGTCCTCGATGAGTTCAGGCTTGGCGATCGCTTCATAGCGCAGCTTCTCGCAGGCGTCGGCGGCGTTGGAGACCAGCTCGCGGACGAAAATATCCCGGTCGGAATAGACCGAATGGACCATCAGATGCAGCAGGCGCGAAACGTCGGCCTCGAAGCTCTGCGTCTTGGCGGCTTCGCTGGTCGGGGTCTGGGCGTCGGCGGTCAAGGTACGAACCTCTCGAAGGATGTTGGACATGGAAATTCCGGCCGAAAGGGCGCCGCGGAAACCGATATCGGGGCGCGGGCGCGTTGATGCAAGCCGAAATCAGGCGCTTGCCGGTGGAATCATGAGGGGCAGCGACCGTCAGGTCGTCATCTGGCGGACCCGCCGGTCGTAGTCGTCCGCGAGCGCGGCGGCGCTGTTCCCGCTCAATGAAGGCGCGAATGGCGGCGGCCGGGGTCGTCCTGCGCGGTCGCGGGCCGAGTCGTTCGCTTGTCGCGCCGCAGTCGAAAGGATACCCTGAACCTTCGCTCAACGCTTATGTTCCGAATGATGAAATACGACACTGACCTCTACCAATGGACGATCGAGCAGGCCGACGCCTTGCGCCGCCGGGCTGGCAATGAACTCGACTATGACAACCTGGCGGAGGAAATCGAAAGCGTGGGCAGAAGCGAACGGCGGGAAATCCGGTCCCGGCTGGAAAACCTTCTTATCCACCTGCTGAAATGGCATTACCAGCCTGAAAAACAGAGCGACGAGCGCCTCAGTCTCGGAAGCCCGGCAGCGCATTGAAGATGTCCTCACTGACAATCCGTCGCTGCGTTCGTTTCCGGCCGAGGCTCTCGCCGGCGCCTATCGCCTCGCTATCCTCGATAAGGCGATCCGGCGGGTTCAACTCTTGCATCTGCCAGACGCCTGCCCCTGGGCGATCGAGGACGTGTTGCGGGACGATTTCTGGCCGTGAACCCCGCCCTCGCCATTCTCGCAGGCTTTGCCAGGGCCGGGCGCAAGCGTCAGATTCTCACGCTTCAGGTCGTCATCGCGCGCACCCGCCGGTCGTAGTCGTCTGCGAGCGCGCGCAAGGCCGCCGCGCCGTCTCCGCAATAGGAGGGCCCGTGCATAAGGGAGAGCGTGCGTGGAGCGAGCGCTGCGAGGCCGCGGATCGTGGCCCCCATGCCCGGATTGAGGCTTGAGGCGTGAAACACGTCCTCGGCGGCTATCGCGGGACCGACGACGTCACCCGAAGTCAGGGCGGGCCCGTCGCCCACCTGGGTGAAAAGGTCGCCGCAGAGCAACGTGCCCGTGCTTTCCTCGTGCAAGACGCCGGCGTCCCATCCGTGCGGAATGTGCGGCGTGTCGATATAGCGGACCCGCTTTCCGCGGCCGAGATCGACGACTTCGTTATTGGCCAGTATGCGGGGCGTTCGGTCGGCGATGTCGTTGAGGGAGACGAGGCTGCCGGTCTGCCCATGCATGACCTCGGCGTGCGGGGCGGCGGCGAGCCATTCGTTCATCGCGCCGCACTCGTCCGCCTCGTAGTGGCCAAAGCAGATCCACCGCAGCTTCTCCGCCGGCAGAACCTTCTCAACCGCCGCGCGAACGACCGGAAACATGCGCCTGAACCCGGTGTGGAACAGCAGGGGCTCGTCGCCAAGGACGAGGAAATGGTTGAACGTGAAGCCCTGAGGCGGCGCGATGTCCGGCACATAGGCGGAGATGCGATAGACGCCATCCGCAATCTCGTCGACCTTGGCTTCCATTTCACCCTCCCATCGGTCCGGTCTTCCCGCAGAGCTTCAGGCCCAGCGATCGCTCGTCCTCTTCTCGATTTTCGTTGGCGCCCGACGACGAGGAAGTGGTTGTAGGTGAGCCCTTGAGGCGCGCAAGTGCGCACACTGCATCTTACGCGATCTTACGCGTCCCGGGCGCCGGGCCCGCCCACCCACAAAAATGCGCATAGTCCCGCAATGACTGCGGCGCCAGCTCCGACCAGGCACGCGATCTGGTAGGCGCTCACCAGCATCGTCCCGTTCGCCGCGAACACCACGCTCGCGACCGCCGTCGCAATCAAGCCTCCGGTTCGTGCGACTGCGCTGTTGAGGCCTGAGGCGACGCCCTCGTGTTTCGTCTCGACGGAAGCCAGCACCGCGGTCGTCAGCGGCGCCACCACGGCCGCCATTCCCAGCGAGATGGTCAGCATCCCGGGGAATGTCGTCACCCAATAACTGCCCTCGATTCCGGCGCGTGCAGCGAGGACGCACCCCACGGCCACGATAATCGCTCCGATCGCCAGCGGCGCGCGGGGTCCAGTCCTCACCGCGAGTTTGCCCATCTGCGACGAGGTGAGGGCAGTGACGACCGGTAGCGGCAGGAGAGCCGCGCCTGCCATGGCGGCCGAATATCCGCGGACCCCAATCAGCACGTAGGGGATTAGCAGCAGAAGTCCGCTCAAGGCGCCGTAGAGGAGCAGGGTCATCAGGGTCAGCCCGACGAAACTCGCCGATCCAAACAACGAGAGTGGCATCATCGCTCCGTCGCCGCGGCGCTTCTCGACGTACAGAAACCCCGCGAGCAACAAACCGCCGGCGGCCAAGACGCAGATGGTTCCGACCGACACCTCCTTTTGATCCGAGGCGACCGTCAGGCCCCATGTGAGCGCCAGCAGCGCTGCGGCGATGAGACCGGCGCCGAGCACGTCGAGCGGCGGCCGGGTTTCGACGGGGCCATCATCGAGACAGCGCACAGCAAGCGCGATCGACGCAGCGCCAATCGGAAGATTAATTACGAAGATCGACCGCCAACCCACGACGTCGATTAGCCAGCCGCCAAGCAAGGGTCCCGCGGCGCCGGCGGCAGCTCCGACCGCGGCCCAGATGCCGACAGCGCGGCCGCGATCCTCATCTTTGAAGGCCGCGCCCAAGATCGCCAAGCTGTTGGGCAACAGGATCGCCGCCCCGATCCCCTGCAGCACCCGTCCGGCGATAAGCAGCGGCAGGTTCGGAGCCGCGGCGCACATGACAGAAGCGAGGATGAACATCCCCACGCCGAGAATGAGCAGCCGCCGACGGCCGAAAACATCGCCCGCCGCACCGCCGATAAGCATCAGCGCGCTAAGCGGCAGTAGATACCCGTTCATGACCCATGAAAGACTACCGCCGCCAGCCGAAAGACTTGTCGCGATCGCGGGCAGACCAATATTGACTACGGAACCATCAATAAAAGCTGCGCTCGAGGCGAGTATGGTGGTGGCGAGGACCATCCTCGAGTTGGTTGGTGTAGGCAAGCCCTGTGGGGCCGCCTCAATAATGGCGCGATCGCACA
>DASXXT010000279.1:0-12524 GCA_036502965.1 Roseiarcus sp. | reverse complement strand
TGGTTGGTTTGAAGGGCGACACGCCAATCCGGACCGACCAGAATGGCTTCCCGGTTAACCGCATGTTCGACGACGTGACGCAGGATGCGCCGGAAGTCTATCCCGAGCCCGGCTTTGAACACGAGGTGTCGGCGTTCAACTTGTTCGCCTACCTCTCCCGGTCCGACGTGACCTGGAATCCCTCCGTTTGCTCGGTCGTCAAGGACAGCCTGTTCTGCCCGACGTCGGAGGAATATATCCTCCCCGTCGAACACGGCAATGACCGCTGCGAATGGTTCGTCACGCTGTCGGACGAGATCATTTGGAACATCAAGGACGGGCAGACCGGCAGGCCGAAAGCGGTCGTCAGACAGCGCGCCGGCGATTGCGCGTGCATGCCCGCAGACATTCGCCATCAGGGCTTCTCCGCCAAACGCGCCATGCTACTCGTCTGGGAGAACGGCTCGCCGAAGGTTCCTGATCTCATTCGCGAGGGCAAGGCGCCGAACGTCGCCGTGACGTTCTAGGCGCTAAGCGCAATCTGGAGCGACGGGTCGCCGGGCCGCGCGAGCCGCCGCCCGGCAGGACTAGAGTTGTCGTGGGCTCAAGGGGCCTCGGACATGCAGACGAAGCTGTTCATCAACGGAGAATTCGTCGACGGCCGCGCGCGCGCGACAATTCCGGTCACGAACCCTTACGACAATTCGCTGATCTGCGAGATCGCCGAGGCCCGGGCGGAGGACGTGGACGCCGCCGTTGATGCCGCCAAGACGGCGCAAAAAAGCTGGGCGCGAATGGACCCCTCCGAGCGCGGCCGGCTTCTCCTCAAGCTTGCGGATGCGATCGATGAGGAGGCCGAGACGCTCATCCGCATCGAGTCGACTGACACGGGCCACCCGGTGCGCGACGCGCGCAGGCTCGACGTTCCACGCACCTCCGCTTGCTTCCGCTATTTCGGGGGGATGGCGGACAAGTTCGAGGGTTTTATGCCGCCGGTCTATCCAGGCTATCTCAATTATGTGAGCCGCGAGCCGGTCGGGGTCGTCGGCCAGATCGTGCCTTGGAATTTCCCGTTGATGTTCACGAGCTGGAAGATGGCCCCGGCGCTCGCGGGCGGCAACACGATCGTCATCAAGCCGTCGGAACTCACGCCCCTCTCAACGCTGAAGATCGCCGAATTGATGAAGCGGGTCGGAATCCCGGACGGAGTCGTCAATGTCGTTCCGGGATACGGCCAAACGGCGGGCGCGCGCATCGCCGAACACCCAGACGTCAAGAAGATCGCCTTCACGGGTTCGACGGCCACCGGGCGGCGCATTGTCCAGGCGTCAGCCTCGAATCTGAAGAAGGTTCAGCTCGAGCTCGGCGGCAAGGGACCCAATATCGTATTCGATGACGCCGACATTCAGGCGTCTGTCAACGGCTCCGCCTGGGCCGTCTTTCACAATCAGGGACAAGCCTGCATCGCAGGATCCCGGCTCATCGTACATGAATCCATCGCCGATGAGTTCCTCGATCGCTTCCTCAAGCTCGCCCGCTCGATCCGGCTCGGCGATCCGCTCGACGACGACACGGAAATGGGCCCGCTCACCTCCAAGCAGCACCAGGAGCGGGTTTTGCACTTCGTCAAAGTCGCCAAGCAGGAAGGCGGAGAAGTGCTCGCGGGCGGCCGCGTCCCCGGCCGCGAGGACCTCGCGAAAGGATGCTTCGTCGAGCCTACGGTCGTTCGGGCGAAAGCGACCGACACGGTCGCCCAGGAAGAGGTCTTCGGTCCGTTCGTGACGGTCACGACCTTTGCCAACGATGACGAGGCGCTCGCCATCGCCAATGGCGTCAAATACGGGCTCGGCTCCGGCCTCTGGACTTCGAATCTATCCCGCGCCCACAGGATCGCGCGCGAGATCAATGCTGGAATGGTGTGGATCAACTCATACAAGGTGGTGCATCCCGGCTCGCCGTTCGGCGGCGTCGGCGAGTCCGGATATGGCCGCGAAATGGGTTTCGAGGCCATGCGCGAATACACTCAGCCGAAGTCGGTATGGGTCAACGTCGACGCGCCGAGCGCGCCCTTCTACCAGAGATGAGCCGCGGCTTTGCTGCATCCGACGCAAGCGCAAGGGACCAGCTTCATTCACGAAGGGAGCCCGGGGCGCGTGATCTTCGGGTGGGGCGCGCGCAGCGCAATTGGCGAGGAATTGGCGCGGCTCGGCGTCGAGCGTGCCATGATCGTGACAACGCCTTCGCGGGCCGACCTCGCCGCCGAAATCGCCCGGCTCATCCTCGGACGTGTCGGGATTGTCTATCCGGGCGCGCAGCCCAACACGCCGACGAACGTCACCGAGGCCGCGCTCACCGCGGCTTCCTCGGTGAAGGCCGACGGACTCCTCGTGATCGGAGGGGGAACCGCGATTGGTCTGAGCAAGGCGTTAAGCTTAAGGACCAATCTCCCGCAGATCGCCGTTCCCACGACCTTCGCCGGCTTCGAAAATGCGCCGTTCTTAAGCGAGACGGAACGCGGCGCGAGGATCGCCCGGCATGGTCCGAGCATCCGGCCTAGAACGACAATCTACGACCCGGAGCTGGTCGCCCATTTGCCGCCGCCGGTCGCCGGACCCTCGGCCATGAATGCGATGGCCAACGCTCTCGACGGGCTGTGCGCGCCGAATGCGAGCCCAATCGACGCTCTGGCCGCGGCGGAGGCTCTGCGCGCGATCAGCGCCGCCTTGCCGCGCATTCTCGCCAATTCAGGCGACAACGCGGCTTGGTCCGACGCGCTCTGTGGGGCTTGGCTCGCCGGCGTCGGACTCTCAGCGGAGACCTTTCATTCCAGGCTCTGTCAGACCCTTGTCGACTCGTTCGGCCTCGTCCATGCGGAGGTCAACTGCCTGATGCTGCCCTATACCGCGGCCTACCGGCGCGACGCCGCGCCGGGCGCGATGGGCAAGGCGGCCTCTGCCCTGCGGGCACAGGACGCGCCGGAGGCGCTCTACGATCTGATGCAGCTCGCCGCCGCCCGGAAGAGCTTAAGGCAGATGGACGTGACGACAGCTGAGCTCGAAACGGCATGCGACCTTGTGGGGGCCCCCGGCGAGCCCCCTTTCGCCGGCCGCGCCGATATTCTCGAGACGCTGATCGCCGCATACGAAGGCCGCCGGCCGTGAGAGCGTCCGGCGCTCGCGCGTGGGCCTCCCGGCGTCGCGCTCCAGAGGACGAGTGTTCGCACCGTGGCTGACGCGCTGAGCAAGCCCGATCCAACGCTTTGGCGACTGCGTCCGCGCGCGCCAGAGCCCGGCGCGGTGCTCGGACCGTTGGAGGACGTCCGCGACGGCGACGCGAAGGAATACGTGTTCGGGCGCGGCACGACCGTATTTTCGATGTTCGTCGTCCGCCGCGGCGAGAAAGTGTACGGCTATCTCAACATCTGCCCGCATTATTCTTCGCCGCTCAACTATCGCGCGGGCGAGTTCCTGAACGAGGACAAGAGTCTCATCCGCTGTACGAGCCACTTCTCCGAGTTCCGCATCGAGGACGGCTATGGAGTCAAAGGCGCCGCTGAGCGGTGCTGGCTGGATCCGGTGCCGGTGAGCGTCAAAAATGGCATGATCGTAATCCAGGAGCCGGAGGGCGCGCCATGAGCTCCGGCTACAGCATCGACGAGCTGCCCGAGCGGCCCGACGCGCAGGTCAGCGTCCGCGAGGCGTTCATGATCGAGACCGACGCCCTCGCCCCAGCCTTTGCGCGCCGCACGCTCCACGTCCCGCCGATCGATCCGGCCTATCGCTTCGATCCAAGCACGACCATGGCGATTCTGTCTGGCTTCGCCGACAACAGGAAGTTGATCGTCCAAGGCCGTCACGGCAGCGGCAAGTCCACCCACATCGAGCAGGTCGCCGCCCGGCTGAATTGGCCGCTCGTCCGCGTCAACCTCGACAGCCACATCAGCCGCATCGACCTGATCGGCAAGGACGCCATCGTTCTTCGCGACGGCAAGCAGGTCACGGAATATCGGGAGGGCATCCTGCCCTGGGCCTACCAGCGGCCCGTCGCGCTCGCCTTCGATGAGTACGATGCAGGCCGGCCGGACGTGATGTTCGTGATCCAGAGGGTGTTGGAGGCTGAGGGCCGCCTGACGATCCTCGATCAGAACAGGGTGCTGCGGCCGCATCCATCGTTCCGCCTCTTCGCCACCGCCAACACCGTCGGTCTTGGAGACGCAAGCGGCCTCTATCATGGAACCCAGCAACTCAATCAGGCGCAACTTGACCGCTGGAACATCGTCGCCCGCCTCGACTACCTCGATGAGGAGGAGGAGGTGGGGGTCGTCCTGTCCAAGGCGCCCTGGTTGGCGACTGAGGAAGGCCGCAAGCTCGTTTTGCAAATGGTGCGGACGGCCGAACAGACTCGCACTGGCTTCGAGGCTGGCGACCTGTCGACTCTCATGTCTCCGCGAACGGTGATCTCCTGGGCGGAAAACTACCGCCTGTTCCAAGATCTGGAATACGCCTTCGAGACGACGTTCCTCAATCGTTGCGATGAGTCCGAGCGCTCCATTGTGGCGGAGTACTACCAGCGCGCCATCGGCCGCAGCCTGGATCGCGTAAAAAGAGGCCCGTGGAAGCGGGTCGAGCAAGCGCCGCAGGCAAGCGCCGGAGCGGACGCGCGTCGACAGAATCCGGACTCTCCCGAGCCCGTCAACCATCCGAAAGCGCGAGTCGATACGACATGACCGCGATCGAGCCATTCGTCTTTCCCGGGCTGCGATCCCGCGTCATCTTCGGTAGCGGGGCGATCGCGCAAACGGCCGCCGAAATCGAGAAGCTCGGGCGGACGCGGGCGCTCATTCTCTCGACGCCGAACCAGAAGGCGGAGGCCGAGGCGCTCGCTGAGCGGCTTGGCGCGCTCTCCGTCGGCGTTTTCGCTGGCGCCGCCATGCACACGCCGATCGAGGTCACGGAGACGGCCCTTGGCGACTTTCAGGCGCGCCGGGCCGATTGCGTGGTCGCGCTCGGCGGCGGGTCCACGACCGGCCTCGGCAAGGCGATCGCCGTCCGCAGTGGGGCGGATCAGGTCGTCATCCCGACCACTTACGCCGGCTCCGAGATGACCGACATTCTCGGCGAAACCGTTCACGGCGAGAAGACGACGCGCCGCGATCTGGCGATCCTGCCGGAGACAGTCATCTACGACGTCGACCTGACCATGTCCTTGCCGGCCTCTTTGACCGTCACCTCGGGGCTCAACGCGATGGCGCATGCGGCGGAGGCGCTCTACGCGCCCGACCGCAACCCGGTCATCTCGCTCGCGGCGGCCGAGGGGATACGCGCGCTCGCTCACGCGCTTCCGGGCGTCTCAGCCGATCCTGGCGACCGCGAAGCGCGGACGAGCGCGCTCTACGGCGCCTGGCTCTGCGGCGCGGCGCTGGGCGGGGCTTCGATGGCGTTGCATCACAAGCTTTGCCACACGCTCGGCGGCAGCTTCAATCTGCCGCACGCCGAGACGCACGCGGTCATCCTGCCGCACTCGATCGGGTTCAATGCGGCGGCGGCGGCCGAACTGCTCGCGCCCGTCTCCGCCGCCCTTGGCGGAAGTCCAGGCGTCACGCTCTTCGATTTCGCCGCGAGGCTCGGCGCTCCGATGAAGCTCAAGGAGCTTGGGCTTAATGAGTCCGATCTCGACCGCGCCGCGGAGATCGCCGTGAGGAACCCTTACTTTAATCCGCGCCCCTTCGACCGCGCGGCGATCCGAGCGCTTCTCAAGGAGGCGTGGGAGGGGGCTCGGCCGCAACATTGACGGGCGACCATGGAAAAATAAGGAGGAATCATTGATCACGAGACGCAATTTAATGAAAGGCGCTGGGGCCGCTGGCTTTATTGCCGGCGCCGCGAGCATGCCGATACCCGCGCTCGCCAAGAATGAGGGCGTCAAGATCGGCTATGTCAGCCCGCAGACTGGGCCGCTCGCGGCGTTCGCCGAGGCCGACAAATTTGTCATCGACGGATTCTTGAAGGCCACCAAGGCCGCAGGCCTCAAGTACGAGGTCATCGTCAAGGACAGCCAGTCCAACCCCAATCGCGCCGCGGCAGTCGCGAAGGACCTGATCGTCAACGATCAAGTGTCGCTCATGCTGGTCGCCTCAACGCCCGAGACGACCAATCCAGTGGCGACGACATGCGAGGCGGAAGGGCTGCTTTGCGTGTCGACGGTCGCGCCGTGGCAGCCCTGGTTCATCGGCCAGCAGGGCAAGCCGGGCGATCCGAAGTCATGGAAGCCGTTCGAATACGCCTATCACTTCTTCTGGGGCCTCGAGGACGTCATCGCCGTCTACACCAACATGTGGGGACAGATCGAAACCAACAAGCAGGTTGGCGGCATGTTCCCCAATGATGGCGACGGCAACGCCTGGGGCGACGCGACGGTCGGCTTTCCGCCGGTGCTCGCGAAACTAGGCTACCAGCTGACCGACCCCGGCCGCTACCAGAATCTGACTGATGATTTCTCGGCGCAGATCAACGCTTTCAAGCGAGCGGGCAGCGAGATTGTCACCGGCGTGATGATCCCGCCCGACTTCACCACGTTGTGGAACCAGGCGCAGCAGCAGGGGTTCCGGCCGAAGGTCGCCTCCATCGGCAAGGCGCTTCTGTTTCCGCGGTCGGTTGAGGCGTTGGGCAAGAACGGCAACAATCTGTCGACGGAAGTGTGGTGGACGCCGACTCATCCGTTCAAGTCCTCGCTCACCGGAGAGAGCGCGGCGCAGCTCGCTGAAGGCTTCAGCAAGGCCACGGGAAGACAATGGACGCAGCCGATCGGCTTCGTCCATGCGCTCTTCGAGGTCGCCGCGAATGTGCTCAAGCGCGTCGATGACCCCTCGAACGCGCAGAAGATGGTCGCCGCCGCCCAGGCGACCAACCTCGATACGATCGTCGGCCACATCCAATGGAACGGCGCCAATCTGCCGCCGTTAGCGGCGAAGAATGTCTGCAAGACGCCTCTCGTCGGCGGCCAGTGGTGGCTGAAGAGCGGCGGCGGCTACGACCTTGTCATCACCGACAACCAGACGGCGCCGGCGATCCCGACCGGCGGCAAGATGGAGCCGATCGCTTGATCTTGACGATCCTGGCCGCTCCTTAAGGCGACCGGTCAGGCCGCCGTACGAACGGCTGAGTCGAAACGGGGGGTTAGGGAAGCCGGCGAAGGGAGGGACGTTGATCCTCGAGCTTCAAAACGTCTCGAAGAGTTTCGGTGCCTTGAGGGTCACCGACGACGCGACCTTCGCGGTCGCCGAGGGCGAGGCGCTCGGAATCATCGGCCCGAACGGGGCGGGCAAGTCGACGCTCTTCAACCTCGTGGCCGGAAATATCCGCCCCGACGCTGGCGCAATCCGCTTCGCCGGCAGAGACGTGACGACCGAGCCGCCGATGATCCGCTGCCAGAGCGGCATTGGCCGTACGTTTCAGATCCCGCAGCCGTTCCAGAAACTGACGGTGTTCGAGAACCTGCTGGTGGCCGGCGCTTTCGGATCGAAAAAGCGCGAGGCGGAGGTCGCGGACCGCTGCGCCGGCATTCTCGTCGAAACCGGGCTCGCGCCCCGCGCCAATCAGCCGGCTGGCTCGCTTGGCCTCTTGCAGCGCAAACGGCTCGAGCTTGCGCGCGCGCTCGCTACCGATCCGAAAATCCTGCTTCTCGATGAGATCGCGGGCGGCCTCACCGAAGCCGAATGTCATTCTCTCGTCGAGACGATCCGCGGGGTGCGCCGCAAAGCAGTCTCCATCGTCTGGATCGAGCACGTCCTCCATGCGCTCAACGCCGTCGTCGACCGGCTGCTTGTGCTCAATTTTGGCAAGGTGATCGGAGTCGGCAAGCCGGAGGCGATCATGGCATCGCGCGAAGTCCTCGAAATCTATGTCGGGATCGAAGTCTAAATGGCGCTCTTGGAGATCACGGATCTGACGGCGCGATACGGCGACTTCCAGGCCTTGTTCGGGGTCGATATGACCCTGGGCCCAGGCGAGACAATCGCGATTGTCGGCGCCAATGGAGCGGGTAAGTCGACGCTGATGCGCTCGATTGCGGGCGTCCTGAACAATGCTGCCGATCAAATCGTGTTCGACGGCCGGCCGATCGGCGCCATGTCCGCGGCCGAGGTGATGTCGCTTGGCATCGCGATGGTGCCTGAAGGGAGAAGGCTGTTTCCCTCGCTCTCGGTCGAGGAGAATCTGCTCATTGGCAAATACGGCCGCGCGGCCTCAGGAGCCTGGTCGCTCGAGACGATCTACGGCCTCTTCCCAATTCTCAAGGAGCGGCGCGACGCGCCTGCAACCGCGCTTTCCGGTGGTCAGCAGCAGATGGCCGCGATCGGCCGCGCCCTCATCTCAAACCCGCGCATTCTGCTCTGCGATGAGATCAGCCTTGGGCTCGCCCCGGTCGTCATCCGCGACATCTATGCGATCTTTCCGCGGCTTCGCGAGACCGGCGCATCCATCGTCATCGTCGAGCAGGACATCGGCCAAGCGCTGAAGGTGGCCGACCGCGTCTATTGCATGATGGAGGGCCGGGTGACGCTCACCGGCGCGCCCGCCGAACTCACGCGCGAGGCCATCCATTCCGCCTATTTCGGGGCGCCGTGATGGTGAGCCTCGCCGACACGCTGATCCAGGGCGTTCTGCTCGGCGGCCTCTATGCGCTATTCGCGGCCGGCCTGTCACTGATCTTCGGCGTCATGCGCCTCGTCAATCTCGCGCACGGCGATCTCATCGTGCTCGCGGCCTTCCTCATCCTAACCCTCGTGACCGCTCTCGGGCTCAACGCCTTTGTCGCAACGCTCATCGCTGCGCCAATCATGTTCGCGATCGGTTTTGCTCTGCAGGCGCAAGTGCTCAACCGCACGCTCGGACCGGACATTCTTCCGCCACTCCTTGTCACGTTCGGGCTTTCGATCGTGATCCAGAACGGCCTCCTTGAAGCCTTCTCGGCCGACAGCCGCCGCATCTCGGTCGGATGGCTCGAGACCGCCTCGCTGCCGCTCGGCCCGATCAATGTCGGCGTCATGCCGCTGCTCACATTCGCCTCCGCGCTCGCGGTCATCGTGGGCCTCAATCAGCTGTTCTATCGCACCGCGCTCGGCCGCGCGTTCCGGGCGACGTCCGACGACAAGGTCACCGCCAGCTTGATGGGAATACGGCCGGACCGGATTTTCGCGACCGCAACCGGCATCGCGATGGTAGTGGCCGCGATCGCCGCGCTCTATCTCGGCGCGCGCGCCAATTTCGATCCCACAATCGGTCCGGCGCGGCTCATCTATGCGTTCGAGGCCGTCATCATTGGCGGCCTCGGATCGATGTGGGGCACCCTTGCCGGCGGCGTCATCATCGGGGTCGCGCAGACCTTCGGCGCCGCGATCAATCCCGAGTGGCAGATTCTCCTCGGCCATGTCGCTTTCATTGCCGTGCTTCTCATCAAGCCGCGCGGGCTCTTTCCGCGCGCAACCGATTAGGAGGGCCTTCGTGGAAGCGACGCCGGCGGGCTGGTGGGTCGAGACCCGGACAAAAGCTTCCGCGATCTTCGCCCTCGTCGCGATCGCGACGATCCTCGTCGCCCTTGCCGCGCCGTTTTTCGCCTCGCGCGGCGCGCTGCAGGACCTGTTCTTCATCCTGACGATGCTGGTGCTGGCGCAGAGCTGGAACCTGCTCGCCGGCTACGCCGGCCTGGTGTCGGTCGGCCAGCAGGCGTTTGTCGGCTTTGGCGGCTATGCGATGTTCGCCTGTGTCCTTCTTGCGGGGCTCGATCCGCTTCTTGCCATTCTCATCGCCGGCGTAGCGGCGACGCTGCTCGCCGTGTTGACCGGTCAGTTTGTTTTCCGGCTGCAAGGGGCGTATTTCGCCATAGGGACGTGGGTTGTCGCGGAGGTGGTGCGGCTCACGCTCGCCCAGTGGGCGGCGCTGGGCGGCGGCACGGGCACGTCTTTGCCGGCGCGCGCGACACGCGACATGCTGGGCGCGACGACGGTAGGCCGCCTTTTCGGCTTTCGTCCCGCCCAGGCCGTCGACACGATCTGCTACTGGCTGGCTTTGGTCCTCGCCGTCGGGACGATCGGCTTCATCTACCGCCTCTTACGTTCGCGTCAGGGGTTGGCGCTCGCGGCCGTGCGCGACAATCAGGAGGCGGCGCGCTCGGTCGGCGTAGACGCCCGCCGGGTCAAGACCTTCGTCTATTTCGCCGTCGCCTTCGTCACAGGCCTGACCGGCGCTCTGATCTATGTCCAGAAGGCGCGCATTTCGCCGGACGCCGCCTTCTCAGTCCTCGACTGGACGGCTTACGTGATTTTCATCGTGGTCATCGGCGGAATCGGCACGATCGAAGGGCCGATCGTCGGCGTCGTCGTCTTTCTCTTGCTTCAGAACACGCTGGCCGACTATGGATCCTGGTATCTGCTCGTCTTGGGCTTGATCGGCATCGTCGTCATGCTCTTCGCGCCGCGCGGTCTCTGGGGCTTGTTCAGCGAGCGCACAGGGATTCAGCTCTTCCCCGTCCGACGAATGCTGGTCGGCGGACCGCCGATCGCCGCGAGCGAGGAGACGCCGGATGCTCTTAAGGGCGCGCCGCTCGTCGATTCGGTCGGCGAAAACGCAAGGCCAAGCCGCTCCGGGCGCTAAGAGCGCATCATCAAACGCTTAAGGAAGCGCCATGCAACCGCACGAGAAAGGGTTCTTCACCGAGGAGGACTCGGTCGAAGTCGTCACCGGCCGCAACGCTAAAGCCAAGGACGAACGCCTCAAATACGCGATGGCCGTCATTACGCGCAAGCTGCACGAGGCCGTCAAGGAAATCGAGCCCACGCAGGACGAATGGCTTGAAACGATCCAGTTCCTGACCCGGACGGGACACATGTGCGACGATTGGCGGCAGGAGTTCATCCTGCTCTCCGACATTCTGGGGGTGTCAATGCTGGTCGATGCGATCAACAATCGCAGACCCTCCGGAGCTTCGGAAAGCACGGTGTTGGGCCCGTTTCATGTGGCCGGCGCGCCCGAACTGCCGATGGGGGCGAATATCTGCCTCGATCGCAAGGGCGAGGACATGGCGATCTCGGGCCGGATCCTCGACACTGAAGGCCGGCCGATCGCGGGCGCTTCGCTTGACGTGTGGCAGGCCAACGACGAGGGCTTCTATGACGTGCAGCGGAAGGGGATCCAGCCCGACTTCAACCTGCGCGGCGTCTTCCGCACCGGCCGGGACGGCCGCTACTGGTTCCGGGCGGTCAAGCCCAAGTTCTATCCGATCCCCGACGACGGCCCGGTTGGACAGCTCCTCGCGGCGCTCGGCCGTCAGCCCTACCGGCCGGCGCACCTCCACTTCATCATCAAGGCGAACGGCTTCGACACGCTTACGACTCACATCTTCGATCCCGACGACCCCTACATCAATTCGGACGCGGTCTTCGGCGTGAAGCAGAGCCTGCTTGCCGAATTCAAGAGGATCGAGAATCCTGCCCGGGCGAAGAAGCACGGATTTTCCGGCCCGTTTTGGGAAGTCGAATACGATTTCACCCTCTCGGCCGCTCGCCCGACGAAACCGAAGGAGCGCGCATGAGGCCGGTCGTCGTTGCTGTCGCCATAACCGGCTCCGTTCCGCGCAAACGCGACAATCCCGCTGTGCCCATCACCACAGACGAGCAGATCGCCTCGACCCGCGAGGCCTTTGCGGCCGGCGCCTCGCTGGTTCACATCCATGTCCGCAACCCAGACGAAAGTCCCTCGTCCGACAGCGCGTTGTTCGCGAAAGTTCAGGAAGGCGTGAAGCGCCATTGCCCGGGAATGATCGTCCAGTTTTCGACGGGCGGCCGCGGACGCGATCCGAGCGCCCGCGGAACGTCTTTGAGTCTTAAGCCGGACATGGCCTCGCTCGCCACCGGCTCAGTCAACTTCCCGACGATCGTGTACGAAAACTCGGCTCTTCTCGTGCGGGAGCTGGCTACGCGCATGCGGGAATTCCGCATTAGGCCGGAGATCGAGATCTTCGACTTATCCCACATACACGGAGCGCGCCGGCTCGTTGACGAAGGCCTGATCGACGACCGCCCGCATGTGCAATTCGTTCTCGGCATTCAGAATGCGACGCCGGCGGAGGAGCCCCTGCTCGACATCCTCTTCGGCGAACTGAAACGCGTTCTGCCGAAAGCCACGTGGACCGCCGCCGGCATCGGGCGCAATCACGCTTCGGTCATGGATTGGGCGTTGGCTCGCGGCGCCGACGCCGTCCGCACCGGTCTTGAGGACAACGTTCGCATGAGCAAGGATCGTCTGGCGAAGAGCAACGCCGAGCTTGTGGAGGTGGCGGCCGCGATATGCGCGAAGCATGGCGCGCAGCCGGCTACGCCACAGGAAGCAAGAGCCCTGCTCGGATTATCGCAGGCTCAATGACAGGATTGGCATTGTCATGTCTGGACGAGCGCCCGCTGATCAAGGGTTATTTTCGGAGTTGCGCTGATCGTGGGTGCGGTCATGTCTTCGGCCTTCTTTTGCGGAGAATAGGATCCGCCGGCCCTGATG
>DASXXT010000278.1:0-2033 GCA_036502965.1 Roseiarcus sp. | reverse complement strand
CCACGCGGCGTCGATGGCGTCGCGCGAGGAGAACGTATTGCGTCAGGCCGAAACGGGCGGCGAACTAACGCAGTCCGATCGTCGCCACCCAGGCGACAACCATCATCGACGACATCGGCGCGACATAGACGCCGAACAGGTTGATTTCGGTGAACCTCACCAGAACCCTCCCGCGTCGAAATAGACCGCATGTTGGCTAAGCGCCTCCGACATCGCAACGATGCTGCCGCGCGCTCGAAGAGCGGCGGCGCCTGGACGCGTGGCGAGCGTCTTGTCGAGCGCGGCAAGGCGTGAGACTGCGGCTGCGCTGTCGCCCCACACTATGGATTCGAGCGCCGCATCGAGCTCGGATTGTAGATTCAGCCGCTGTGTAATGCGGCGAAGCTGGATGATTTTGGTACCTACCGACAGGGCCGCCAAAAGCTGCGCACGCTGGAGTGGTTCGGCGCGATCCGGCAATGCTGAGAGCCGGCCGTACATATGGCCTTCCCAGTCCGCGGGCGTTCGCGGGATTGGACCCGTCGCGAGCCGACGCAGATCGCGCAAGGTCAGCGCCAGCAACCGACGCGACCGAAATGCCGGTGACAGGGGAGGCCCGATCTCGGCTTCGTCGACATCGTTTTGGTCTGGTTGTCCATCATCGCGACCATCGTGCTTTTCTATCCAATCCACGTCGGAGCCGCGTTGCTGCTCGTGCCCTACCTTGCGTGGGTTACGTTCGCCACCGCGCTGAATTTCGCCGTTTGGCGTCTGAATTCGGCGGTGGTGCCGCAAGCATAACGCGGCAAGACTCACTCAAAGCGTGATTATGTCTCGCTCCGCCGTTTCGGCCGGACCGACTTTATGACCAGAGGCAGCCGAACCTATGCTCAAGGCGTTGACGCCATAACATGACAACGATCCTCTTGTTCGGCGGCGACCTCAGGCTTGCCGACAATCACGCCTTGGCGGCGGCTGTGAGCAGAGGCCAGGCGATCATTCCCCTGTTCATTCTCGATGACGAGGACGCGGGCCATTGGGCCGCGGGCGGCGCTTCGCGCTGGTGGCTTCACGGCTCTCTGGAGGCGCTCAGTGACGCCCTGAAGCGTCGCGGCACACAACTGGTTCTACGCCGAGGCAAAGCCGAAGCCGTTATTGATCGAACCGTTCAGCAGACTGGCGCCACCGCCGTCTATTGGAACCGCCGCTATGAGCCGTGGGCGAGGGCAAGAAATGAACGTCTCAAGAGCCAGCTTACCGAGCGAGGTATCGACGCGAAAAGCTTCAATTCCGCGCTCATCCGCGAACCATGGGCGCTCAAGACGCAAAACGGCGATCCCTACCGCGTTTTTACACCGTTCTGGAAAGCGCTCAGGGCCTATGGCGTCGACGACGTCGCGTCGCCGCCGCCTCGCCGACTGGCTGCACCGGCGAGTTTCCCGGACAGCGACGCCCTCTCCAGCTGGGCGTTGCTCCCCAAGACGCCGGATTGGGCTGCTGGTCTCCGAGATTCTTGGAAGCCGGGCGAAGAGGGGGCTCAAGAGCGCCTGCGGAAGTTCGCCGAGGACGCGGCCCTCAAATACCGCGACAGACGCAACATCCCCGGCATGGAGGGAACATCGCGCCTCTCGCCGCATCTCCATTTCGGCGAGATCGGACCGCGACAGATCTGGCGAACGCTGACCGCACACGCGACAGCCCAGGTTGGTGATCCGATGGGCGGCGGCGTCGAGACCTTTCTGTCGGAGATCGCGTGGCGCGAGTTCTCCTACCATTTGCTTTTTCACTTCCCGACGCTGCCCAGCCGTCGAACGCAGATCCGGTTATCGCGTTGCCATCAATTGTTCCGGTGCCGCTCAGACTTGGAGGGGGTCACCGGATTTGCGCGCGCGTCTGACGGCGGCCGCCAGCAAGGCAACGATACCGGTTTTCTTTCTTCAGGCCGAGAACGATTACGATCTAACGCCCAACCGCGTCTTGAGTGAGGAAGTCAGGAAGGCAGGCAAATCCGTGGAAACCAAAACTTAAGACGCGGTTGGGCGTTAGATCGTAAT
>DASXXT010000277.1:0-2030 GCA_036502965.1 Roseiarcus sp. | reverse complement strand
GGTCTTTTGACGAAATCGCCGACCAGCCTCAAGATCACACTGCGCCAGCTCACGCTGGGGCGAGATTATGACCTCGAGACGGCGCTCGCCCTCGAATACCGGCTGACCCAGCATGTCATGGCCGCGCACGACTTCTACGAGGGCGTCCGGGCGATGCTGATCGACAAGGACCAAGCCCCGCGTTGGCGGCCGGCAACGCTCGCGGATGTGAGCGAGAGCATGGTCGATGCGTATTTCACCCCCATCGGCGATCGCGAGCTTCGTTTCTCGTAGTGTCTGCTACCGTCACCTAATCGGTCATTGCGGGTCCTCCTAGGACACGCTATCGCGCGCCGCGCGCTGTCTAAGCGGTGTTCGCGTTCCAGTTCATCGAGCGACGCACTCTGTGTGTTAGCGTGCCATCTTTCGGTCGTCGCCTTCGTCCACACCACCGCTTCGACACTGAAACACCAAGAGCTGCGAGTTGACAGTGACGAAAAGTTGACCCGAAGCTTGTTGATCGCATGAAAGGAGAAAGCCGTATGGGCCTTGACCTCTTGATTCGCAACGGCACCCTAGTGGACGGATCGGGAATGGCGCGCTATCGCGCCGATGTCGGGGTCCAGGGTGGGCGGATTGTCGAGATCGGCCGCATCCGCGCGCCTGCGGGACGCACGATCGACGCCGAGGGGATGATCGTCGCGCCCGGTTTCATCGACGGTCACACGCATATGGATGCACAGGTCGCCTGGGACCCCCTCGGCAGCTGCTCGTGCTGGCACGGCGTCACCAGCGTCGTGATGGGCAATTGTGGCTTCGCGCTGGCGCCCTGCAAGGCCGAGGACCGGGAATGGTTCGCCCGTTGCCTGACGGCGGTCGAGGACATTCCGACCGAGGCGATGATGGCCGGCATCGACTGGACCTGGGAGACTTTTCCCGAATATCTGGCGACTGTCGAGCGCCTGCCCAAGGCGATCAATTATGGGATGTATATCGGACATTCGGCGCTTCGCATGTATGCGATGGGCCGGCGCGGGGTCGAGGAGCGGGCTAATGAAGATGATTTGCGGCGGATGGCTCATGCGGTAGAGGAAGCCGTCCGCGCCGGCGCCATGGGCCTCTCGACCTCGCGTGCCACGACGCACGTCACTCCGGACGGGTCGCCGGTGGCCAGCCGGATCGCCGGTTGGGATGAAATCGACCGCCTGGTCGGCGCGATGGCGGGCCTGGATGCGGGTATCTTTCAGATCGGTCCCGACATCTCCGGCGGCGAGGCGCAGCGTGTATTTCTCGACAGGCTGCGCCGGGTCGCATTGGAGAGCGGGCGGCCGATGATGTTTGGCGTGCTTGCCACCCGCCAGGGCGTCGACCCGAAACTCTGGAACTACCAGACCCGCTATCTCGATGAGGTGGCGGCGGCCGGAGGACGCATGTTCGGCCAGGCAACGACCCGCTCGATCAATGCGGTCTTCTCGCTCAAATCCTATTTGCCGTTTGATGGATTGCCTGGCTGGCGGGCTCTGAGGCATCTCTCCCTCGAAGAACAGAAGGCCCGGCTCACCGACCCGGAGGTGCGCCGCCGCCTCGTTGCCGAGGAGACGCAGATGAAGCCGCGCGACAGCGTGCTGCAGGGCGGCGGCGCGGCGACAACCGATCCGCGCAAGCCCGACTACGACAATCTCTATCCGATGCTCGGCGTCGATTGGGATGACCCATCGGTCGCCGATCTGGCCAAGCAGAGCGGCAAACATCCGGTCGAAATCATCATCGATCTGTGCCTGGAAGACGACAACCGCGTTTTCATGCAGCCGCTGGTTAACGAGTCTCCGGCGGATGTGCTAGGCATTCTCAAACACCGGCGGACTTTGGCGACCTTTTCCGATTCCGGCGCGCATGTATGCCAGGAAATGGGATCGTCATTGCAGACCCATCTGTTAAGCTATTGGGTCCGCAACAAGCAGCAATTTACACTGGAAGAAGCCGTTCGCATGCTGACCTTCGACAATGCGTCGGCCTGGGAATTGCCGGATCGCGGGCTTGTCCGCACCGGC
>DASXXT010000276.1:0-2685 GCA_036502965.1 Roseiarcus sp. | reverse complement strand
GGTCGCGGCGGCGACGATTCCGCCCGTCGGGGCGTAGGTCAGCGCTTTAAGCGTAATGAGCGAGCGTTTGACAGCTTCTGTCCACGGCCCGACGTCGGGACACCGATCGCTCCATGCCCGCCAGAACGTCTCGGTGCGCTCCAGCGATTCGAAGGGATCGATCGCGCTCGGCGGACCGTGATACGAGGCGCCGTAAGACAGAACGAAGGCGACCGACTGGCCCTCCTCGACCGTGAAGTCTCCCACGGTCCTGAGATCTTCGCCGGAAAGCGCCACCGAACTGCGCAAAACCAGACGCTCAGGACCGGCGACGGCGCTGATCGCCCCGTCATAGAGGCGGCTGATCCAGGGGACTGTCGCGCCATAGTTGAAACGGGCGACATATTCGGTGCGAAAGTCCACGCGCCCCGATCGGCCCACGACGATCCGCACCAACTCGGCACCATCCGCCGGAGGCATGAAATCGAGAATCACCGCGCGGCCGCTCTCGGTCTTAAACTCGGTCTCGAGGACGAGCGTGCCGGGACGATACCGGCGCGTCACCCCGAGCGGAGCAAGCGCCGGAGCGATCAGCCACCGGCCATTCTCTGGTGTGCCGAGCAGCGCGGCGAAGCACGCCGCCGAATCGAAACGGGGCCAGCACAGCCAGTCAATCGAGCCGTCGGAGCCGACCAGGGCCGCCGACTTGCAGTCGCCGATGATGGCGTAATCTTCGATTCGCAGCGCCATTGGGATCTTTCCCGAAGCCTAACGTGGAAACATGCGGCGGCCTTGCTCCTCGAGGAGGAGTCGCATTTGCTCAGCTCAACGCCGCCCCACCGCCATGCGAGCGCGGGCCATTTCATCGGCGACGTCGGAACTTGACCGATTTTCGGCGTCCGCTTGCGCAAGAATGGCAAGAATGGTGTCATGCAGCCGCAGGATGCTCTGCTTCTGGGCCTCTCGTGTCGGTCGAATAGATCATTTGCCCAGCCGCCCCGATGCCCCCGCCATTCACGACATAGTCTGGAACATAAGCGATCCCCCGCGCCCGCAAGGCAGCGCTGTGATGCAGGTCGGCAAGCTGGTTGTTCGCCAGGCCGCATATTGCTTTGGCCGCAATCTCCGGCAGGGTTGAATCGTTGATTACAGCGCCCATAGCGCAGGGCGCGAACACATCGACGTCTTGCGCGTGGATTCGAGAAGGATCATCGGCACGTGCACCAAAGTTCTCGACGACATAGCGGACCGCTTCGTCTTTCACGTCCGCAACGACCAATTGCGCGCCTGCTTCGTGGAGTTGCCTCGCTAAGTCGCGACCCGTAACGCCTAGACCCTGAATGGCGACCCGAAGGCCGGTCAAGTCCGTCTTGTTCCAAACATGCTCCGCCACGGCTTTGATGCCGACAAAGCCTCCGAACGCCGTGAACAAGGACGGGTTGAATCCGTCTGGATATTGGCTGGCGCGCGCGAAGATGTAGTCGCAATTTTCGGCTAGGATATCGGCGTCCTCCGGGCCGACGCCGACATCAATGGCCGTCCAGTAGCGACCGCCAAGCGCCTGAACATGGCGCGAGAACGCGCGAAGCAATTCCGCTTTATCGGGACGTGAAGGGTCCGCAATGATCACGCATTTTCCACCGCCGAGCGGCAAATTGGCCATCGCGTTCTTGTAGCTCATGCCGCGCGATAGGCGGAGCACGTCCGTCAGAGCGTCCTCCTCCGACGCATAAGGGTGCATGCGGCAACCGCCAGCCGCCGGGCCAAGCGCGGTGCTGTGAACAGCAATGATGCCGCGCAGACCCGTCGCCGCATCGTGGCAATACAAGACCTGTTCGTGATGATCGAATTCCGGATGAGAAAAAGGAGACATGGACGGCTCCGCGTGGGATGGGTCGCGAGAGAATAAGCCATGCTCCGAGAGAGAATCTGCGCAAACTTCGCCTTCAAACGATATCTATGTGGCCGATATTATCTACAATAGAGGGATTGAGAAGAGATAATGGCCAACGTCGAGCTTGACGCCGTAGACCGGCGCATCGTCAGCGTGCTCCAGTCGGAGGGGCGCATCTCCAATCTCGACCTCGCTGGGCGTGTCGGGCTGTCCCCAACGCCATGTGGTCGGCGCGTAAGGCGTCTGGAGGAGACCGGCGTCATCACCGGCTATGGCGCTCGGATCAATCCTTCCGCGCTTGGGCTGGGCGTCAGCGTGATCGTGACTGTTCGTCTCGCGAGACAAACTCCAAACGACATCGCTGAATTTCTGGCGGCGGTACATCGCCAGCCGGAAATTACGGAGTGCCTGCTGGTAACAGGCAACCTCGATTACGTCCTTCGCTTGAGGGTTCGCGACGTGGAGGCCCTTCGCAACTTCATTCTCGCCAAGCTCAAAAGCATCCCATGCGTCGCTGAAACAGCGACCATGCTCGTTCTTGAAGCTAGCAAGTCCGTCGAGACCGCCGCTGTGCGCGGTGCATGAGTCAAGCACTCCGCAGCCGGCGATTCAGCCGAAAATCGGTGTCTTGAGAGATTGAGCCGCGCATGAAAAAGCCGCCCACGCGGCCTTTTCGTTCCGTAACGCCCCCTTATGCGATCTCGCTCGCGACGCGGGCAGCTCTGCGCCTCAAGAAGCGTCGTTGCATGACCGGACGCTGATCCATGTCATGACCGATCCGTCCCCGGCCTCGGTCCTTGGTCGGCTCCGGG
>DASXXT010000275.1:0-1505 GCA_036502965.1 Roseiarcus sp. | reverse complement strand
CAAGGATCCAGGGAACGCTTCGCGCGATCGAGAACACGTTGCTCTTCGATGACGAATTCGTTTTACGGTACGAAACCGATAACTCAACCGATGGCCTGCCGCCGGGCGAGGGCGCCTTCCTAGCGTGCAGCTTCTGGCTGGTGGACAATTACGTTTTGCAGGGTCGCTACGAAGACGCTCGAAGGTTGTTTGAACGCTTGCTCGCTCGCTGCAACGATGTGGGATTGCTGGCGGAGGAGTTCGAGCCGGCGAGCGGGCGCATGCTGGGCAATTTTCCTCAGGCCTACAGCCACGTCGGTCTGATCAACTGCGCGCTCAATCTGAGCCGTCGGGTGGGCCCGGCTGAAGAACGCGCCTCCACGGGTTTGACGGGAGCGGCTCTGGACCGCGACGGCTCTTCATAGGGCTGCCTGCCTAAGAAATATCTATCGCGGCCGTTTTTCGCCTTCGGTCGAACGTTGTGCAACGCTCGGGTGGGCAGGACGGCAACCGAAATGGCGGTTTTGCGAGCCCTTCACAAACATTCGTCGCACCGCCCACCGACCACCGCACTCGACGCTTTGTGAATCGGCGTCACTCCTTGAGCCCGTCGGAGACCTCCATGCCGCCAAACTTGGCCTTCCAGTGATAGAAAGCTTGGGCTTGCTGATCCCGTGCTTGCGGCAGCCCGTCGGCGGTCGACCTGCCCGCCTCCTGCTCCGCAAGATCCCAATGATCTGCTCTTCCGTAAACCTCTATCGCTTCATCGTCCGGTCCTTCCTTCGTAAGCGTGACGTGACGGCCGCGGGCCACTATGCGGCGATCGCCTGCGAACCGGCTCGGCTCCATTTCCAGGGGAGCAGTTCGTCGATCTTCGTGTTCGGGTGATCGGCTATGCGGCTGATGACGTCGCCAAGCCAAGCCTCGGGATCGACGTCGTTCAGGCGAGCGGTCTCGATGAGCGTGTACATGATAGCGGCGCGGCGGCCGCCTTCATCCGAGCCGGCGAACAGGTAGTTCTTGCGCCCGAGCGCCAACGGCCTGATCGCCCGCTCGGCGGCGTTGTTGGACATTTCGAGGCGCCCGTCACCGACGTAGCGCGTCAGCGCGGTCCAGCGTGATGCGGCGTAGCGGAAGGCGCGGGCGAGGCTGCTCTTACCGCTGACCTTTTCCATCGTCGCGTCGAGGAAGGCGCGCAGCTCGGAGAGGATCGGCGTCGCCTTTGCGCGACGCGCGGCGAGGCGCTCGGCCGGCGGTTTGCCCTTGATGCCGGCTTCGATCGCAAACAGCCTGGCGATCATTTCGAGCGCCTGCGCCGCCGCCGGCGATTTCGTTTCGACATGGATGTCGTAGATCTTGCGCCGCGCATGCGCCCAACAGGCGATCTCCGTCAGCGGGGCGGGCGCGCCCGTTAGGGGATCGGCTTCATAAAGTCCGGCGAAGCCCGCGTAGGCATCGGCATGGAGATGGCCGCGACAGCCCTTGAGCAAGGCGAGGGCGCGCTCGGCCTTGCGATCGGGCGAGTA
>DASXXT010000274.1:0-3302 GCA_036502965.1 Roseiarcus sp. | reverse complement strand
CCGTAATATTTGGACGTGAAATATTTTCGACAATTGAGTTACAATTTATCTGCTGAAGATTGGAGTTATTTTGGAAAAACGACGTATATACTTGCCGAACTATTCCAGAATAAGCGACTTGAGCGAGCTCGCCGGCGCTCGGAAACAGCGGCGTTGACGAGCACATAGACGGCGTCGGTGAACGCCGTCGTTGCGATGACTCCCCCGAGAGGGCCGCGCGCCTAGCGGGTGAGGGTTGCTATGGTCAGTCACCCACAGCCGAAAGAGCGCCTCGATTATAATATACTATACCAATATGTTTAATATGCCTGAGCGGCGCCTTCCGCGCCATCCGCCGTCCGGCGCTAATGACTCGGAAATGGCGCCGCAACGCGCTGGAATCGCTGAAAACGGACTCGTAAATCGCCGCCGGCCGGCGAGCCGCCCTCGCCCCGGCGAACGGAGGCCCCTCAGGCCGCGTTGGGTTGGGCCGCGGCGCTCGCCTGGGCCGCCGCGTTCGGCAGGCGAGCCAGCATCGCGATCAGCGCCCGGTTGTTGAGGACGGCGAGCCGTTCGCGCGAGTTGAGCCAGGCGTGGGCGTCTTCGAGCGTCTGAGCGTCATTGAGCTTCGCGACCTCAGCGACATTGGGAATCCGTAATCTCGGAAACGCAATTCGGGCCGAATGGGAGGCGAAAACGACGGCCGCGGCGTTCGTGAACTCGCACGGACGGCGACCGTAATCGATCCTATTTGGAGAAAGCCTGATGAAATTTGTTTGCACGCTTGCCGCCATCGCTATCGTCGCCGCCGGTCCTGCATTGGCGCAGGGAAAGTGCTCCAGCGCGCCAAAGGCGAATTGGCAGCCGAAGTCCGCGCTCGAATCCCAGTTGCAGGCGGACGGCTACAAGGTGCGCCAGATCAAGACCGAAGGCGGCTGCTACGAAGTCTATGCCACCGACAAGGGCGGCAATCGCGCCAACATGGCGTTTAACGCCGAGACGCTCGAGAAGCTCGACAACGCGGAGGCTGGCGAGAACTGACCGAACGCGGGAGTTCGGCAGATGATCCGGGTCTGGGATCCGTTGGTGCGGACGTTCCACTGGACGCTCGCGCTGAGTTTCGCCGTCGCCTGGCTCAGCTCCGAGCACTCGGGGCGGTTGCACGAGTTGGCCGGGTACGTCGCTGGCGTGCTTGTGCTCGCCCGCGTCGCCTGGGGGTTTTTCGGCCCCGGCTATGCGAGGTTCTCGCAGTTCGTGCAACCGCCGACCGCCGTCGCCGCCTATCTCAGCTCGATCGCGACCGGCTCCGAGAGACGCTTTATCGGCCACAACCCTGCTGGCGGGGCCATGATTGTCGTCCTGCTCGCATCGGTGATGGCGGCCGCGGCGACCGGTTGGATGCTGACGACCGACGCCTTTTGGGGATCGCTCGCCGTCCAGCGAGTCCACTCGATTCTGGCTCATGGCGTCCTGCTGCTCGTTCTCGCGCACCTTGGCGGTGTCGCGCTGGCAAGCGTGCGGCACCGGGAAAACCTGGTGCGCGCGATGGTCATTGGCGACAAGCGCGCGGCTGCGCCGGGCGACGTCTCCTAGCTTCCTGCCCGCCAAGAGGAGGGCACGATGGGCGAGGATTTTGAGGAGGGAGCTCCCTTCTTTTTCGCAACGCAGCGGCTGCCAACCGCGATGGCGCAGGACGACGACATTTTCTTGACCGTGACGGCCGCCGTCCCGACGTTTCCGGGTCAAGTTGATATTGATATCATCCTGTCGATCGAATACGCGCAGCATGCGATCGCGCAGCTTCGATTGGCCGTTGATTTGGCGTTGAGGGGCGAAGCTCCTCGCGGTCGCGAATCGCCTGGCGACGCCGGTTCCGTTCCTCAATCGCTCCCAGGCGCGACGGCGCCGGTTCAGCCTCACACGAAATCCGATTGATTCAGCTCGGTCTGTCATTCCCGACGATCGCGAAGCGACCGATCGGAAATCCAGACTGACATCAGCCGACCGTTGGCCCTCTGGATTCCGGGTCAAACCTTTGGTCTGCCGAGATTGACGGTGAGGCGAGTCAATCACTCCCCGAAAACCGTATCACTCGTTGCTGTCCGCGGTCGTCAGCGTCACCTGCAAGCCGGGATGATTGTCTGACGCCGAGCATTCCAGTCCATGCAAATCGGCGATGGCGGCGACGAGACTCAGTCCGAGACCGCTCCCTGGAGCGGAGCGCGCCGCGTCCGCGCGATAGAATCGCTCAAAGATCACCTTCAGCTCGCCCGAGTCGACGCCCGGCCCGTCGTCTGCCACGGATAGCCGCACGCCGCCGGGCATGCGCTCTCCAGCGACTTCGACGCGGACGCCCCTTGGCGCGTGCCGCAAAGCATTGTCGATCAGGTTCGCGATCATCTGGGTCAAGAGCTCCTTGTCGCCTGATATGGGTAACGGCTCGCCGAGCCGCAAAGCGAGTGTCTTGCCTTCGTCGTCCGCCGCGGGCTGAAATGCTTCGACGACCTCCCGGGCGACCTCGGCGAGATCGAGCGGCCTGAATCCGGCCCGCCGGGCGCCGGCCTCGACCTGCGCGATGCGCAGGAGGGCGTTGAAGGTCTCAAGCAGGTTTTCAATTTCCGCAATAGCGGCTTTGACGGCGCTCCTCACCGCCTCCAAATCAGCGCCTTGCGCACGCGCCCCTTCAAGACGCCGCAGCACACTCGCCAGCGGTTTGCGCAGATCGTGGGCGATGTCGGCGCTGATGTGCTTGTTGGCCAGCAGCAGCTTTTCGATGCGGCCGAATAGACGGTTGAACGTGCGCGCGAGCGCGGACAGATCGTCGTCGACCGGCGTCAGCGGGATGCGGCGGCTCCAATCGCCGGCCATGATCCCTTGCGCCGCCAGCCTCATCGCATCGACGCGGCGCAGAAATTGCCTGCTGAGCCAGAGGCCGCCGGCAAGGCCCAGGACGATCATCGCCCCGATCGCCCAGCCGAAAGCCGAGAGAACGCCGCGCAGGGCTTCGTTCGCGCGCCGCCGCTCATCGCCGACGATCAGAGTTGATCCATCGGGAAGGCGCGTGACAAGCGCACGGATGATTTCCGCCGTTCCCTCCGGCGGCTCATCGTTTTCGTCCTCCTTCAGTTCAGTCCAGCCGCCAGAGACCGGCGCGACCAGGTCGCCTGCGAGTCGCTTGCGGTCTGGACCTTCAAGGCCATATAGGAGCGCGCCCCCGCTCGAACCGCGCGCAGCGAGGGTCGCTGCAAGCCCGTCCCGACCCTCTTCCGCGAACGTTCGCTCAAGCGCGTGCGTTTCCTCGATGATTCTTGCGTCGAAGTCTG
>DASXXT010000273.1:0-1820 GCA_036502965.1 Roseiarcus sp. | reverse complement strand
CGCGACATCAAGAGCCCGCTGGAGCGGCTGGGCGTCAACCTCGCAAGCCGATCGCCGCCCGCCTGACCACGGCCGCATGGCGCGGCCTCGCCTGGAGGTCGCCGACGTCTTTCGCGCCCATGGGGCGGCGTGGCGCAAGGCTAACGCCGGTCACGTGAGCCTCGCCCAGTTGAAGGTGATGTCGGCGATCGAGACCTGTCGGACCTCGGCGCTCGGCGGACACGTCGAGCGCTGCGAGGACTGCGCGCACGAACGCATCGCCTATAACTCCTGCCGCAACCGCCACTGTCCGAAGTGTCAGGGCGCGGCGGCGCGGCAATGGCTCGCCGAGCGCGAGGCCGAGCTCCTGCCGGTCCCCTATTATCACGTCGTCTTCACGCTGCCGGCGGCGATCGGCGCTATCGCGTTCCACAACAAGGCCATCGTCTACGATCTCCTGTTCAGGACCGCGGCCGAGACGCTCATCACGATCGCGGTCGATCCAAAGCATCTCGGCGCGCGCATCGGGCTCACCGCCGTGCTCCATACCTGGGGCTCGGCGCTCACCCATCATCCGCACGTCCACGTCATCGTTCCCGGCGGAGGCCTGTCGCCGGACGGGTCGACCTGGATCGCCTGCAAACCCGGCTTCTTCCTGCCCGTGCGCGTGCTCTCGCGCCTGTTCCGCCGCCTCTTCCTCGGAGGGCTCGCAGCCCTGCATGAGACCGGCCATCTGACCTTCTTCGGTGATCTCGCGCCGCTCGCTGACCAGCGCGCCTTCGACGCCGCGCTCGCGCCTTTGCGTCGCTCCGAATGGGTCGTCTTCGCCAAGAGACCCTTCGCCGGACCGCAAGCCGTGCTCGCCTATCTCTCCCGCTACACCCACCGCGTCGCCATCTCGAACTCCCGGCTGATCGCGCTCGACAAGGCCGGCGTCACCTTCAAATGGAAGGACTACCGGATCAAAGGCCGCGACAGGCTCAAGACCATGACGCTCGACGCGGCCGAGTTCATCCGCCGCTTTCTCCTGCATGTGCTGCCCAGCGGTTTCCATCGCATCCGCCACTACGGCCTGTTCGCTGGAACGGTTCGAGCGCGCAACATCGAGCGCGCCCGCCAATTGCTCGCCGCCGCCCAAGGTCTCGCCCCAAAGCGCGACGATGAGGCCGACAGCGAGACCGAAACACCTTCGTCGGCGCGCCGATGCCCGTGTTGCGGCGGCCGGATGATCATCGTCGAGACGTTCGAGGGCGCCCGCCCGGCGCGGCCGCCACCGCCAAGCCGGATCAGGATCGACAGCTCATGATCATCACTGCGCATCCCGCCTTGCAAACCCGATCGCTTTTGCTTCCAACCGCGCGCCGGACCACGAGAGCGCTGACCTCACCACGTCCCAAGATCCCCTTTGCGCGCCGCCCCGACGCCAAACCCGCACATGCTCTCGACCAAAAAGGCTGGCATTCGTCGGTCCCTTCTACGAGATTGCGCCTCGCAACCCTGCGCTCCGACGCGCGCGATCTGTCGGCGATCGACAAATCTCCATAGCGCCCCCACGAAACAGCGCCCTTCCTCCCCGCGGTTTCCTCCTTGGGAGGCTTTCGAACGCCGGCCCCCGATCCCGCACCACCCTTACGCAAGCGGCCGGCGTCCGAAACCCTTCACCGAAGGCGAAGTTCCTGGCTTGAAGAATGTTCGATCACTGACGACCCATAGCGGAAAATTCGTCGCAACCGTTTCAGCGTCGCGAATCGACGTATTGCGGACGTAGGCGACCGAGGCCTTGGACGCCCTAATTGGGCGGCATAGCGGCTTTTGTGGATCGGCGCCACGCCTGCACCAAG
>DASXXT010000272.1:0-10925 GCA_036502965.1 Roseiarcus sp. | reverse complement strand
GAGCGGCTCGGCGCCGATGAAGACCGCGCCAATATTCTGGCGATCGAAGATGGCAAGCTGATTGGCAAGGTCATCGAGCCGATCCTCGGTGAGGGCGCCAAGCTCGCCGCGCTCAAGGAGATCGCCGCCGCGATGGGGGTGGTGCTTGATGATGCGCTGGCCGTTGGCGACGGGGCCAATGATCTTCCGATGTTGCTGGCGGCCGGCCTCGGCGTCGCCTATCGCGCCAAGCCGAAGGTCGCCGCTGGAGCGGACGCGCGTGTCGACCACACCGATCTCTCCGCGCTGCTCTACGCGCAGGGCTTCGCGCGCAAGGATTTCGTCGAGGGATGAGACGACTCGGAGCTTAAGGGCAAGGGCGCCATTATCGTCATGGCCGGGCTTGTCCCACGGCTGCCCGGCCATGACGCCGTGGCCCGTGCCGCATCTACACATCCGGCCCTCATTCAGCCTGGCTTTTGTTGGACGGTCGCCTTTCGTCCGTGTTACCCATTGGTCTTGTGTCCAATGCGCCCGGGCGAATGCGGCGCGAGCGGGCCCGTCGGCGATTCACGCGGGCGGGGCAACAACGGAGGTCGGTAGTGACCATCGCATCGGTTATGAAGGCGCCCGAAGCCGTCAATCTTGCGGCGCTCGCCGAGACCATGCCGCTCGATGAGATCGACGTCAGCAATCCAAAACTCTATCAAGAGGATGTGTGGCAGCCTTATTTCCGTCGGCTGCGGCGCGAGGCGCCCGTGCACTATTGCAAGGAAAGCCCGCTCGGACCGTTCTGGTCGGTGACCAAGCACAAGGACATCATCGCCCTCGAAGTCAACCACAGGACGTTCTCGTCGAGTTCGACACTCGGCGGCATAACCTTGCGCGACCGGCCGGCCGACCTCGAACTGCCGATGTTCATCGCCATGGACCCGCCCAAGCATGACGTCCAGCGCAAGGTGGTGCAGCCAATCGTCTCGCCGGACAATCTCGCCAATTTCGAAGGCCTGATCCGCACGCGGGTCCGCGACCTGCTCGACGACCTGCCGCGCGGCGAAACCTTCAACTGGGTGGACAAGGTCTCGGTCGAACTCACCTCCCAGATGCTGGCGACCCTGTTCGGTTTTCCGTTCGAGGACCGGCGCAAGCTGAGCTACTGGTCGGATGTTTCGACCGCCATCCCCTATGAGGGCGCGCTGGTCGAAAGCGAAGAGCAGCGCGAAGCGGTTTTCCGCGAGTGCCTTGGCTATTTCATGAATTTGTGGAACGAGCGGGTCAACGCCGAGCCGCGCCCCGACCTCATTTCGATGCTGGCGCATGGCGAGGCTACGCGCAGCATGAGCGCGCGCGAATATCTCGGCAACATCATCCTGCTGATCGTCGGCGGCAACGACACGACGCGCAATTCGATGAGCGGCGGGCTCTTGTTCTTGAGCCAGAACCCGGAAGAATTGGCCAAGCTGCGCGCAAAGCCCGAACTCGTCGACTCAATGGCGCCGGAAATCATCCGCTACCAGACGCCGCTCGCCTATATGCGGCGAACCGCGCTCGAGGACGTCGAGTTCGGCGGCCAGCTCATCCGCAAGGGCGACAAGGTCGCCATGTGGTACATCTCCGGAAACCGCGACGAGGAGGCGATCGAAGAGCCCGACCGGTTCATTATCGACCGCGCCCGGCCTCGCCAGCATCTCTCCTTCGGCTTTGGCATTCACCGCTGCGTCGGCAAGAACCTGGCGGAAATGCAATTGAAGATCCTATGGGAGGAGATCCTCGACCGCCTGCCAGGAATCGAGGTCGTCGGCGAGCCGAAACGAGTGTTCTCGTCCTTCGTCCATGGGATCAGCGAATTGCCGGTGAGGATTCCGGCTTAGAGCCGTTTGCTGGTTGCTGTCGTTGCGGGGTGCCCCTCCACCATGCCATAGCCCGCCGAGAGACGGGCGTCCTCCCGACGCGCTATGGCATGGTCCCCCTACCGCGCCGCTTCGCGGCAAAGGAGGATCGAAACCGCCGACCGCATTAAGCTCATCCTTCCCTGCACAGCGGGGGAGGGGGGGCGGTGGGGCGCGGAAATGTGTCGAAAAAAGCAATCCGCTCCCTAGGGGGCGCGCCTCCGGAGCCAAGCCGCGGGCCGCTAGGGTTTGCTGCCGGGGATGCGCTACGACAGAAAATCGATAAAGATATTTATACTTTCTCAGAAAAATGGGGATCATAGGAGCGGATATCATAAGAGATTGCCTTGGACTTAGACCATTGGGTCGAGAGAGGTCGTGGCGCGAAAAGTGCGAAACGAAACGGCGGTTAAGCCATTGAAAACAAACAATTCCGCGAAATCGCCGATTCGGTACCGTCAACGATTTCAACGGCTTACGGCTAGCCATGCGAAACGTTTCGTTTCGCATGGCGAAATTCGTTTCGTTTTCGCTGTTTTTGCGCCTCTCGACGCGCGAAACGCAACGAAGGGGAAGGCTTCATCGCTGAGGACTTGCGTTGGTTCGACCCGACCTCGATCGATCTCGGGCATGCGCTCAGCGATCGCTGAGCGCAGGCGCCCATTCTCCTTCTAGCGATGGCCCGGCTGGAATTCCGGCCGCCCTGGCGCTCGCAGCCGTTTATGCGCGTGGCAGCGCGGACCACGAATTGCGTCCCCTCCGAACAAGTTCAACTGCTCGCCGTCACTCGATCTCAACGATCCTGAATCCCTCGACTTCCTTGACCACCCGGTGCCCCTTCCAGCGCTCGATGTCGTGGAGGACGACAAGGCGCGTCAGATCGCCGTCGAGCTCGTCGTTCAACTTGTCGATCGTTTTGAGTTGTTCCCAGACGCTGCCGACGGCGTTGTTCAGCGGCACATAGACGCCGTCGTTATTATGGCCAGTGAACTGACGCCGCGAATAGACGCAGTCGCCAGAAATGACCCAGCGGCCGGCCTTCGTCTCGATCACTACGAATTGCTGACCGATCGTATGCCCGCTTCCCAGCCGCACGTGAATGCCGGGCAGCACGTTGTCCTTGTCGCCGTCGATCAACGTTACGCGATGGGCGATCGAGGCGTCAAGCGCGGAGCGGATATTGTCGGGATCGACGATCGCGGTAAGGTGAGCGAAGCGCGGCGGCAGCGCGAAGGCTTCGTACCAGGAGAGAAGTTCGCTCTTCTGGATGTAGATGTGAGCGTTCGGGAATTCAGCGATCGAGCCCATGTGATCGAAATGCGCGTGCGTGACGACGATGTCGGTGATCGCGTCCGGCGCGATGCTCATTTCGGACAGCATTCTCACCGGCGATATCCAGGTCGGAATGCCGAACTTTCTCGAGAAGCCGGAGCCGCGATCGTCCTGCATGAAGCCGGTGTCGACCAGTACGTTTTGGTCGCCGCGCCGCGCGAGGACGAACGAGAAGGGCAAATCCATCGTCCCTTCACGATACGTGCCGCTTATGAGATCGACCCACGGCTGATCTTTCGAGCGGGCGTACTCCATCACATAGACGCGCCAGACCGGTTGCTCGGCCATCGCCTTCTCCCTCAGCCTTCCGCCAACGCACGCCCGAGACTTGAGAGCGCGACCGCGACGATCAAGATCGCCCCCTGGAAAACGTATTGAGAGAAGGTCGGCGCGCCAAAAATGTTGAGCCCGTTGAAGCCGAACACGATGATGAGCGTACCGATGAATGTCCCAAGGACGTGGAATTCGCCGTCCCGCAGCGTCGCCGAGCCAAGAAACACCGCAGCAAAGGCGGTCAAGAGATAGGCATCGGCGGCGCTGGTCGTGCCGCTGCCGAGACGCGACGCAAGCAGGGTCCCGGTCAGCGCCGCGCAGACGCCGGAAATGACGAAACCCAGGATCTTGATGCGGTCGACGCTGATGCCGGCCAGGCGCGCCGCAGTCGGGTTGCCGCCCACGGCCTGAATCTCCTGGCCGATCGCCGTGCGTTCGACCAGCGCCCAGAGCGCCGCCGTAACCAGCGCCATCACGATGATCGGATTGGGAATGCCGAACAGCCAGCGGCCGAGCGCGAGCTGCAGAAAGCCTTCCGGGACGCCGGCGACAATCGGCACGCCGGACGAATAGGCGAAGGCAAGTCCGACGATGATCGTGCCGACGCCGAGCGTCGCGATGACCGAGTTCACTCTAAGTTTTGTGACGATGAAGCCGTTGACGACGCCTACCAGCGCGCCGAGCGCCATCACGATGGCGATAGCGAGCGCGACCGGCAGCCTGTCGTGGACAATGAGTCCAGTCACCAACACGCCGTGCAGGCTCGCCGCATAGCCGATCGAGAGGTCGAGTTCGCCGACGACTACGGCAAGGGTCAGACCCCCGGCGATGATCATGGCGAGCGATGCCTGATTGAGCACGTTGATGAAGTTGGTGAACGTCGGGAACGCGGCGGGCGACAGGATCGAGAAGGCGACGATCATCAGCACGAGCCCGATGATGGTCGCATACCTGGCGAATATCGCGAGCCACGTTTTGGCGGCGGGCGAGAGTCGCCTCGAGCCCAACGAGATCTCGCTCATTCCGCGTTTCGCTCCGACGCCTTGGCATAGCTTGCGGCGATGATCCGCTGGCGGGTCAGCGCTTCGCCCACGAGCTCACTCACGATCCGCCCCTCCGTCATAATCAGGGCCCGGTCGCAGAGATCCGGCAGTTCCTCGGGGTCCGACGAGATTACCAGCACGGCCGTACCGTGGCTCGCCAGATTCCGGATCAGGTGATGGATCTCGGCGCGCGCGCCGACGTCGACGCCGCGGGTCGGCTCGTCCAGTATGAGGACTTTCGGTTTCAGCGCCAACCACCGCCCGATGACGACCTTTTGCTGGTTGCCGCCGCTCAGCCGCCCGACCGGCGTCTCGATGCTGGCAGTTTTGATCGTGAGCTCGCGGATCACTCGCTCGGCGAGCGTATTGCGCCGCTCGCCGCTGATGAACGGCATGTTGCGATTGAAGACGATCGAGTCGAGATTGGCGAGGCCGAGATTGAAGGCCAGGCTCTTCGATAGGATCAGCCCTTCGACGCGCCTTTCCTCGGGCACGAAACCGACGCCCGCCTTGACCGCGTCGGCGGGACTTCGCGGCGCATAGGGCTTGCCCGCCAACGTCATGCTTCCCTGCTCGCGCCGATCGGCTCCGAAAATGAGCCGCGCCAGTTCAGTCCGGCCGGCCCCGACCAGTCCGCCGAGCCCGAGGACTTCGCCCTTTCTCAATTCGAAGCTCACGTTTCTGACCCTCGGGGTGCGGGCCAGGGTGCGAACGGACAGAGCGGCCGCTGCCTGCGAGGCAACAGCCGTCGCGCGCTTCGGAGGCGCCTCGACTGCACCGCCGACGATCGCTTCCACCAACGCCTTCCGCGTCAGCGTCGGCTTAGCGAGCTCCGCCACCGACTGACCATCGCGGAACACGGTCACCTGTTGGCAGAGATCAAGGATTTCGTCGAGCCGATGCGAGACATAGAGCACGGCCACGCCCGAATTCCGAAGGTCGCGGATGATGCTGAACAGCCGTTCGGCCTCCGCTGCGGATAGCGCGGCCGTCGGCTCGTCCATGACAATGAGCCGCGACTTCCGCACCAGCGCGCGGGCGATGTTGACGAGCCAGTTCTCTGCCGTTGACAGGCCCTTGGCGTTGGCGTTGAGCGGCGCCCGGACGCCGACTCTCTCGGCGATCGGCTGAACATCCCTGGCGATCGCGCCCCAGTCGACGACGCCGAAGCGGGTCTTCTTCGGCAGGCCGAGTACGATGTTCTCAAGCACGGTCATGCCGGGCACGAACGCCAGTTCCTGGTGGATGAAGCTCATGCCGAGTTCATTGGCGAGATGCGGGTTTTCCGCGACGACACGCTTGCCGTCGACGACGATTTCGCCAACGTCGGGCTGCGTCAGGCCGGCGAGGATACGGATGAGAGTCGATTTGCCCGCGCCGTTCGCGCCGACGAGGCCGTGCACGTGGCCGGGCAAGATCGACAGCGAAACGCCCCGCAGCGCCTGCGCGCCGCCGTAACTCTTGCTGACCGATCTCACCGAAACAAACGGGGGCGCCTGAGGCGTCCCCGCGTGACCAGCCAAATCGTTCATGGCGGTCGATTGGCAAAGCATCATTTCAGGGCGGAGGGGTGGTCCGCAAGGAATTTATCGACATTGTCCTGGGTCACGAGGATCGCGGGCACCTCTACCGCTTTCGGCGTCCAGGTCGCGCCCGCTTTCACGATCTCCGGCAGGAGCGTGATCATGTTGCGGCCCTCGGTAAAGCTGTCCTGCCATGCGGTTGCGGTCATGAAGCCCTTCTTGATGTTCTCTAGCGCCTGCGCATTGCCGTTGACGCCATAGACCTTCACATCGCTGCGGTTTTGCGCCCGCAGCGAGCCGATCGCGCCGATCGCCGGATCGTCCCAGCATCCCCAGATGGCGAGATTCTCCTTGCCAGGCGGATGCGACGCGAGCCAAGCGTTGGCGTATTGGGCGCCGTCCTCAAAATAGCCGGGGATGCGGACTTCGTTCTTGGTGACCTTGATGTCCTGATGGTCAGCGAGCGTCTTGTCGAGCTCGATCTCGCGGTTCCGGCACACTTCGCCGGTGTGATAGGTGAGCGCGAGGACCGAGCCTTTGCCGTTCATGGTCTTAATCATGAGATCGTTGACCGGCACGACCATCGGGCCACCTGAGCCGTTGGTCGCCGCGACCCCGCCACCCAGTCCGCCGCCCCAGGTCACGACGGGAATCTTGGCGTTCTTCGCCGCGTCGAGGCCTGCGCCGATCGAGGAATAGGGGAACACCATATCGATGATGGCGGTCGCCCCGCGCTGAGCGAAATTTTGAATCGCCGCGTTGGCCTGGTCGGCGTTGCCAGCGGCGTCGATCACCGAGACATTCCAGCCGATCGTCTTGGCGGCGTCTTGGGCGCCGGCGATGTACCGGGCGTTATTGGCTTCGGTTGCGGAAATGGACACGATGCCGACCAAGGGCTGCTCGGCATGGGCCAAGGCCGCCATTAGCGTAAGCGCCGCAAAAGCGGCGCTTAGGGCAAACGTTTTCATGCTTTTCTCCCGTCCGAGTTGGTTCCGCTGGCTTCGAGTAAACGCGACTAACCGTTTCGCTAAACTCCCCCAATCCTGTCGCTCACGCAAGCGGAAAATCCGAGCGTCTCCCGCCTGATGTCCCATAAGCCGCTGGCTTTGGGCGCTTTACGAGAGGAGCGTATCAGCCGATAATGCCGAAACGATTAGCTGAGAGCCAATGGCCGCCACTATAAAAGACGTCGCGAAGGCGGCAGGCGTTTCGACCGCGACCGTGTCGGCGGTCGTCAATGAGTCCGCTTATGTCAGTCCGGCGTTGCGCGCCCGCGTGCTGGAGGCAATCCGCGACCTCGGTTTCGCGCCTTCGCAAATGGCGCGAAACTTGAGGAACGGCAAGAGCGAACTCATCGCCGTCGTCGTGGCCGACCTCTCGAACCCGTTCTACGCCCGAATGGTCTGCGCTGCGGAAGCGGCGGTCGCCGCTTGGGGCTTTTCGCTCATCGTCTTCAACAGCGACGAGAAGCCGGAGGCGGAGAAGCGCATCCTATCGCGAGTGCGGACGCTCTGCTGCGAGGGACTCATCCTCGTGCCGGTGGGCGGCACAGTTGCCGCAGTCAGCGGTGACCACCTGGACAGCCGGCGCATCCCCACCGTCCTTTTTGGACGCACACTTGAGGGGGACGCACTCGATGCTGTCACGATCGACAATTTCGCCGCGAGCTACCAGGCGACGAACTATCTGATCGACCTCGGCCACAAACGGATCGGCGCCATCACCGGGCCGCGGCGCCTCAGCACCGGGCTCGCTCGCATCGCGGGCATGGAGTCCGCCATGAGCGCCAAGGGGCTGATGGTTGAGCCGCGCTTCGTGCGCTCCGGCGACTTTCGCGAGGAGATCGCCTATTCAGCGGCGCGCGCTTTGTTTGAGCAGCGCGAGCGCCCGAGCGCGCTTTATGTCGCGAACGGGCTCATGGCGCTCGGCGTGATGCGCGCAATAGCCGACATCGGTCTGAAATGCCCCGACGATGTCTCAATCGCGTCGACCGACAACATTCCAGGCATCAGGGGCCTGAGGCCGAATCTGACCCGCACCGAGCATCCGATCGTCGACATGGTGAATGAGGCCGTGCGACTGCTCGTCGATCGCATCAAGCGCGGAGGCGCAATCGAAGCGCGCCACGTCGTCTTTCCCTCGGCGCTTGTGGTCGGCGACAGCTGCGCCCCACTGAGAGGGTAAAGCGTCACTGGGCCGGTCGTATCGCCCGTGGGCCGTCGAGAGGTGGTCCGGGGTCGTCAAGCCCATATCAATGTTTTATTTCCTGGCGGAGGGCGTCCGCCATGCGGCTCGCAATTTCAAAGGCTTAGACGTTTTCGCCAAAACTTTGTCCACGTTTTTTGTCCACGCCGATCGGGCGGATAGGCGCGAGGCCAAAAAAGGTGTGCACGATGGGCTTGCAGGGGTTTTCGGAAGCGATGGCTTGCGGTAACCGTGTCGACGGCGGTCTTTCACTGTTCTCCAACGTGTTTGGGCGTTTACTGGTAGCGCGAGGCCGGGCCTTAAAAAAGGACCCGCCGCTCGAGTAACGCTAGCCAGACCACGTGGGGCACTCACGCACATCAGAGCGTCGGGCCGCTGCGGGCTGCCTGTTGACGGTTCGACGCTCCGCTCGTGGAGCCGATCAAATGCCGTCCGACCGCAGAGACAGAAAATTATCCGTTCCTTCCTTTGCCGCCCGATTTCGATCCCACCGACGCGACCGCCGACGAGGTCGCAAGCTACCGACGCGAGAGCCGCTGGACGGTTCATAAGAAAGTCCGCGAAGGCGTCTACCAGAGCTATCTGGACGGCCGCATCCGCAAGATCATCTTCGCCAGCGTGAAGGCGGACCGCGAGCGCGCGATGAGCGCGAAGTTGACGGCCAAGCGCCCGCCTGGACGCCGGTGCCAGACCCAACGCGAAGCCGTCGCGTGACCGAGGACGCCAACGCTTCATCTTCGAGCCGGATATGGCTCGCGTCCTCCCCTCAAGGCGCGCGCCACGAGACGGACTCCGCCAAGACTGCCAGATTCGTATAAGCGCGCGATGACAGAATAGAATCGTTCCTGCGCAGCATAGGCGCCTTCGCCATGGACGCGCGCATAAGGCCCATGGTTCTGTCGCCATCGCCGCAGTCGATCGGCGGCGTATGACGCCCAGTCGCTGGTTAAGTCCGTAGCTATAACGTCGACGAAACCGGCCGCTCGCATGTCCTTGGCATAGTCTTCGATACGGGTCGCCGCGACGCCGAAGACCACTTCGCGCAGGTCGCGCAAATCATTCGGGGCAAAGGGCGCGCGCACGCAGAGATCCTCGATGTAGCACCCGCCGCCGGAGCGGAGCGCGCGCGCCAGTCGCTCCAAAAGGCGGAGCGGATCAGGAATGTGCAGGATGGCCAGCCAGCTGACCACGGCGTTGCGTTGAGCTCAGGCTGGAGCTCCAGCGCCGTCACTCGACAGCCAATCGTATGGGCGAGATAACGAGCAGGGCCGCCGACGCCTGAGCCGATGTCGTTGATTCCGTGATAGTCGAGGTCAAATAGCTGCTCCGGCGGGATCGCGTCTTGGCCGCCGATCCCACGCGCGGACAGTCCGCGAGCAATGCGATCCAAATTGGTGTAGAGCGGCATGTCCGCTATGGACTTCTCGCTCATCGAAACCTCTCATATCGAACGCTGCCTTCACCGGTCGCCCGGACACCGTCCATTCGTCCAAACTCGAAATCTTCCTGCGAGTCGAGAGTCGGCTCCCCTTCCGTCCATATCGGCGGGATAGCCTCAGCTGGTTGGAGCGGCGAATCATAATCCGAAGGTGCCCAGCTATCGCATATTGCGGGTCATTCGGGGGCGATCCGACTAAGATCTGCCCGGGGCTGCATTGGAGCGTCTACGCGAGCGCGGGCGGAACGGCGCACAAGGACGGGAATAAGGCGACGCCAGCGGTCGATGCGCAGAAGGTCCGACTACCGCACGATAAAACGGATAATACGTTCATGGCGTGATAATCTGGCCGAGCGCGCCGGCCCAAAGGAGCGCCGCACCCGAAGGATGCTGCCACAATTATCCAGTTCACGCAAGTCAAAAGTCCAATCTTGCTGGAACGTGCAGAAGGGCGAGGCGTGCTTTTTCTTGCGGAATCCTGAAATCCGCGCTATTCTTTTCCAATCACCGGATCGAGCCCGGGCCTTGCGGGTTTCCGGCGGCGAGGCGAGAGGGAGAGTGTGTGTGGTTGTGGCATTTGAGACACAGTGTGACACGGGAAAAGTTTTTTCTCATTGAATCGGCCGTAACCCATTGAAAAGTCCCAATTCGAAAAAATAAACGTAAGTAAATGCAAGCTATTTTTGCTTGCGTTTATTTGCGTTTATTTGGGTTTATTTGGCCGCCGAGCCGAACCCGCGGCCTCGCGCGGGACACCCTTCGGCTGCGGCAGGAAGACGGCTGAGCGCCGCGGCGGGCGCTTATCGGTTGCCGCTCGTCCTCGGCGGCTCGGGCGCGACAGTGCGCCAGCCTTTCCGATGCAACCGTGCGTCGGTTAGTCGCCGGAGGGAGCGACTCGGAAATGGCGCCGTAAGCGGCTGAAATCACTCAAAATGGACTCGGCGATGGCGATCCACTGGATCCGGCCGCGCTATCGCTTGCTGCTCTTTCTCGGCGGCTCGGGCGCGACAGTGAGCCGGCCTTTGGCGGTGAGCCGAACCAGCGCGCCGGCGACATTGGCGCCGTAGGCTCGCCGCTCTTTGAGAGCGGCGCTGAGGCTCAGCGCCAGGGTTTCGATCTTCTCCAGCCCGACGCGGCTCGCGTCGTGCCCGCCCGCCGCGGCGACGCGCCGCGCCAGAATCCGGTGCGCAATCGCGACGGGCGCGGCGAACAGCGCCCGCGCGTCGATCGTTCCTTCCGAGCC
>DASXXT010000271.1:0-16744 GCA_036502965.1 Roseiarcus sp. | reverse complement strand
GACCGACCCCGACAGCCTCAAGAGCACGCCCAACGGCCAGCTGACGCTGACGTCGGGGGCGGACGGAACGTTCACGCTCATCTCCAATCCGGGTGCCGCGAACCAGACGGAAACCACGATCCAGGTCAAGAGCGGCGGCGTCAATGTCTCGAGCCTAGACGACGTATTGTTCCCGACCGCGGCCTCGGGGACTGTGTTCGTGACGAACACCGGCGGCAACGACGTGCTTGCGCTCCGTCTTAGCGGGCTCAGCCCCACCACACCGATCGTTGCGATCGGAGGTAGCCTTAACGAGCTTGCCTTTGTTGACTTGACCACAGGGATCGCAACGCCGCTGCTGACCGGGCTGAGTTCGCCGCACGGCCTCGAATTCGCGGCGCCGGAGCCCTCGACCTGGGCAATGATGCTGCTCGGCTTCGCGGGGCTTGGCTATGCGGCATACCGGCGGACACGGAAGGTGAGCATTGCAGTTTCTGCCCAAACAACGTCATAAACCGGCGAAAGGAGAGGCCGCCCAAAATGCGGCCTTTCATCTCGACCTGAGCGCGGATTGGTCACCGCCTGAACTCCTCCTTCGCTGCGGCGTACAAGGCCGTGAAGCGCTCGCGCTGCCGGGAAAATTTCGCCGCGAGGTCTGGGTCAGGCTCGCTGACGTCAGCGATCTCAGGAGGAAGGCAGACGGCTTCGGGCGGCTCGCCGGTCGCGGCGATGCGCGCCAGGCGCGCGGCGCCGTACGCAGGGCCCGTTTCGCCGCCCTTGATGCGCACGACGGTAAAGCCGGTCGCGGCGGCGATCATGTGCGTCCATAAGGCGCTCTTCGCGCCGCCGCCAATGAGGCCGACGCGCTCGATTGCGGCGCCGGCGGCGGCGAGACAATCGCGCGCGTCCGCAAGCGTGAGCGCGACCCCTTCCATCACCGCACGGGCGACGTCAGCCCGCGAGGTCGCCTCGCTCAGGCCAAACAGGACGCCGCGCGCATAAGGATCGTCGAGCGGCGTCCGCTCGCCGCTAAGGTACGGCAAAAAGAGGAGCGCGCCGGGGCCAGGATAATCGGGCGCCGCCTCACGTTCGAGCGCGTCCGGGGACGCGCCGAGAAGCCGCCCGGCGAAGGCGAGCGCGCCGGCGCCGTTGAGCATCGCCGCCATCGCGTACCAGCGATGCGGCAGCGCGTGGGCGAAAGAATGCACGAGCTTCTCCGGCGCGCTCATGTATCGGTCGGTCGCAACGATGAGTTGCGTCGCGGTCCCCAGCGAAATGAAGGCCTCGCCCCGCGCGATCGCGCCTAAGCCCACCGCCCCTACTGCGGCGTCGCCACCGCCGGCCGCGAGCAGCACGCCACGCGGCAGGCCAAGCGCGTCCGCGGCCTCGGGCCGGATTTGCCCGACTGGCGCCGATCCTTCGAACAAAGGGGGCGCCCATGCGGGATCCGCGTCGCACGCTTCGAACGCCTGCCGCGACCAGTCTCGCCGGGCCTCATCAAGAAGCCAGGCGCCCGCCGCGTCGCTCATGTCCGTGCCCCGTTCGCCGCTGAGCTTGAGACGCAAATAATCCTTCGGCGACAGGACCCCCTCGATGAGGCGGCGATGGCCCGGCTCGTTCCTCGCGATCCATTTGAGCTTCGGCCCGGTAAAACCCGGCATTGCCTTCACGCCGACGATGTGGGCCAGGTCAGGGTAGTCGCGGGCCAGTTCGTGCGCCTCGAGAAAAGCGCGTCCGTCGTTGTGCAGGATCGCTGGGCGGATCGGCTTGTCAGCGCGATCAAGGAGCACCGCGCCGTGCATCTGGCCAGAGAAGCCGACCGCTTTCAGCGCGCTTAGCGGCTTGGCCGCGATATTCTTAAGGTCGGCGATCGCGCCGGCCATTGCGGTCGCCCAGTCGTCGGGACTCTGCTCCGACCAGCCTGCGCGCGGACGGTCGGAAGAATAGCCCCTGGCGACGCTCGCGATAGGCTCGCCGCCCTCGTCGGTCAGAAGCGCCTTGAGCCCGGAGGTTCCGCAGTCAAGCCCGAGATACATAGGCTTGCATTGTGCTCCGCGGCGGTAGCGCTCACAAGCGGGAGCGGACGATCACGCGCGAAGCAACTGGGCGGCGCTTATGCCCACCTATCAATGCCGCCAAGCCTGGCGGCAGGAAGCCAATGGCGCCGAGGCGAGCCAGCCCCACTCCGGATCGACGTCGTCTTCGGCCAGTTCGGCGCCGTGTTCGAGAATGTACCTCAGGCCGGAAAGGATCGGTTGGTCAGCGCCGCGGGTCGCCTCGTCAACACCCTCCCAATCGCGCGCGCCCGCCTGCCGCGAAAAACGGCGCACGAGGCCGGCAGCGAACAGGCCGCTTGTCAGGTTCCGCTTCTCCGCGTCGCGCGAAACGCGTCGCGCGAAATCGCCTCCGATCGAGGCGACCGCAGCGCGCGCGACGTGCGGGTTGGAGCAGGTCCGAAGGATCTCGCGGACGATCATTGGCAGCCTTCCTTCTCGCTTGGCCGTGCTGCATCTTATGCCAACCGAATTTGTTCTCAACGTGTCATTGCTCAAAAAAATCTTTTAAGCTCGCGAAGGTCAACGTTTAGACAGCGCAATGTCAACGATTTGTCACAAAGTAGCCGTGTGCGCCGCAACACGAATTGGACTTTTGTTCTCACGCCGTCACAATCGTTCTAGGCATTTGCTTGGCGCAACCTCGGTTGCCTAATAAACCCGTCTCCTGTTACTTATAATTGCCGGAACCGATGCGATGTTTACCCAATAACCTCAGCCGCCGCGAGTCTGCGTCGCGTTCGTGTTCCACACCGGATTGAAATACACGATCTGACGCGCCGAACCCGGACGAGCTGGGCCCGGTGCAAAACGGAGAGAACACAGTGCGCGTGCTGGTCCTATTCGCCCATCCCGTCGAGACGAGCTTCGGCGCCAGCCTGCACGCAACAGTCGTTGAGACCTTACGTGCGCGCGCCCATGAGGTTGACGACTGCGACCTCAACGCCGAAGAGTTCGATCCGGTGATGACCCGACAGGACCGCATCGACTACTACGATGTCCCCGGAAATAGAGGCCGCGTCGGTCCTTATGTCGACCGCCTGCTCAAATCCGATGCGCTCATCTTTTCCTTTCCGGTCTGGAACATGGGCTTCCCGGCGATCCTCAAGGGCTTCGTCGACAAAGTGTTCCTGCCGGGCGTCAGCTTCAATTTGAAGGACGATGGCTCGTATGTCCCCTGTCTGCACAATATCAAAAGGCTCGGCGCGGTTTGCACGTACGGCGGGAGCCGTTGGACGACCTTTCTAATGGGCGACCCGCCCCGTCGGTTCCTCAAACGCTCGATGCGGCTCAATTGCGCGCCAGGCGCGCGCTGTGATTATCTTGCGCATTATGACATGGATCACACGACGCTCGCGCGCCGCATCCGTTTCCTCAAGACGGTCGAATGGAAATTTTCGACCTGGTAAGCCTGCCAAGAGTCGCGAACTGGCCGAAGGGGGTCTGGAGCCCGCGGCCTCACGCACCTTTGACTTCAACGCGTGCTCAGGCGCCGGTTTCGTCTTGGAAGCATCATTATGATTCTCTACCAGCTTTGACCAGTCGCGCCGGGCGCGGCAGATTCCTTACGTTGCTTTGGGAGACTTGCTATGCCGTCGCTCAAAATCGCTCTCGCCGTGGCGTTCGTCTTCGCTGTCACGCCCGCCCTGGCTCAGAACGCGCCGGTCGCATCCGCGCGCGCAACTATCCAAACGATCAGCGCCGACGGCTCGGCCTTGAACGTCCACACCCGCGCGGGCGAGGATCAGACGATCCATCTCAGTCCGAAAACGCGTTTCGTCCTCGTCGTTCCCGCCACGCTCACCGACGTGAAGCCCGGGTCCTTCATTGGCGTCGCCGCTCTGCCAGGCGAGGGAAGCGAACTCAAAGCCATGGAAGTGCACATCTTTCCCGAGGCAATGCGGGGGACCGGCGAGGGCTTCCGCCCGTTCGACCTAGCGCCGAAAAGTTCGATGACCAACGGCAACATCTCCGCACGCGTCGACGCAACGACCGGCCCCAAGCTCACAGTGACCTACAAAGGCGGGGAGCAGACCATCATCGTCGATCCGAAGACGCCGATCGTCGCTTTCGAACCTGGCGCGCAGGCCGATCTCAAGCCCGGCGCGGCGATCATCGCGCGGGGGCACAAGCAGGACGACGGCTCGATCGACGCCGCCTTTGTCCTGGTCGGCAAGGACGGACTTGTCCCGCCCATGTGAGGGGCTTCAGCCGGGTTCGGCCTAGGATGAGCGATTTGCTGGACCCAGCGTCCCGTGCTAGCGGTGCGGGATTCATCTGCGGGGCAACCAATTCATGAGGGCGTCGTCGAGTGCAATCGAGGCCAAGCCGGATTCACGCGTGCCTGACTCGTTATTGACTTTCGTTCTCGTCAAGCCGACCCACTACGACGACGACGGCTATCCGATCCAGTGGTTCCGCTCGGCGTTGCCGTCCAATACGCTGGCCTGCATGAACAGCCTGGCCGAGGACGCCAGCCGCCGGGAGGTTCTGGGACCGGGCGTCAAGGTCGAGGTCGACACCTACGACGAGACCAACCGCCGGGTCGTTCCAAGCCGCATCATTCGGTCGCTGAAGCGCAAGGGCGGCCGCGTCCTGGTCGGCCTGGTCGGCGTGCAATCGAATCAGTTTCCCCGCGCCGTCGACATCGCGCGCCACTTCCGCGCCGCGGGCTTTCCCGTCTGCCTCGGCGGCTTCCACGTTTCGGGCTGTATCGCCATGCTGTCCGAGCTTCCGGCCGAGATCCGCGACGCGCAGGCGCTCGGCATATCTCTGTTCGCTGGCGAAGCAGAAGAGCATCGGCTCGACGAGGTCCTCATCGACGCCTGGCGCGGCGAATTGAAGCCTCTCTACAATTTCATGGACAAGCTGCCGTCGCTGACGGGCGAGCCTGCGCCAATATTGCCGCGCAAGCATCTCGCGCGGACGACCGGCCACTATTCGTCGATCGACCTCGGGCGCGGCTGCCCCTATCAGTGCTCATTCTGCACCATCATCAACGTGCAGGGCCGCAAGAGCCGCTTCCGCTCCCCCGATGACCTCGAGCAGATCATCCGTGAGAACAGGGCGCAGGGCATCGACAGGTTCTTCATCACCGACGACAATTTCGCCCGCAACAGCGACTGGGAGATCCTGCTCGACCGGGTGATCAAGCTTCAGGACGAGGGCATCTACTGCGGCTTCACGATCCAGGTCGACACGCTCTGTCACAAGATTCCGAACTTCATCGAGAAGGCGACGAAAGCCGGCGCGAAGCGCATCTTCATCGGGCTTGAGAACATCAATCCGGACAATCTGATCGCCGCGAAGAAGCGGCAGAACAAGATCACCGAATATCGCGCCATGCTCCAGAAGTGGCGCGCGCATGGCGCGCTCACTTTCGCCGGCTACATCCTCGGCTTCCCGTCGGACACGAAGGAATCGATCCTGCGCGATATCGAGATCATCAAGCGCGAAATGCCGCTCGACATTCTCGAGTTCTTCTTCCTGACGCCGCTGCCGGGCTCGGAGGACCACAAAAACCTGTTGAAGAAGGGGGTCTGGATGGACCCCGACATCAACAAATATGACCTCGATCACCGCGTCTCCCATCATCCGAAGATGAGCGACGCCGAATGGGAGGACGCCTACCGCGCGGCCTGGAAAGCCTATTACACGCCCGAGCACATCTGCACGATCCTGAAGCGCGCCGCCCAGATCCCGAATGGGAGGCCGAAGCAGATCACGAGCACGATGATGTGGTTCAAGCTCATGATCGAGCAGGAGGGCGTGCATCCGCTCGAGGGCGGCGCCTTCCGGCTCAAATACCGACGCGACCGCCGCCGCGGTCTGCCGCTTGAATCGCCCTTCGTCTTCTATCCCCGCTACTGGGGCGGCATCGCGGTCAAGACCTGGAACTATTCGCGATTCTTCCTGAGGACGCGACGCATCCTCAACGAGGTCCTGAACGCTCCCGACCGCTGGACCTATACCGACCTCGCGATCGCGACGCCGCGCGATGACGAATTCGAGCAGCTATCGCTCTATCACGCCACCAGCGGCGGCGAAGCCGCGCTCGCGCGCAAAGCGCTCGGCGACAGCATTCGCGGAACGCCGCAGACGCCGTCTGTCGCAGTTCCCGCCGAGTAGGCAGGCGCGGCGAACTGCGCGATGGTTGTTAAATCGCGAGCGTCTTTGTCATGATGGAAGCCGCCCAAGTCAGAGCCGCGCGCGCCCTTATTGGCTGGTCGCAGTCAAAGCTCGCCGAGACGGCCGGCGTTCCCCTGTCGATCGTTGAGCGTTTCGAGGCCGGCGCGCCCGATCATGTCGCCAACGAAGCGATCGACAGGATGCGCGCGGCGCTCGAGACAGCCGGCGTCGCCTTCATCCCCAAGAATGGCGGCGGCGCAGGAGTTCGGCTGCGCAAGGGCCGCGAGTCGGAGTACATCGGCTGGGACGACCTCAACGCGTCGAACGACGAGTGAGGCGCACACGCGCGCAGCGACGCGCCGAGCTTGTCGAGTAGATCTCCCATTCCGCGTTCGCGCGCCCCGCGTCGTCGTACGCGCCTTGCGTGGTCATGCTTGCGATAGGTCCTCCACGAAGCCGCCGGACGGGGCAGGGTGCGGCATGTTCCACCCGAAATAAACCTCAACCTCGACAATCTTCCCGTCACGAACGGTCAGCACCTCCGTGTTGCGGAAGCTTCGTCCGCTGTCGCTATGGCCGACATACGTCACATAAACGCGATCGTGGCTTGGGACGACGGCGATCAAGTCGAAGCCGTCGATCCATTGGCTGTTGGGCCAGCAGCGCTCGAAATAGATCTTTCGATCGATGCGATTGTCGAGCGGGCTCGTGAAGTGAAAGTCTTCGGCGATGAGCCGCTCGATCGCCAAGCGGTCCTTGTCGACATAGGCGCGATAGCTTCGCCTGACGATTTCCGCCGAATCGCAATCGGCGACGGACGATTCGTGATACGAGGTCATGCTTGGCGTCCTCCGCTCATGTGATCAGGATTTCAGCGACGCGCCGAGCTTGTCGAGAAGGTCCCGAGTCCCGCGTTCGCGCGAGCCCGCGTCGTCGTAGCCGTCGAGGAACGCGCCGTGTTCATCGACCAGAAGCGTGGTCCGTCCTTGGCCCGCAGGCTTGATCTGCAAGGTGGCGAGGGAGACAGAGATCTTCCGCTCGTCGAGATGCATTTCGTAGGTGTAGACGATCCGCTCGCGCGGAACGATGTCGTGATAGATCGCGTCGAACGTCGTGGTCACGCCGGCTTCGAAGCGCCCCTTGGCGCGCTCGCGGCCGCCGACGCGGAAATCCATCGCCCGCTCAATGAGCCGCCATCCTTCAGGCCCATAAAACCAACGGTTCTTGGCCGCCTCGTCTGACAGCGCCCTGTACACTTGCTCCGCCGTCGCGTCGTAGGTGCGCTCCAAATGGAAGGCGCCGTGGACGACCGACCGGGCGTCGCCATGCTCCTGTATGCGCTTAACTTCCGCCTCGAGCTTGTCGAGGGTTTGGCGCCAGCCTTCGGGCGCGCCCTTGAGCATCTGCTCAACCTGGGCCCCGTCGGCGAGCGTATAGGTTTGGACCACTTCCATCAGCGTGCGGCCACCGCCGTTGTCGATGAAGGCCACTTCGGTGAGGGCGCTGAACAGCGGGCCGCCGCCGCACGGGTCGATCACGTGATGGTCGATCGTCAAGCGCTCGGGAGACACGACTTCAGTGAACGTCCCTCTCGTCCAATGTTCCATGCCTTCGGGCGACCGCATGCAGACTTCGAACGCCCCGCCGGCCCGCATCTCGACCTTCGCCTCCGGAACGGTATAGCCGCTCGGGCAGAACCATCGCTTGATGTGGTCTGCGGAGCTCCAGGCCTTGAACACGGTTTCACGCGGTGCGGAGAAGACGCGCGACACGCGTAACGGGGCCGGTTGAACCTTGCGGCTCGCACTATCGATTTTGTTCATCGCTCTTTCCTTCGCTTTCGAGAGTTTTGAGATATTCGCCGAGCCGGTCGAGGCGGCGCTCCCACTCGAGGCGCCGCTCGGCGATCCATCGCTCGGCTTCGGCGAGCGCGTCCGGATTGATGCGGCAAGTGCGCACCCGCCCCGACTTTTGCGAAACCACGAGCCCCGAGGTCTCCAGCACCGCGAGATGCTGCATCACCGCCGGCAGCGACATGACGAGCGGCCGCTTGAGCTCGCTCACTGAGGCTGGACCCTGCGCGAGTCGCTCGACCATCGCGCGGCGGGTCGGGTCGGCGAGAGCCTGGAACGCCCGGTCGAGTGGGGTCTCATAGTTAAGCATTTGCTTTAGTATCACGTGCCGATAGGAAAGCAAGAGCTTTAGTATCGTTCCGGGAGATTTTTCGCTTGCCTCTTCAGCGTAGCGTCGGCGGCATCCCAGATCACGCAAATGTGACCGCCCGCCCGCGGCGCCCCAATAGGTTCGCCGCTGTCCCCGGCAGGTTGAGCCCTAGACCCCATTGATCGCGGCTATTATTCGAATAGGGCCTCAACCCGCTGACGTCGTCCCGCTCGGACCCGAGCTCGTATGGCGCCGCGTTGGATGGCCAAGCCCTAGGCAGTTCTTTGAATCAAAGTCGCAAGAGAACTGCCGTTTCGGCGCCGCGATCGCGAACCGCCGCCGACTGCCTGAGAATCGGAGCCGCATGAATGAGCAGTTCGCCCGAATATACCCCGCCAAAGGTCTGGACCTGGGTGAAGCCGAGCGGCGGTCAGTTCGCGAACATCAACCGCCCGATCGCCGGCCCCATGCACGACAAAGAGCTGCCGGTCGGCCGCCATCCGCTCCAGCTCTATTCGCTGGCGACGCCGAACGGCCAGAAGGTTACGATCATGCTCGAGGAGCTGCTGGCGCTTGGCAAGAAGGGCGCAGAGTACGACGCCTGGCTGATCAGGATCGGCGAACGCGAACAGTTCGGCAGCGGCTTCGTCGCCATCAATCCCAACTCCAAGATCCCGGCCATGGTGGACCGCAGCGGCCCCAAGCCGATCCGCCTCTTCGAGTCCGGCGCGATCCTGCTCTACCTCGCCGAAAAGTTCGACGCATACCTGCCGACCGAAGCCGCCGAGCGCGCCGAGTGCTTCTCCTGGCTGTTCTGGCAGATGGGCTCGGCGCCTTATCTTGGCGGTGGATTCGGCCATTTCTACGCATACGCGCCGATCAAGATCGAATACGCCATTGATCGCTTCGCGATGGAGACGAAACGCTTGCTCGATGTGCTCGACCGGCGCCTGGCGGAGGCCGAATACGTCGCGGGCGGCGACTACACGATTGCCGACATGGCCATCTGGCCATGGTACGGCGGTCTGGCTAGGGGCGGCAGCTACGGGGCGGCCGAGTTCCTGAGCGTGCAGGATTATAAGAACGTCCTGCGATGGGCCGATGCGATCGCCGCGCGTCCGGCGGTGAAGCGAGGGCGCATCGTGAACAAGACCAATGGCGATCTTGGAAGTCAGTTGCATGAGCGCCATGACGCCAGCGATTTTGACTTAAAAACCCAGGACAAGATCGCGCCGCAACCGCCCGCCGGCTGACCTGGTGTCATAATCGCCGCATCGCCGCTGGCTGTCGCCCGTTGCCGCGGAAGCCAGGAACTGAAGCCGCGCCTCGAGCACGGCAGCCCCGGTGCCGTACATTCGTTCGCAATGCGATGCCAGACTGGTTATGAAATAAGGAGATCATTCATTCGGATCGCCGCGATAGTCGTCGCCTTCGCGCTTCTCTGGTACGCAAGCCTGCGCACCGCCGCCGTGAGCCGAGGCGGCGTCAATGTCGTCGCGAAAGCAGCCTTCCTCATCCTGACCTGCCTCGCCTGCATCGGAATCGGCTTCTTCCTGCCGATGGCTCCCGTTATCAGCGCTCTTATCGGCAGCGCATTCTGGGCGGGATTGCTCGCGACCGCCGGCGCGCTTGCTGGCATGGGCCTATCGGACGCCCTTCTCACCCGCCTCGAGGCGCGCCAATCCGTTACGCCAGCCGGCGCCACGACGACGGCGGCGCGCGAAAAAACGCGGCCGCCGGTGTGAGCAAGGCGGCCACATCGCGGCGAGCGCGTTCAATCGCCGCAAGTGACTCGAGTCCCACGGGCGGCGCGCCAGCCTGATGACCCGCTTCAACATTCACGGGCTCGGGTTCACGCTCTTTCTCGCCCTCCTTCCCGCCCTGCCGGCGCTCTCGATCGACATGGCCTTGCCGAGCCTGTCGCTGATCCAGGCGGATTTTCATGCCCGACAGACGGAAGCGGCCGCGGCGATCGCGATCTTCATTGCCGGCTTTTCGAGCGCGCCGATCGTGGTCGGTCCGCTTGCCGACCGGTTCGGCCGTAAGGCGATCATGGGCGCCGGCCTCACTCTATTCACGCTATGCGCCGCGGGCTCGGCTCTGGCCCCCTCGATTCATGCGCTGCTTGCCTTTCGCCTGCTGCAAGGAGCGGGCGCTGGAGCGATTGGCATTTTGCCGCGGGCGATTATCCGCGACCTGTTTGAGGGCCGCGAGGCGCGCCTGCAGCTCTCTGCGGTTTCGGTCGTATTCGGCGTTGCGCCGCTGATTGCGCCGGCGCTCGGCGCCGGAATCTTGTTCTTCGGCTCCTGGCGTCTGATTTTTGTCGTGCTGACCGGTGTGTCTATCCTCGCCACGTTGGTCGCCTTCACCCTGTTCCAGGAATCGCATGCGGCCGAGAACCGCCGCAACCTGAGGCCCTCGACGATTTTTGCGGGATACCGGCGGGCGTTGACCAATCCGGCATGCGCGGGCTTTTCGCTGCTCGGAGGACTCCTGTTCGCGGGTCTCTTTGCCTACGTCAACGTTTCGCCGCTGCTCTTCATGCAGGGCTATGGTGTTTCAAAGACCGCATTCGCGGCGCTATTCGCGATAACGGCCTCGGGGGTAATCGTCGGCTCGTCGATCAACGCCTGGCTGCTCAACCGCCATATCAGGGCGAAGACATTGCTCGACGCCGGGCTGGCGCTCGATTGCTTAGCTGCGCTCGCGTTGCTGGCGGTCGGCCTCGCCGGCGCCGGGTCTGCCCTGATCGTCGCCTTACTGGTGATGGTCTTCATTTCGGCGTTCGGTCTCGTATTTCCTAACGCCGTCCACGAGGCGATCCATCCCCTGCCGGAGATCGCGGGCCTCGTCTCCGCCGTCGTCACCACGACCCAAATGCTGTTCGGAGCTTTCGGCGGGGTTATCGCCGCCGCGCTCTATCGCGACGCTTCGCCCACTGCTCTTGGCGCCATCATGAGCGCCTCTGCCCTTGCCGGGGGCGCGCTCTACGCCTTCTGGCTACGAAGGAGGGTCCAGGGGTGAAGCGCTGACCGCCGCCTGTAGCCGCCGCCGACAAGCCTGAAAAGCAAAAAACTGGACCCGCAGCCGCAACGCGTGCGCCGATATCCCTGGAAATCTGGCTTTTCGTGACTATTTAGCGCGTTCGTGCGGCTCGCGCGCCTTAGCCTTGAGCCGCTTTTCCAGATATTCCAGAGCCCATAATGAACACTACAAATGCTGACATAGTGGACGTCGCCATCTCCGAGGGCGGCGTAACGTTCACCACCTACTTCGCCGACCAGGAGCCGATCGACGGGAAGCTGACCGTTGTCGACCTGACGGAAGGATCCTGCCGCTGGCCGACTGGCAATCCGCGCGATCTCGACACGTTCCGGTACTGCGGCGCAGCCGCGCACAGCGGCCCTTATTGTGACCGCCACGCGCGACTTGCTTATATGCCGCGTCTGCCGCGAGCCGCCTGACGCGGCGGAGCTTGTCTCGCTTCTCCCGTCGGATAGTCGTCGGGTAGGAGGCCGACTCTGCTGGCGTCCGTCTGGTGTTCCGGGCGCGCCGCGGCGCACGGCGCCGAGCGGATTTAAGCGGCGATTTTCGCATCTCGTCTTTCGCGGCCAATTCCGGCGGCGCCCAGAAAAAGGAACGGCTGAGCCGTCAGTTCCGCTTCAAGGCCACCCCCGATCCGGCTGCGGGCGGATGAGGCAGGCCGCTTTGCGCCTTGGCGAGCGCTTCGAGCGCGGCCTTGGTCTCGAAGCTCCACTCGGAGGCGCGCGCGCTCCCCTCGCCCTGCGCGACAGAAATCAGGAGTTGCTCCGAGGCGGCGAGGCGCTCGCCGCCCGGCGCGGTCATGTCGAGCCAGACTCGCAGGCGCTTGTCGTCGTGCTCGAGCAACTGACAGGAGACGGCGAGCGTGTCGCCCTCCTTCGCTTCTTTGAAATAGTGCAGCATCATCTGCAGGGTGAACAAGCTTTGCCCGGTCCGCTTGCGCGCGGCTGCGTCGAGGCCGACCCGGTCCATCAGCGCGTCGACCGAGCGGCTGAACACGATCGCATAGGCCGCATCGTTCATGTGGCCGTTGTAGTCGACCCAGTCGCTGACCACGGTCGTTTCAAGCACCGGAAGCGTGGAGCCGTGCCGCATGGCGTTCTCCCGAAGAAAGCTTCACAAACGGCCGGGCGGCCTTCCCGCCTCCGGCCAATATTTTTGCACCAGAGCCATGAGTTCGACAAGGAAATCCTCGCGCCACGCCTCAAGTTCCTGAATCGAGCGGCCGGCGGCCTGCTTTTTTGCAGCCGTACCCGTCTCGATAAGCTCAGTTCGGGCGCGCGCTAAACCGCTTTTCGAGCCAGAGGCGGCCTGGCTCGAAACATTCATGCCCAGGTTTGACCTCCCGCCAGGGCGCCTCGCGCCATTTCGCGCTGCAGGGCCCGCGGTCACCTGGCGCTAAGCGACAGCGCCTTCATGCGCAACAAATGATTGCTGGAAATGCGAATTTATGCTAACCTTTCTGAAGGTAGAAATTTGAAACGCGCCGGTGCGTGAGACCTAAACCCGGGGAGAAAACTAGGAGGAGAAGAAGTTTTTATTTGGAATCGCTGTAACCCATTGAAAAGTATAGATTCTGACGAATAAAAACAAGCAAGTCCAAGCCATTTTGCTTGGATTTATTTGGTTTGGCTTGGAATCATTTGGACTGGGAAAAGGGGCGCCGGTAGATAACACCTACATCGCTCGTGATTAATGGAAGGAAGTGCGCTTCGGCGGGCTGCTACGGCCCCTCCGGCGCGCAGAACGACGCGTAGAGCGCGCCGATGACTGACCGCGCCTTGTTGCTGGCGATGCTGTAACAGATCGTCTTGCCGTCGCGGCGATTTCTCGCCGTGCAAGAGGTCGTCCAGGATCATGAGCCGCCCCTCATGCGCCAGCACGTTAAGAAGTTCGCTCGCTTCGCGCGCATCCTCGCCCCTGCGTCCACATTCGGCTGCGTCCAGCTTGCGTCCGCGAACGCGATCGGCTCGCCGCTCACGCCTCGCGGTAGTCTTCGAACCTGCCGATCGCCGGCTGCCGGGTCTTGCGCAGCGATGCGCCGACCGTTTCGACCCGCCGCAGCACGCGCAGGATGTTCTTCGACGACATTTTCTCGAGGTCGCGCTCGGAGAAGCCGCGGCGCACCAGTTCCGCGAACAGGTATGGAAAGCGGCTCACATCTTCGAGCCCGATTGGCGAAGCCCCGCCGAAATAGTCGGAGCCTATGCCAACGTGGTCGAGCCCGGCAGTCTCGACCAGGCGCACGATGTGGTCGGCGACCTGCTCGAGGCTCGCCTTCGGCGCCGAGCCGTGCTTGGTCTCGAGTTCTGCCAACTGGGCCTTGGGATCGGCGGCCGCCGGCGCTTTGCCAGAGGCGTCGCGCGAACGGCGCAGCCAGTCGCGCAATGCCTGCGACACGAAGCCAGGCACGAATGTCGCCATGACCAAGCCGCCATTGGCCTTAAGGCGCTTGAGAATGTCGTCGGGCACATTGCGCGGATGATCGCACAGCGAATAGGCGTTGGAATGCGACAACGCCACTGGCGCTTCGGTCACATCGAGCACACGGCGCATCGCGTCATGAGACGTATGCGCCAGATCGATCACGATTCCGAGGCGGTTGAGTTCGCGGACGACCGCGCGTCCAAACGCGTTGAGGCCGCCATTGCGCGGCGCGTCGGTGGCGGAGTCGACCCAGTCCAGGCTTTCGTTGTGACAAAGCGTCATCAGCCGCGCGCCGGCGGCATGCCAGATACGCAGCGGGCTCAACGAATTCTCAAGTCCCGCTCCGCCCTCGACCGCGATGAATGAGGCGATCTTGCCCAGGGACTTCGCCCTGGCGTAATCCGCAGCCCGCCGCGCTGGCAGGAACACATCGGGATGAGCCTCCTCGATGCGCCGGATGAGGTCGATCTGCTCCAGCGTGGTGCGTGCGGGATGGGGCGCGTCGGTGGGCTGGAACGCGGCCCAGAACTGCGCCCCCACCATGCCTTCGCGCAGACGTGGAATGTCCGTGTCGGCGCGCTCGTGAACCCGGGTCAAATCGTACGCGACGACGTCGCCTCGCGCCGCCCTGTCAACCCGGATGACCCAGGGGAGATCATTGTGCCCGTCGATCAGCGGCGCCCGCCGCAGCACATCCCGCGCCACTTCGAGCGCATTGTCCGCCGTCGCGGATCCGTCTGCCATTGCGCCGCTCCCTCGCCATCAATCCACCGGCACGGCGACGAAGCGCACCTCGCCTTCGCCGTTGGAGACGAGCAGCAACGCTGGCTTTTTCGCGTCCGCCTTCGCGCCATCGATCGCCTTGGCGATGTCGCCCGGATGTTCGACCGCCTGATGATTGACCTCCTCGACCACATCGCCCCGCCGCAATCCCCTTTCCGCTGCGGCCGAGCCGGGCTCGACGGAAGTCACGATCACGCCCTTGACGCTATCTTTGATCTTGAAGGTCTTGCGGGCCTCGTCGGTGAGAGCGGAAAACTCCATGCCTAGCGCCTTGGTGACAGCGTCCATCTTCAGGGTGTCATCGTTTTCCGTGGCGAGCGCAGTCTTCTTTTCTCCGTCCTCAAGCCGCCCCAGCGCCACCGTCTTGGTCACCTCTTTGCCGTTGCGCATGACCACGACCTCGACCTGCTTGCCGACCGCCATAGAAGCCACGAGGCGCGGAAGGTCGCGCGATTCCTTGACCTCCTTGCCGTCGAATTTGACGATCACGTCACCCGCCATCAGGCCAGCGGGCTTTGCCGGACCCTTCTCGTCCACGCCGGCGATCAGAGCGCCGCGCGCCGTTCCTAGATTCAGGCTGTCGGCGATGGTCTCGTCGACCGGCTGGATTCGCACGCCAAGCCATCCCCGCCGGGTCTCATGGAACTCCTTGAGTTGCCCGATCACTGGCACGACGGTCGCGGAAGGCGTGGCGAAGCCGATGCCGATTGAACCTCCCGAGGGGGATAGGATTGCGGTGTTGATGCCGATCACCTCGCCCTGCAAATTGAACAGCGGGCCTCCCGAATTGCCCTTGTTGATCGAGGCGTCGGTTTGAAGGAAGTCGTCATACGGGCCGCTGTCGATATTGCGGTTACGCGCGGAAATAATGCCGGTGGTCACGGTTTCGCCGAGGCCGAACGGATTGCCGACCGCCATCACGCCGTCGCCGACGCGCATCTTATCGCTGTCGCCGAACTTGACTGTCTTGAGCGGCTTGTCGCTCTCCACCTTCAATACCGCCACGTCCACCTTCGAATCCTTGCCGATTACGGTGGCCTTGAGTTTGCGGCCGTCAGTAAAGATGACGACGATATCGTTAGCGTCCCCGACCACGTGATTGTTGGTGATGACGACGCCGCTCGGATCGACGACGAAGCCGGAGCCCAAGGATTGTGCACGGCGTGCGCGGGGCTGCGGGTTGATGCCGTGATTCTTGAAGAATTCCTCGAACATCTCGTCGAAGGGCGTACCCTTCGGCAAATCGGGAGCGACATCCTTGTCCTCGACAGTCTGAGTGGCCGAAATGTTGACCACCGCGTCGGCGACCTGGTCGACGAGGTCGGCGAGATTGGTCGGCCGCGCCTGGGCGGCCGCGGGGCTAGCCGCCGTCAATGCAAGCGGAGCGCTAAGGAGGACCGAAGCGACCGCGAGTGCGCATGCGGATTTCGCCGCGCCGCGATGCGTCGTCCAAATTCGGAACCCGTCGTGCAGCATGGGGTTTCTCCTCAGATTCCTCAATCGGTCCGGCCAAACACGGCTGCTCGGGCGAGGCTCGTCCTGCGGCGCGCGCGGGGGCGAAGCGGATCTGTGCTTCGATCGGTCGATAAAATCGCTCATTTCAGTCCGCCTTCGCTGAAGGCGCGGAATTTGCAGACGGCGCCGGGGGTGTCGCAGTCTCGGGTGCAGGCGTCGGCGTCGAGAAGTATCGGAAGAAGTCCGACTTCGGACTGATGAGAGCCCGCGTCCGCCCGTTGGCGAAGCTATTCTCATAGGCCTGCATCGAACGGTAGAAGCCGAAAAATTCTGGGTCGGCGCCGTAGGCGTCGGCGAAGATACGGTTGCGCTCGCCGTCGCCCTCGCCGCGGATCTGCTCGGACTGCTGCTGAGCCTGAGCCGTGATGACGGTGACCTTGCGATCGGCCTCGGCCTTGATCTGCTGGCTCTGCTGCGACCCTTGCGCGCGATAGGAGGCGGCGCGCTGCTGGCGTTCGGTCTGCATGCGGCGGAACACCGCCTCGGAATTTTCGGCCGGCAGATCGGCGCGCTTGATGCGCACGTCGACGACGTCGAGGCCGAAGCGCTTGGCGCCGGCGATCATCTGGTCGCGGATATCCGCCATCAGCGCGTCCCGTTTGTCGCGCACGATGTCGGTGATCGAGGCCTCCGACAAGGTGCGGCGCAGCGCG
>DASXXT010000270.1:0-1676 GCA_036502965.1 Roseiarcus sp. | reverse complement strand
CGCGCTCCGCAATCTCAACAGGGACGTCGTCGTCGACTGGGCCATGCGATATGGCGCGCCGCCGATCGCCGAGCGTCTCAAGGCGCTTCAGGCCGAGGGCTGCGACCGCATTCTCGTCATTCCCCTCTACCCGCAATATTGTGCCGCTTCGACGGCCACGGTCGGCGACAAGGCGTTCGAGGCGTTCCAGTCGATGCGCTGGCAACCGGCGCTTCGGGTGGCGGCTCCCTATTACGACGATCCTGTCTATATCGACGCGCTGGCCCGCTCCGTCCGCGTCGGCCTCGCCGGTCTGGACTTCGAACCCGAAGTGGTGGTCGCGTCCTATCACGGCATTCCGCAGGCCTTTTCCGACAAGGGCGATCCCTATTATCGCCATTGCGTCGAAACGACGCGGCTGTTGCGCGAGGCGCTTAGCGTGAGCGAGGAGCGCCTCTGCATCACGTTTCAGTCGCGCTTCGGCCGCGGCCAATGGTTGAAACCCTATACCTCGCAGACTCTGCGCGAACTCGCGTCTCGCGGCGTCAAGCGCGTGGCGGTGGTCATGCCCGGCTTCGCCGCGGATTGCCTTGAGACGTTGGAGGAAATCGGCGTCGAGAACGCCGGCTATTTCCGCGAGGCCGGCGGGGAGCGCTTCGCGGCGATCCCGTGCCTCAACGACAGCGCCGACGGCATGGCGGTGATCGAAGCCGTCGCCCGGCGCGAACTCAGGGGCTGGGCGGAGTGAGGCCATTCCCTTCTCCCTTTGGGAGAAGGTGGCGGGCGAAGCCCGCCGGATGAGGGCGGGCGCGTGCGGCGCGCGAACCCTCACCCCAACCCCTCCCCCGTAGGAGAGGGGAGGACGCTAAACCACCTCGTCCGGCGCCAGCGCGCAGGCGATGTGCGGATCGACCTCGATTTGCACGGTCGCATGGATGATTTTGAAGCGCTTCGCGAGGTCGCTGGCGAGCTCGTGAAGAAAGGCGTCGCCCGGATGGCCGTTCGGCATGACCAAATGGCACGTGAGCGCGTTCTCAGTCGTGCTCATCGGCCAGATATGCAAGTCATGCACGTCAACGACGCCGGCGCGCGCCGATAGGAGATCCCGGACCGCCGCGGGATCGATGTGCGGCGGGACCGCCGCCATCGACATGCCGACGGAATCACGCAGAAGGCCCCACGTGCCCCATATGATGACGGCGTTGATGACGAGACTGACGACCGGGTCGACCCAAAGCCAGCCGGTCAGCAGGATCAAAAGTCCAGCGGCAACGACGCCGACCGACACGAGCGCGTCCGACGCCATATGCAGGAACGCGCCATTGAGGTTGATGTCGTCCTTGCGGCCAGAGGCGAAGAGCCAGGCCGTCACGGCATTGACGAGGATGCCGATCGCGGCGACCGCCATCATTGTCTTGCCCGCCACCGGTTCGGGCGATCCGAGGCGCCGAATGGCCTCCCACGAGAGGCCCCCGACCGTCACCAGCAAAAAGACCGCGTTGAACAGGGCGGCAAGAATCGACGAGCCGCGCATGCCGTAAGTGAAGCGCTCCGTTGGCGCGCGTCTGGCCAGCACGCTCGCCAGCCAAGCGACGCCAAGTCCGAGGACATCGCCGAGATTGTGTCCGGCGTCGGCCAGCAACGACACCGAATTGCTCATCAAACCGTAGAGCGCTTCGATGACAACGAAGCCGAGA
>DASXXT010000269.1:0-2274 GCA_036502965.1 Roseiarcus sp. | reverse complement strand
GATCCGAGAAAAAGACATCGCCGATCTCAAGGCGAAAATCCTCGCGTCGGGCCTTTCGGTGCCCGAACTGGTGTCGACGGCCTGGGCCTCGGCCTCGACGTTCCGCGGCGGCGACAAGCGCGGCGGCGGCAATGGCGCGCGCATTCGGCTGAGCCCCCAGAAGGACTGGGACGTCAACCAGCCGGCTCAGCTCGCGAAGGTGATTGAGAAGCTCGAAGAGATCCGGAAGGCGTTCAATGCCTCAGCGTCTGGCGGCAAGAAGGTCTCGCTCGCCGACCTGATCGTTCTCGGCGGCGGCGCGACGATCGAGAAAGCCGCGAAAGACGCCGGAGTGGACGTGAAGGTTCGCTTTACGCCGGGCCGCATGGATGCGTCGCAAGATGAAACCGATGTCGAGTCTTTCGAGTACCTCGAGCCGACCGCTGACGGGTTCCGCAACTACTTCCGCGGCAAGCAGCGGCTCAAGCCCGAGCAGCTCCTGGTTGACCGCGCCCAGTTGCTCACTCTGACCGCGCCGGAGCTGACGGTTCTGGTCGGTGGCCTGCGGGTGCTTGGCGCCAACGCCGGCGGATCCAAGCACGGCGTGTTCACCAAGCGGCCGGGGACGCTGACCAACGACTTCTTCGCAAACCTGCTCGATATGAGCACGGAATGGAAGCCGGCCGAAGGCTCGGAAGGCGTCTATGAGGGGCGCGACCGGAAGTCGAACGAGGTCAAGTGGACCGCGACGCGCGCGGACCTCATCTTCGGTTCGCACTCACAGCTCAGGGCGCTGGCTGAGGTCTATGGGTCGTCCGACGGGAAAGAAAAGTTCGTCAAGGACTTCGCCAAGGCGTGGGCCAAGGTGATGAACCTCGACCGCTTCGACCTCGTCTACAGCAAGGCGCCCCTCGCCATGGCGGCGGAGTGACGAGTCGTCGTCGCGTCGGCGCAGTCAGGGCCAGGAAAATTAGGCCGCGCGGGATAGAGTCCCCGCGGCCCTTCGCGTAGTCCTTCTCCCTCTGGGAGAAGGTGGCAGGCGATAGGGCGTCCGGAAGGACGCCCGTCCTTCCGGACGGGCTACGGCCCGCCGGATGACGGAGCCGCCGCCACGGACTAAGACGCGCTTTGCGCGCGAACCCTCACCCCAACCCCTCTCCCGTTGGAGAGGGGGTGCAGCGGGTCGAGCGCCTCCAGGCTCGAATCCCGTTTCCTTCCCACGCGCGCCCTGCTATCCCGCGCCGCATGACCGTCCACCCGATCGAGAATATCCGAAACTTCGCGATCATCGCCCATATCGACCATGGCAAGTCGACGCTCGCCGACCGGCTCATCCAGCAGACCGGGACGATGGCGGAGCGCGACATGGTCGAGCAGGTGCTCGATTCCATGGACATCGAGCGCGAGCGCGGCATCACCATCAAGGCGCAAACCGTGCGGCTCGAATACCGGGCCGAGGACGGGAAGCCGTATATCCTCAACCTCATGGACACGCCTGGCCACGTTGACTTCGCTTACGAAGTGTCGCGGTCGCTGGCCGCATGCGAGGGCTCGCTCCTGGTTGTCGACGCGAGCCAGGGGGTCGAGGCGCAAACGCTAGCGAACGTCTACCACGCCCTCGACGCTGGGCATGAGATCGTCCCCGTCCTCAACAAAATCGATCTGCCCGCCGCCGAGCCCGAGCGGATCAAGGAGCAGATCGAGGACGTGATCGGCCTCGACGCCTCGGACGCCGTGCCGATCTCGGCCAAGACGGGCCTCAACATCGATCTCGTGCTCGAGGCGATCGTCAAGCGGCTGCCTCCCCCCAAGGGCGACGAGGCCGCTCCGCTCAAGGCCCTACTCGTCGACTCCTGGTACGACCCCTATCTCGGCGTCGTCGTACTCATTCGCGTGATGGACGGGACGCTCAAGAAGGGCTCGCGCATCCGCATGATGGGCTCAGGCGCCGTCTACGAAGTGGACCGCATCGGAGTGTTCCGGCCGAAGATGATAGAGATCGCCGAGCTCGGCCCGGGCGAGGTCGGCTATATCACCGCCCAGATCAAGCAGGTCGCCGACACGCGTGTCGGCGATACCATCACGGACGAGCGGCGCCCCACGCATGACGCACTGCCTGGATTCAAACCAGCGCAGCCGGTCGTTTTCTGCGGCCTCTTCCCAACGGACGCGGCCGACTTCGAGGCGCTCCGGGCGGCGATGGGCAGGCTCCGGCTCAACGACGCGAGCTTCTCTTATGAGATGGAGACCTCGGCCGCGCTTGGCTTCGGCTTCCGCTGCGGTTTCCTCGGGCTG
>DASXXT010000268.1:0-4266 GCA_036502965.1 Roseiarcus sp. | reverse complement strand
GCTGCGAAGGCGCTGGCGGCTGAGGTGTTGGCGCTTTGCGATCGATGCCGCGCCGAACGCGACGCGGACGAATGGGTGGACGCGACCGAGGGTGAGGCGAAGCTGATCCTGGGCGACATCGAGGGAGCCGTCGACGCTTATCGGCGCTTCATCGCCAAGGACAACTATTTGTGGAAGGTCAGCTCGACCTATCTAAATGCGCGCACGATCGCCGCCGCCGTCGGTGACAACGACCTCGGGCGCAAGCTGGGCGTGCTCTTCGGCGACCCGAAGCCGTGATCGCGCGCAGTCCGGCCTTACGGCGAATGATCGCGCCATCCCCGGCAAGGCGCTACAACGCGCTCCAGGGCTCTGAAGTCATCGTGTGTCTCTCCCAGTCGATGTCGGTCCCGCTATTTCGCCACGCCCGCCGTCCGCACCGTGTGCTCGGCGATCATGAGTTCCTCGTTGGTCGGGATCACGAAGACGATCGTCGGCGAATTCTTGGCGCTGATAATCTGCGCGTTGGCGCGGTTCGCTTCGGCGTCGAACTGGACGCCCATCCATTCCATGTCCTTGAGCGCCGCTTCGCGCACTCTCCATGAGTGTTCGCCGATGCCGGCTGTGAACACGATCGCCTCGGCGCCGTTGACTGTCGCCGCAAGCCCCGCGAGTTCGCGTCGAATACGGGAGACGAAGTAAGCGATGGCGTCGCGCGCCGCCGGGCTGTCGGAGGCCTCGAGCTCACGCATGTCCTGCGACAACCCGGACATGCCCTTGAGCCCCGAGTTCTTCCATAAGAGATCGGATATCTCGTCGGCGCTCATCTTCTTTTCGGCCATGAGATAAAGCAGCACGCCCGGATCGACCTGCCCGCAGCGGGTGCCCATAGACAGCCCGTCGAGCGCGGTGAACCCCATTGTCGTGGCGACGGGGCGCCCGTCATGGACCGCGCACATCGAGGCGCCGTTGCCGAGATGGGCGATGATCACGTCCTCTCGCGCGATCTGGGGCGCCATTGTGCGCAGCTTTCGGGTGATGAACTCGTAGGAGAGGCCGTGAAAGCCATAGCGACGCACGCCCTCGTCGTAATAGGAGCGCGGCAGAGCGTATGTGTCGTTGATGAAGGAATGGCTGCGATGGAAAGCGGTGTCGAAGCACGCGACTTGCGGCGTCGACGGGAAGGCCTTCAACGCCGCTTCGACGCCGGCGACATTGTGCGGCTGGTGAAGCGGCGCGAGCGGAATGAGCGCCCGCAAGCTTGCCAACGTGCCGTTGTCGATGAGGATCGGCTCGGCGTAATCCGGTCCTCCGTGCACGATGCGATGGCCGACCGCTGCGATCGAAGAGTCGTAGCCCGCCGTCTTAAGCCAGTCGAGAATGGAGCCCATCGCCGCCGTGTGATCGACGCGGGCGAGCGATCGGTCGAAACTGAGCTCGGCCGTCTCGCCCGAGGCCGTCTTGACGGCGCCTTTTGCGGTCGCGCCGATGCCCTCGATTTGCCCCGAGGCCATGAGGTTCGGCTCGCCTGTGCCGGCGAGGCGGAACGCTGCGAATTTGAGCGACGACGAACCCGCGTTTAGAGTCAGGATTACCGAATCCAAAATGCGTCACTCCGCCGCCTCGGCGACCGTCGGGCCATCGCCAAACGCGCGGCCTTCCCGGCGCCAGTATTCGTACAAGTTGCGCCAGCGCGCAGGAGACGAGCCGAGCTCGATCGTTATCGGCCCGGCTCGTCAACTTCACTGGCGCTTTCGCCCCTGGCGCCAGTCCCGCCGCTTCCGCCCGCACGACGAAGCCGGGAACTCCTAGCACGTTGGCGCGACCGAGGGCCAGCGAGCCGACAACTTTGGCGCCCGGCCTCGATTGCGCGAGGCACACGATTAATTGAACCCAATGACAGCGGAATGAAGAGCCGTCGCGGGTGCCGAGTGCGGCTTTCTCGTTGGGGTCGATTCGTTGCTCCACGCGCCGCCTAAGCGCTGGCTTGTCGGACTTGATTCCGCCGCGACTATGCTGTCTTAAGCTGCGGCCCACGGGACGTCAGCCCGCGACCGAGCCGCCGGGACCATAGATGAACTTTTCCCAACGTCTGACCTTTCTGTTCTCGGCGCCGATGTTCGACGCCGACGACCTCGAGGGCCTCAGGGTCAACCAGATCATAGCCGCCATCGAGCGGATGGGATTTCAGGTGATCAAGGCGCGGCGTCTCGAGGACGCCGAGATCGCGGTGCAGACCGATGCCGCGATCGGCTGCATGGTCGTCGACTGGGGCAAGAAGGGTATCGAGGGCAAAGCGGCTTCGCTCATCAACCTGATGCGCAAGCGCGGCCTCGACATGCCGATCGTCGTCCTCGTCAGGCGCAAGCGCTTCGAGGACATTCCGGTCGAAGTGCTCGACTTCATCGACGGCTATGTGTTCCTGGCCGAAGAGACGCCCGAATTCATTGCCAGGAACCTGGTCTCGCGCCTGAAGCAATACGCCGACACTTTGAAGACGCCGTTCTTCGGGGCGCTCGTCGATTACCAGGAAGAGGGCAACCAGTTGTGGACCTGCCCAGGCCACAACGGGGGCGTCTTCTACAGCCGCAGTCCGATCGGGCGCATCTTCGTCGAGCATCTGGGCGAAGCGGTCTTTCGCGACGACCTCGACAATTCGATCCTCGAACTCGGCGATCTCTTGACCCACGAGGGGCCGGCGCTTCAGGCGCAGAAAGAGGCGGCGGCGATCTTCGGGGCGGAGAAAACCTATTTCGTGCTCAACGGCACCTCGTCGTCCAACAAGATCGTGCTGACCAACCTCATCGCCGAGGGCGACCTGGTGCTGTTCGACCGCAACAACCACAAGGCCGCGCACCAAGGCGCGCTGCTGATGGGCGGCGGCATTCCGATTTATCTCTCGACCGACCGCAACGCTTACGGGCTCATCGGCCCCATACGCCCGGAGGATCTCGACGAGACGACGATACGCGAGCGCATTCGAGACAATCCCCTCGTGACGGATAAGGAGGCGTGGAAGCGCGAGCGTCCCTTCCGCGCCGCGGTGATCGAGCAATGCACTTATGACGGCACGATTTACGATGCCGAACGCATCGTCGAGCGCATCGGCGGCCTGTGCGACTACGTCGTGTTCGACGAGGCCTGGGCCGGCTTCATGAAGTTTCATCCGCTCTATGAGCGCCGGTTTGCCATGGGCTTGCGCGACTTGGGCGAAACCTCGCCCGGTGTTGTGGCCACACAATCGGCGCACAAGCAGCTCGCGAGCTTTTCGCAAGCGTCCCAGATCCATGTGCGCGACCGGCACATCAAAGGTCAGCGCCGGCGCGTCGAGCATCGCCGCTTCAACGAAGGCTTTATGCAGTTCGCGTCGACTTCGCCCTTCTATCCGCTGTTTGCTTCGCTCGACGTCGGCGCGCAGATGATGAAGGGCCGATCGGGGGAAGTCCTGTGGGACGACGCGATCCGCCTCGGGATCGAGTTGCGCAAGAAGCTGCGCGCGGTCCGCCGCGAATTCGAGGAGAAGGAGCGAGACCCGGCACGGCGCTGGTTCTTCGATCCGTTCGTGCCGCAGCGAGTCTCGATCCGGGACGCTGCGCTCGAGAACGGCGCCCACGATGTGCCCTGGGAAAACGTGTCGACGGAATTGCTCGCGCGCGATCCACGCTATTGGGCGCTCGCCCCGGGCGAGGCGTGGCACGGTTTTCAGTCGCTTGAGGCGGGTTTCGCCATCACCGACCCCGCAAAGCTCACCCTGCTCACTCCCGGCTTCGACCGCGCGACAGGCGGCTACGAGGCGCATGGCGTGCCGGCCCCGGTCGTCGCCCAATATCTGCGCGAGAACAGGGTGGTGTCCGAGAAGAACGACCTCAACTCGATGCTCTTCCTGTTGACGCCCGGCGTCGAGTCGAGCAAGGCCGGCACGCTGGTCTCGTCGCTGGTCGCCTTCAAGCGGCTGCACGATGACAACGTTCCGCTCGAGGACGCCATGCCCGAATTCGTCGCCAGGCGGCCGGCGCGCTATCGGGGCAAGCGGCTTAAGGACCTCTGCGGCGAAATGCACGCCTTCTTCCGCGACGCCGGCGTCAGCGAACTGCAGCGGGCGCAATTCGCCGCCAGGCATCTGCCGGAGACGGCAATGACCCCGCGGGCAGCCGCGCGCGAACTGGTGCGCAACAACGTCGACTATCTGCCGCTTGCCGAACTCGATGGCCGCATCGCGACCACGCTGTGGGTGGTCTATCCGCCGGGCATCGCGACCATCGTTCCCGGCGAACGGCTGACAGAGCG
>DASXXT010000267.1:0-3716 GCA_036502965.1 Roseiarcus sp. | reverse complement strand
AGGCGAACGTACCTTCCTCGGCCACGCCACAGCGCGCCATACCTCGGGCGCAGGAGCGATATGACAGCGAAAAGTGAGATGACTCTGCAAATCGGCGATATCGCCCCTGATTTCGAAGCCGACACAACAGAAGGGCGTATCCATTTTCACCAGTGGGTCGGCGACTCCTGGACCGTGTTGTTCTCGCACCCCAAGAACTTCACTCCAGTGTGCACCACCGAGCTCGGCTATATGGCCAGGCTCAAGCCTGAGTTCGACAGGCGCAACGTCAAAATCATCGGGCTCTCCGTCGACCCGGTCGAGCAGCACGCCAAGTGGGCGAGCGACATCGAGGAGACGCAAGGCTGCGCGCAGAACTACCCGATGATCGGCGACCCGGACCTGAGCGTTTCGAAAGCATGGGGCATGCTCCCGGCGGCGGCTGATGCGACGCCTCGAAGCGCACTGCCTTTGACAACCGAACCGTACGAAATGCCTTCGGCGTCGGTCCGGACAAGAAGATCAAGCTCATTCTCGTCTATCCGATGACCCCGGGCCGTAACTTCGACGAGGTGCTGCGCGTGGTCGACTCGCTTCAGCTCACCGCGAAGCACAAAGTGGCGACGCCGGTGAACTGGAAGCAGGGCGAGGACGTGATCATCGTGAGCTCGGTCACTGACGAAGCGGCCCGCGAAGCCTATCCGGAAGGTTGGAAGGGCCCGCGCCCTTACCTTCGAATCGTGCCCCAACCGCTCGGCTAAGCCGACTCTTGCGGGCATCCGGCGCGAGGGGCCTAGCTCTCGCCGGCTCGGCGCTCTCTTTCGGGAAAAGCGTCCGCGCTTTCGCCTGGAGGTTGGAAAATGAGTGAGACAGCTTCTGCGGCGGTGGCATGTCCATCGCCGTCCGTTCCGCGTGCGGGCGTCGGCCTCGAACCCGATGTCACCGGCTTCTACGACGAAGCAACGGGGAGCGTGCAATACGTCGTCGCGGACCCGATCACGCGGCGCTGCGCCATCATCGATCCGGTTCTCGACTTTGATCCGACGTCAGGCACCACGCGAACGACTTCCGCCGATCGATTGTTGCGGCATATCGAAGCCCAGGGGCTTACCCTGGAATGGATCCTCGATACGCATCCGCATGCCGACCATTTCTCGGCCGCCGGCTATCTCAAGGACATGACCGGCGCCCCTACCGCCAGTGGCGACCGGGTGACGGAGGTCCAGAAAATCTGGAAAATGCTCTACTATCTGCCAGAGACCTTCCCGACCGACGGGTCGCAATGGGATCATCTGTTTGCGGATGGAGAACGATTCGCCGTTGGCGCGATTGAGGCGCGCGCACTGCTATCCCCTGGCCACACGTTGTGCTCCATGACCTACGTCATGGGCGACGCGGCCTTTGTGCACGACACTGTGTTCATGCCAGATTCGGGAACGGCGCGCGCCGATTTTCGCGGAGGCGACGCGCTTGAGCTCTGGCGGAGCATTCAACGGATTCTCAAGTTGCCCGACGACACGCGCCTGTTTACCGGCCATGACTATCGTCCAAACGGACGGGAAGCGCGCTGGGAAAGCACCGTCGCCGAGCAGAAGGCGCACAATTTCCATCTGAAGGATCATGACGAAAGCTCGTTCGTCAAATTTCGCAACGAGCGGGATGGGAGCCTCCCCTTGCCCAATCTGATGTTGTCGGCGGTGCAAGTGAATATCGCAGGCGGTCGACTGCCGCCTCCGGAAGAGGATGGGCGCCGTTACCTGAAAATCCCAGTCAATGCTCTTCCTTTGGTATCGAGCGTCCGCCCCTCGTCTGCCGATGCGGCTCTAACCGACGACGTCGGCTACCAGGATCACCGCCAGTTTCCGGGTCTCGCTCACCGCATCCCTCCGAATGCCGGCAAGGGACCAAAGTTTTAGGCCCGAAACCGCCGCAATTCGATACGGCTCCATCGATCTGGTCAACGATTCATTCGGCCGTCAAGCCGACGAATGCACAGGGGGATTGGACCCAACCGCCAATCGTCGACGAACGGCTTGTCCTGGCGCAACTGACGCCTTCAGCCGAAGACCGCTTCCTCGCGCTTACCGTCCGTTCATGGGGCCGATCTTTAAGGCCCGCTCAGGGTCGACAGTACGCATTGCCGGAACGACGCCCCGACTGCACAATTTGCGATGCACCCCGCGAGGCTGCTGCAAACCTATTCGGTCCTGTCGTCGAGACGGTGAGAAAGTCACGGCAGCAACTCCGCGCCTGAGCTCGGATCGAGCACCCGCTGACGATGGAACGCAGGGCGAGCAGCGGTTGCCGGCGGGCCCGATAGCCGGTCGAGTCCGATCTTTCCGGCGGCGCCGGAGCGCCGCGGCGAACTGCCGTGCGGCAGCGAGCGTATTGACCGCGCGACTTTGTCTCCATGTCGCTTGACAAACTGCCAAATGTTCTCTTTATGTTCCATGGGCAATGTCTTGGGTCGACGCCGGATGGAATCGATCGCCACCATCCTTCACGCTGACCTCGACGCCTTCTACGCTTCGGTCGAGCAGATGCTCGACACTTCGCTCCGCGGCAAGCCCATCGCGGTCGGCGGTGGAGTTGTGCTCGCCGCATCTTACGAGGCGAAGGCTTTCGGCATTCGCAGCGGCATGCCGGGGCGGCGGGCGCAGGAGATTTGTCCGCAGCTTGTCTTCGTCGATGGGCATTTCGAGGAGTGCCAGCGTCTCGGCGACGCCGCCATCAAGGTGCTCAACGATTTTACGCCGCTCGTCGAGCGGATTTCGATTGATGAGGCTTTCGCGGACGTTAAAGGCTGCATCCACCTTTTCGGCGAGCCGGCCGAGATCGCCGCCACGATCCGGCGCCGCGTCAAGAGAGAGCTCGGCTTGCCGATCTCGGTCGGCGTCGCGCGCACCAAGCACCTTGCCAAAATAGCCTCGCAAGTCGCCAAGCCAGACGGGCTGGTGGTCGTAGATCCCGAGGCGGAGCTGGACTTCCTTCATCCTCTGCCCGTCGATCTGATGTGGGGCGTCGGCCCGGCGACCAAGGCGCGCTTAGCCGATATGGGCGTTGTAACGATCGGTCAGCTTGCCGAGATACCCGGATGGACCCTTTCAAATGTGCTCGGTTCCGCAGCGGGAGAGAAGCTTGCGGCGCTTTCGTGGAACAGAGATCCCCGCGAGATCAAAGCGCATCGGCGCGCGCATTCGGCCGGCGCTCAATTGGCGCTCGGCAGGAAGCCGGCCGATGAAAAGGTCTTTAAGCCCGCGCTGCTTCAGCTGGCCGACAGGGTCGCGACGCGACTCCGCGCCAAGTCGAGGCCGGGGCGTACGGTCACCGTGCGCGTTCGCTTCGCCGACATGCACGCGGTTGCGCGCTCCGTGACGCTCGATCAGCCGATTTCCGCGACTTTGATCCTCGCCGAGATCGCCGAAGCGCTGGTGCGCCGGGCGCTTGTCGATCACGATCATGAGAGAACGATCTCGCTCCTTGGCATCTCCGTGTCGCATCTTGAAGAGAAGCCAGAACTGCAACTGGAGCTCCCGCTCGGACTACGAGACGAAGCGCGTCGCCCAGGCGCCAAAAGAGGCATGGCACGTTTCGCGGCCGATTGCGCTATCGACAAGGTCCGCGCTCGCTATGGATGGGACGCGGTCGGCTACGCCTCGCTCGCCTTGAAACCTCCGTGTTCCGTTCCAGATGCCTTCCGCCAACTCGCGGAGCGGGAGTTGTGATCGGAATGGCAA
>DASXXT010000266.1:0-15257 GCA_036502965.1 Roseiarcus sp. | reverse complement strand
CGAGAAGTATCGGAAGAAGTCCGACTTCGGACTGATGAGAGCCCGCGTCCGCCCGTTGGCGAAGCTATTCTCATAGGCCTGCATCGAACGGTAGAAGCCGAAAAATTCTGGGTCGGCGCCGTAGGCGTTGGCGAAGATACGGTTGCGCTCGCCGTCGCCCTCGCCGCGGATCTGCTCGGACTGCTGTTGAGCCTGGGCGGTGATAACGGTGACCTTGCGGTCGGCCTCGGCCTTGATCTGCTGGCTCTGCTGCGACCCTTGCGCGCGATAGGAGGCTGCGCGCTGCTGCCGTTCGGTCTGCATGCGGCGGAACACCGCCTCGGCGTTTTCCGCCGGCAGATTGGCGCGCTTGATGCGCACGTCGACGACTTGAAGGCCGAAGCGCTTGGCGCCGGCGATCATCTGGTCGCGGATATCCGCCATCAGCGCGTCCCGTTTGTCGCGCACGATGTCGGTGATCGAGGCCTCCGACAAGGTGCGGCGCAGCGCGGAATTCAGCATCCCGCCAAGCTGTGCATCGGCGCCGCGCGTGTTGAAGACCGATTGATAGAACAACAGCGGATCGGCGATGCGGTAGCGCACATAAGCGTCGACCTCAAGGCGCTGGTTGTCGGACACCAGCACTTCCTGAGGCTCGCTGTCGAGGGCGAGAATGCGCTTGTCGATATAGACGACTGTATCGACAAATGGCCACTTGAAGTAGAGGCCAGGCGCGCCGATGAGGTCGCGCACCGGCTGACCAAACCGCAACACGAGCCCCTGTTCGGTCGGGTTGACGACAAACGTCGCCATCAATGCAAGAATGATGGCGATGACCGCGATCACGACGCCGATTAGGGACCGACTCATTTGGCGCTCGACCCCGCTTTGGGCTGCAGGGGCTCGATCGCGATATAGGGCACAGGCGGGCTCGCGGAGTTCGAATCGACGATCGTCTTGTCCATCGGTCCGAGCACGCGCTCCATCGTCTCGAGATACATTCGCTCGCGGGTCACCGCCGGCGCCCTCTTGTATTGCTGGTAAATCTGGTTGTAGCGGGCGGTCTGGCCCTTTGCTTCGAGAATCGTCTGCTCGCGATAAGCCTGGGCCTCGGCAAGGATACGGGCGGCCCCGCCTTCGGCCTCCGGCACGACCTTGTTGGCGTAGGTTTCCGCTTCATTGACTGCGCGCTGCCGGTCCTGTTGCGCCGCAGTCACGTCCCGGTAGGCGGAAATGACCTGACTGGGCGCGTCGACGGACTGCAGCTGGACTTGCTTCACGAGCACCCCGGCGCGATATCCGTCGAGCACCGCCTGCATCCGTTTCTGGACGTCAGTCTCTACAGACTTGCGGTCGGTCGTCAGGATCCCGTCAATCGTCTTCAGGCCGACCTCCTCACGCATGATGGTCTCGGCCACCGCCTTGACCGTCTCGCGTGGGTTCAGGATGGTGAACACATAGTCTTCCGGCTTCGCCGGGTCGATCTGCCAGTTCACCCTGAAATGAACGTCGACCATGTTGTTGTCCCCGGTCAGCATCTGACTCTCTTCGGGGATGTCCGCGCTCCCACCAAGGCTACGGTAACCCACCTCAGTGATCTGCTGATCCCAAACCGGAACCTTGATGACTGAGCCAATCGGCCAGGGCCAATTGGTGTTCAGACCGGCAGCCGTTTTGCCGGTGTAGCGGCCGAACACCAGATTGATCCCGACTTCGCTCGGTTGGACCGTATAGAACGTTCCCCAGGCGAGCCAGAGCAGGAGAGCGGCCAGCAGAAGGAACAGCACTCCTCGGCCACCTAGGCCTTTGCCGCCTGCGCCTGATCCCCCCGGCGTCAGCTTGCCAAGGGCCTCCTGGACGCGGCGGATGATCTCCTCGAGATCGCCCGGCGGCCGCGGGCCGAACGGCCCCTGGCCCCATGGCCCGCGGCCCGGCGACCGCCACGGTCCCCCGCCTTGATTATTCCAGGACATCCAAACCTCTTGTCGGCCGCTGGCCGATACACCGGCGCTTATATAGGTATCTGTGGTAAACCAGCAACGATTCCTACGGTCCGCCGGCCGCCAATAGGACCTTGCCTCAGTCGTGAGGCGCCGCTTCTCCGTCCTGGTCGACCGCCCGGGACTCCCCCGTGCGGGGGGCGAGCGGGGTGATTCTGAGTGCGGCGATTCGATTGCGCTGCTTGCGCAGCACTTCGAAGCGGAAGCCATGAAAGCTGAAGGTCTGACGCGGCTCAGGAATCGAGCGCGCCTCGTGAATCACCAGGCCGGCCACTGTCGCGGCTTCGTCGTCAGGCAAGTTCCAGCCCATCGCGCGATTGAGGTCCCGGATCGTGGCCGAGCCGTCGACCACGACCGAGCCGTCGCGCTGTTTACGCACGCCCTGGACCGCGACGTCGTGCTCATCGCGAATATCGCCGACGATCTCCTCGATAATGTCTTCAAGCGTGATCAGCCCCTGCACGACGCCGTACTCGTCCACGACGAGCGCCGAATGGGTCTTTCGGCGCAAGAACTCCTGGAGCTGGTCGCGCAGCGTGGTCGACTCGGGGATGAACCACGGCTCGAGAGTCAGATCAGCAATATTAAGTTTGCTGGCGTCTCCGCCAGCCGCGACATACGCCCTGAGTAGGTCCTTGGCGTGCAGGACGCCGATAATATTGTCCGGTTCCCCACGCCAAAGGGGCATGCGGGTATAGGGAGAAGCGATTACTTCGCGCGCCAGCTCCTCCGGCGGCAAGTCAGCGTCGATGAGCCGCATTTTGGTGCGATGAACCATTACGTCCGAGACCGGGATCTCAGACAATTCCAAAAGGCCGCCGAACATGTCGCGTTCGTCGCGCTCGACTTCGCCTTCGCGATGCAGGATGTCGACCGCGCCCATGAGTTCTTCATGGCCAGAGATACCGGGGTCGTGATAGCCGAGCGAGACGCCGCACAGGCGCAGGACGCCGCGCACCAATATCTCGACCGCGCTCACGATCGGACCGAAAACGGTCACGAAGAACGACACCAGCGGAGCAATGAGCAGCGAAACGCGATCGGGATAGGCGATGGCGATCGTCTTCGGCATCACCTCACCGAAAACGACGATCAGCGCGGTCATGATTGCAGTCGCGGCCCACACCCCATGCTCACCAAAGACCTCGAGCAGGACACTCGTAGCGATCGCCGACGAGCCGATGGTGACGAGTTGCCCGCCAAGCAGCATCGCGCTGATGAGCCGACCGCGCGCGCCGATGAGACGCGTGACCAACTTCGCTCGCTTATCGCCCGCGGTTTCGAGCGCATGCATGCGTGCGCGAGAAGCTGCCGTCAGAGCGGTCTCGGCACCCGCGAAGAACGCAGCGGCGGCAACACTTAGGATGATGACGACAATGTCGAGGGTGTACGACATCGAGTGATTCTAGCACGGGCGAATTCGGGCGTAACGCGTTTCGCAGGGGCCTCAGCTCGAGGGAGCCAGTTCGCGCGCCAGAAAGGCTGAGACGCTCCCTTCCTCAACATCGCGGGCGACGAAGCCCTCGCCGATGCCTCTGACGAGGATGAAGGTCAGTTTGCCGCGCTCGACCTTCTTGTCCTGGCGCATCGCAGCCAGGAGACTTCCCGAATCAGCCTCAAAGCGGGAGATGTCGCGCATGCGGGTCGGAAGGCCGACCGCCTTCAAGTGCGCCTCGACCCGCGCCGCGTCCTGCCCGGAGCACAGACCAAGGTCACGAGAGAACCGGAATGCCGAGGCCATGCCGATGGCGACGCCTTCGCCATGCACGAGCCGCGCCGGATCGTAATGGGTCAGATTCTCCAAGGCATGGCCAAAGGTATGCCCAAGGTTGAGCAGCGCGCGCTCTCCTTGCTCCGTTTCGTCGGCGGCGACGACGCGCGCCTTGGCCGCGCAGCTGATCGCGATCGCGTCGGCGCGAGACAGTCCGCCCGCGAATATGTCGCGCCAATTCGATTCCAAAAAATCGAAAAAGCCGCGGTCGCCAATGAGGCCATATTTGACCACTTCCGCGAAGCCTGCGCGAAAATCGCGCTCGCTAAGCGAATTGAGGCAAGTGGTGTCGGCCAGCACCAGCGACGGCTGATGAAAGGCGCCAACGAGGTTTTTTCCGTGCCGCGAGTTGATTCCCGTCTTGCCGCCCACGCTTGAGTCGACCTGGGCCAGCAGCGTCGTTGGGATCTGCACCAGTCGCACGCCCCGGCGCAGTGTTGCGGCGCAAAATCCAGCCAGATCGCCGACAACCCCCCCGCCAAGCGCAATGATAATGTCTCCTCGCTCGATGCGCGCCTCGATCAGCGCGTCGGCGACGCGAGCGAACTCGGCATACGACTTAGCACTCTCGCCGGGCCGGCAGACGATCGGCGTGGAGGGCAAACCCGCTTGATCCAGGCTTGTTGTGAGCCGATGGAGATAAAGCGGCGCGACTCGCGCGTCGGTCACCACAGCGCAATTGACGCCCGGGGCGATCTTGGCGATTTCGGCGCCCGCGTTGTCGAGAACGCCCGGCCCAATCAAGATCGAATAGGCGCGCGCGCCCAGGGGAACTTCCACTCGGCGCCGTGGCTCTACCGAAGCCCCCGCGTCCTTGCCGAGCGCCAAATGGAGGCGCCCGAGAATAACCTCGACGACTGAATCGTGAGCGGCACCAACCGATTCGATGGTGAAATCGGCAAGCGCATAGGCCGGCGACCGCTCTTCCAGCAACCGACGCAGCGTGTGTTCTGGGTCGGCGGTCTTCAACAGCGGCCGATTGGACTTCTTGCGCACCCGGGCAAGCAAAATGTCAAAACTCGGCTTCAACCAAATCGAGAGACCATGCCTAGCAATATTGTCGCGCGTGGTCGGATTCATGAACGCGCCGCCGCCGGTCGCCAGCACGAGCGGTCCGCTTTTGAGCAAGCGGGCGATCACCTTGCGCTCGCCCTCGCGGAAATAAGCCTCGCCGAACCGCTCGAAGATCTCAGAAATGGTCAGTTGAGCGCCCGCTTCGATCTCGGCATCGGCGTCGACGAATGGCAATCCAAGCTTTGCCGCAAGCCGCTTGCCGACCGAGGTTTTTCCGGCTCCCATCATGCCGACAAGAACCACCGAGCGCCCCCTGAGCGCCGCCGCCACATCCCCGGCGTCAATCGATTGGCCCTGGCCCATAAACCTCTAACCTCGCCCGGGATCATGTTCGAGCCGTCCCATACAAGAGGCTGACGGCAAATGCGAGGACGTCGCAGCCGCTTCGCAAGGCATCCGCAGCCGTCTTGCGCGACGCGCCTGTTCTTGCGACCATGTCAACCGCACGACAACAGGTCGGCAGCGGTCGACGACGCCGACGCCAAGACACAAGGCGCGGTAATAACTGAGAGAACCGCGTCTGAGGGACGCGCTCGGGCCTAGGGAGTCGACCGCCTCGCGCGCACCTCGGTGCGCGGCGTAACGCTAGAGGGAGGCCGATATTGAGCGCAGCCAATCACGAGAACCGCGTCGCCGGTCCCCGTTTGGTGTCGATCATCGGGCCGTTTCAGAGCGGAAAAACCAGCCTCCTTGAGGCGATATTGGCGCGCGGCGGCGCCGTGGCGCGGCAAGGGTCCGTGCGCGAAGGCACCACCGTCGGAGATTCAAGCTCGGAGGCGCGCAGCCACGCGATGAGCGTCGAGCCCAACGTCGCCAGCATTGACTACCTCGGGGACCGACTCACCTTCTTCGATTCCCCCGGTTCGATCGAATTCATCCATGACATGCGCTATGCCTTGCCCGTTTGCGACGCCGCCGTCGTTGTATGCGAGGCCGACCCGCGCAAGGTCCCAGCGCTTCAGGTTATTCTGCGGGAACTGGAAGACCTGGGGTTGCCCCGTATCCTTTTCCTCAACAAAATCGACCAGGCGAACGGGGGATTGCGCGAAACGCTTGAGATGCTTCAACCGGCCTCGCGCACACCACTGCTGCTGCGCCAGATTCCGGTATGGGAGGACGGCGTCGCTACCGGATTTGTCGACTTGGCGCTCGAGCGGGCCTTCGTCTATCGGGAAGCCGCGCCGTCCAGTGTCATCGAAATGCCGGCGGGCGTGCTCCCCGAGGAGAAGCAGGCTCGCTATCTGATGCTTGAGAAGCTCGCCGATTATGACGACTCGCTGATGGAGCAATTGATCAGCGACATCGATCCGCCGAAGGACCTCGTCTTCGACGATTTGGCCCGCGAGCTGCGCGATGGACAGGTCGTGCCGGTTCTCCTCGGCTCGGCGATCGGTGGCCACGGCGTCACCAGACTCCTCAAAGCGCTCAGGCACGAGTCGCCGGGCGTCGCCCATACGCGCAAGCGGCTTGGCATTGAGGATAAAGGGCCAGCTCTGGCGCAGGTGATGCGCACGATCCACACCGCGCATGGGGGCAAGCTATCGCTGGCGCGGGTGCTGCGCGGTTCCTTTGCCGATGGGGCCACGGTCATCAACTCGCGCGGCGTCGAGGAGCGGATCGGCGGAATGGCCCGTCTTATGGGCGCCATGTCGACCAAACTGACCCGCGCCGAGGAAGGCGACACTGTCGCTTTCGCGCGGCTGGAAGACCTCGCCACCGGCGATCGCATCGCTGACGGGCGAACCGCTCCATCGCTCGGCGCGACGGCTGGCGCTCCGCCGGCGACTCAGGGAATCGCCATCCGCGTCAAGGATAGAAAGGACGAGGTCAGGCTCGCCAGCGCGTTGGCCAAACTTTGCGAAGAGGACCGCGCGCTGTCCTATGTCCAGGACGCCGAGATGTCTGAATTAAAACTGTTCGGGCAGGGCGAAATGCACTTGCGCGTCACCGCAGAGCGGCTCGCCGATCGCTTTGGCGTAACCATCCAATCGCACAAACCGTCCGTCGCCTATCGGGAATCGATTCGTGACGCCGTCACGGTGCGAGGACGACACAAAAAGCAATCAGGGGGGCATGGCCAATTTGGCGATGTCGTTGTCGAGGTCAGCCCACGCGGCCGCGGCGAGGGCTTCGCCTTCGCGGAGCGGGTGCATGGCGGATCAGTGCCGAGGCAGTATTTTTCTTCCGTCGAAGCTGGCGCGCGCGACGCAATGACCCGCGGCCCGCTCGGATTTCCGGTGGTCGACGTCTCGGTAACCTTGGTCGACGGCTCCTATCACACGGTCGATTCCTCCGACATGGCCTTTCGAGCAGCGGCTAAGCTGGCTTTAGACGAGGCCCTGGTCAAAGCGCGTCCGATGCTGCTGGAGCCGATCCTCTTAGTGACCGTCTATGTGCCGACCGACGCTTTGGCGCGGGCGAGCGCGCTGGTCAGCGCGCGGCGCGGTCAGATCCTTGGCTTCGAAGCCCGGGAGGGCTGGGCAGGCTGGGAGGCGCTGCGGGCGCTGATCCCAGAGGCCGAGATCGGCGATCTCATCGTCGAATTGCGCTCGGCGACCTCGGGCGTCGGCGCGTTCGAGACCAAATTCGATCATTTGGCCGAGCTTTCTGGGCGTGCCGCCGATGTGGTGGTCGCGGCGCGTAAAAATGCGAAGGCTTGAAGTTTATCGAGCGTTGGGCACACGGTTTCCGGGCTATACAAGCGATGGGGCTTCGCCTAAAGGAGCGGTCGCGCCTGTTGGGAAAAGACGTCCATGACCGAAGCCACCAGGGAAGCCAATCGTTTGGCGACGGTATTCGGCGGATCGGGATTCCTCGGACGCTATATTGTCCGGGCGCTCGTCCATCAGGGATGGCGCATCCGAGTCGCCGTGCGGCGACCCGATCTTGCCGCGTTCCTGCAGCCGATCGGAGGCGTGGGGCAAATCCAGCCGGTGCAGGCCAATCTTCGCTTCCCAGACTCGATCGCCGCGGCGATCGAGGGCGCAAGCGCAGTCGTCAACGCCACGGGCGTTAAAGCGGAAAGCGGAGCGCAGACCTATACCGCCGTGCACGTCGAGGGCGCTCTTGCGCTGGCCCGGGCGGCACTGGCCGCACAGGTGTCATCCTATGTGCATATTTCGGGAATCGGTTCGGACCCGAACTCCGCCTCGCCCTATATCGCGAGCAAGGGGCTTGGCGAAGAAGCGACGCGAGACACATTCCCCGACGCGATCGTCATGCGTCCGTCAGTCGTGTTCGGCCCGGAGGATGATTTTTTCAATCGCTTCGGGGCCCTCGCTTGCTATTCGCCGGTTTTGCCCCTGCTGGGCGGCGGCGGAACTCGCTTGCAGCCAGTCTATGTCGGCGACGTCGGGCAGGCGGTCGCCGCGGCGCTCTCCGGTTTGGCGAAGCCCGGCACGGCATATGAACTCGGTGGTCCAAGAACGATGACCCTCCGCGAGGCGGCAGAGCTAACCCTACAGGCGATTGATCGCCGCCGTCTGCTCATAGGCCTGCCGCTCGGTCCATCGCGTTGGATCGCAGCCTCGACACAGTTCGGGTCGAAGGCGACATTCGGGCTTTTTCCCAAATTGTTGACGACGACCCGCGATCAAGTCGATTTGCTTGCGTCTGACAACGTCGTATCCGCGGAGGCGGACGCCGAGGGACGCGTGCTGAGCGCGCTCAATGTCCTGCCTCAGGCCGCCGAGGCGATCATACCGTCCTATCTGGCGCGATTTCGGCGAACTGGCCAATATGAGATTCAACGTTCGGATTGAACTTTTTCGGCGCTCACTTCGGCGAGGCGACGTGATGCCGAACAACATCACATTGTGACGAAGGCGAGGTTTGCTATTGATGCGGACCCCCATTTCAGGGCATTAAGGCGAGGCGAACGCTGGGGCATTTCGAGTCGGGGACATTCGGTGATCAAGTCTGAGCTCGTGCAGCGCATGGCCGCCCGTAATCCACATCTTTATCAGCGTGACATCGAGAACATAATCGACGCCATCCTCGGCGAGATCACAAATGCCCTGGCACGCGGCGAGCGCGTTGAGTTGCGCGGCTTCGGCGCGTTCTCGACCAAACAGCGCCAGGCCCGCACCGGTCGCAATCCGCGCACCGGCGACAGGGTTCCGGTGACCGAGAAACTGGCGCCGTTCTTCAAGACCGGCAAAGAAATGCGCGAGCGTCTCAATCGCTCGGCTGAGGCGATCTAGGGTCGTTGAGACAGGTGCTGTCGCTTGAACTGGCGAGGGCTAGGCGAGTCGAGCGTATGAGGCTTGCATGGTTCGCTTCTTAAGAGTCGCCATCCTCGTCATCTGCGCCATTGTCCTTCTCGGTTTTGCCTTCGCCAATCGCGACTTTGTGACCGTTTCGTTCGACCCATTCGCTTCCAGCGACAGTGCGGCGTTCTCGATCGCTGCGCCCCTATTCGCAGTGGTGATTGTCGCGGCCATGCTCGGCGTCGTTGCGGGCGCGGTGGCGACCTGGTTGTCGCAAGGGCGGCATCGGAGAGCTTCGCGCCAAAGCCGGATGGAGGCGGACAAATGGCGCGCGCAGGCGCAGGCGCTTAGGAGCGCTCGCACTGAGGAAACCACACATCCTGCCTTGCCAAGCGGCAGGTAATCGTCGTCAGTTGGCGGTCGAGGTTATCGGCGTCCGGCTTGCCCTATTCTAGCCCAGTCGATCGACGGTACGCCCGCTGCGCAACCCGATCGACAGCCGCGCAGAGCAGGCGCGACGAGGAAGCGCTGGCGCAAGATCGGCGCTCGCTCGGAGACTCGACGCGATTCATCCGATAGTCGAATTCGCCGCCCGCCGCTGCCGCCAGGCGGGCTGAGCCCCCGGAACCGAGAGCGGGGCGGCTTCGTATATGCCGCGAGCAATCGCTCGAGCGACGCATTCGGCGCCCAACATTCCAATCTCGGTCAGGTCGCGGATGTCCGGAGCGGCGCTGACCCGCGCCGTCGCCGCAGCGAAGACGACGTCGTTGTCCATTGGCGCATGGGCGGGACGCAGCGCAAGCGCGCAGCCGTCTTGAGCCATCGTCGCGACTCGCTTGAGCTGCGTTTTGGTCAACGCAGCATCGGTAACGACCACCATAAGGTCAGTGCTGGACGGCGTGTCGGACTTGAGGCGAAGCGTCAGGTGATCGTCAATATCCTTGGGGCCGAAGCCGAGGCCGCCGAATTCCGCCTGTTGTTCATAGGGCGCGGCCCAAAAATGTAGGCTTTCGCCTCGCGTCGCTCGGCCGACAGAATTGACGACCACCAGCGCGCCCACTCGAAAGCCGCTCGAGGTCACCGTGCTCGCAGAGCCCAGGCCGCCTTTTAGGTTGTAGGTGGTCGCGCCAAATCCTGCACCGGCGGTGCCCAGCGCGAAGTCAACAGCAGCGGTCGACGCGGCCTTGAGGCCCAAATCCCAGTAAGGCGGTTTACGGCCCCAAGATTTGTCGCCCCCGTTGAGAAGATCGAACAGGCTCGCACCCGGCACGATCGGCACGCGCGCTCCGCGATGCTCAAAACCACGACCGATCTCGGCGAGGTAGGCCATCACGCCGCCCGCCGCGTCGAGGCCGAAAGCGGACCCGCCGGACAGAACGAAACCGTCGACCCGCTCGATGGCCATTTCCGGCTCTAGCAAAGCCGTGTCGCGGAGCGCGGGCGCGCCGCCGTTCATAGCAATTGACGCGACCGCGGGTTCCTCGAACAAGACCACGGTGACGCCCGAAGCAAGCCCCTCGTCGTCGGCCGATCCGATGAGCACGCCCTCAATGTCAGTGATCAGGTTGCGGGCCATCGATAATGCTTCACCGTCGGTTCGCGTTCGTGGATCGTCGAGATCCTGCGTCCACTCGTATCAGGGGTGAAATTGAGACGGAAGACTTGCGCTGCCTACTTCAGGTATGAGTGAGGCTGCCGGCCTCGGGCGGTAGCTGAGTATAGGTTGGGGCAAGGTTGATTCGCGAGCCTGGGACGTTCAGAGCGAGGGGCGTCAGCTGAAGTGTGGGACGAACTGGACGAACCGCTCGGTTTTGCTTCCGGCGCTGCAGCCGCACTGCCTGTTCGCCCTAAGCGCGCGACAAAAGGAGCGGCGATTGGCGCCGCGATTCTTGCGATGGCTATCGGCCTCCTTACGGTTCCGCGACGAGAGTTGTCTTTTAACGGCGAGCCGTTTGCGCTGGCGAAAGTTGAAGTCTTGGCCGCCCCACGAAAGCCCGACGCCCCCGAGGCAACGGCAAGCGTGCGCCGAACCAGTGCGCCGCCGCTGGCCTCGGCGGCGCAAGTGGAAGCGACGAGCGGGGTCAAGGTCACGCGTGGAAGCGGTGGGGCGCCCAAGGCGCTCATCATCGATGTGGCGCAGGCGCTCGGAGTCAAGCTCGCGCCCGCGCCCGATGCTCGCCTCATCGAGAAGTCGAAATATGGCCTTTTGCCGCGCATTGGGGTCGACGGCGCGCGCCCGTTCGAGGCTTACGCAAGGGCAGTCGTCTTAGACCCAAGGTTGAGTCTTGGCAGTCCGCGCATCGCTTTGGTGGTGGGCGGGTTTGGCGTCAACCCGGAGGACGCGGAGAGCGCAATCGCCAAGCTGCCTGGCGCAGTCACACTCGGGTTCTCACCTTCTGGTAGGGCGGTTGAGCAACAGGCGGCGGAAGCCCGGGAAGCGGGGCATGAGACAGTTCTTCAGGCGCGACTGGATGATTTTTCGAATTTGACCGGCGGCTTGGGGGCGCATGTGCTGAGCACATCGGCATCCGACGCGGAGAACCTCGATTCCCTCCGCTGGCAAATGGGCGGGTTCACCGGCTATGTCGCGGTGGTCAACAACCCTGGCGGCAAATTCACCACGGATCGACAGCATATGTCCCCCATCCTGAAGGAGATCGCCGACCGGGGCCTTGGATATCTCGATGATGGCGCTCCATCGGGCGGCGTCAGGCAGGACGTCAGCGCATCTGCGCCGATGCCGTCGGCGCGCGCCGACGTTGTCATCGACGCCTATGCGGCGCCTGAGGCGGTAGACACATCTCTGTCGCGGCTCGTCGAGCTCGCGGGCGGGCGCGGCTCAGCGATCGGCGTCGCTTCGGCTACGCCGGGCAGCGTCGAACGATTGGCGCGATGGACGAACGGACTCGATTCAAAGGGCGTCGCATTGGTCCCGCTCTCAGCCCTGATGTCGGGAAAGCCAGGGCTGTCCGCTCAGTGAACCCGTTCGTAAGTCCATGAGCGGGCACCTATATCGGCCGTGCGTCGGCGTCGCGCTCGTCAATCGCGCCGGCGATGCGTTCATCGGCCATCGCAAGCGCAAACGCGGCTCGGAAGTTCTGGACCCGCGTTCCTGGCAGATGCCGCAGGGAGGAATCGACGCGGGGGAACAACCGCTCGAAGCCGCGAAGCGCGAGCTTTGGGAAGAGACCAACGTCAGTTCGACTGAGCTGATCGCCGAGCTGCCAGAGTGGCTCAAGTACGATTTGCCTGAGGGAGCGCGCGGACGGTGGAGCGGCCGGTACCGCGGGCAAACCCAGAAGTGGTTTCTGTTCCGGTTTGTTGGCCCGGAAAAGGAGATCGACGTTCACCGCCCCGCCGGTGGCGCCCACGATGCCGAATTCGACGATTGGCGCTGGGAGCGCCTCGAGCGTCTGCCAGAGCTTGTGGTCCCTTTCAAGCGGGAGGTCTATCAGACCGTCGCGGCCTCTTTCGCGCCGCTCGCGCGTCCCCCAAGCCCGTGAACGAGGCGCCCTCTTACTTGCCCGCCCGAACCGAGGCGATCGCCGCCACCATCTCCTCGTCCATCTTCTTGCGCAGACGATGATCCGAGAGGTCGACGTCGCTACGCGCGAGGTCTGCCTTGAGCGCCGCGGCGACGTCGTCGTCGCTTTTGCCAATCTGCGCGCCGACGAACTCGCTGGCGTATTTCTCGGCCTCCGTTCCAGAAAGACCCTTCATCTCGGCGACCCAGAGCGCCACCGCCTTGTTGCGGCGCGCAACTGCCTTGAACCGCAGATCCTCATCGTGGGCGAACTGCTTTTCGAACGTGTTTTCGCGATCTTGAAACGCGTCGGACATGACCCCTCCGTCACTTGGCGAAACCACTCGCGAGCCATCTCAGCGGCGACGCCGTGATCATCCGGCTTCTTATTAACCCGGATGATGGGGAGGCGTTATGACGGTTTCCGAACTCGCGCGCAATGCGGGGCTTTCCAGGCGATCGCGTCTGACGGACCTGCCTTTCTCGAGTCCGTTTTGCGCGATTTCAAAGGCTTGCGGCGCCATTTCCGAGTCACTTGGATACTATCGATGCGTACTACAACAATTATTGATAGTATCGACTTTGGGCCGGCCGGTCGATAACGACAAACGCGGCGCGCGAGTGGTTCGTCGAGGGCGAAGGTCATTGTGCCCAGGCGCGCCCGTGGGTCCCGCCGGGCAGGCCAAGCTTGAGCGCAATCGTCTCGGCGACATCGGCCAGGCTCGACCGCCCTCCGATCGGTCCTGCCGGCGCACCGGCGCCGAAGGCGAGGATCGGAACGTGCTCGCGGGTATGATCGAAGCCTCTGAAGGTCGGATCGTTCCCGTGGTCGGCGGTGATGAGGCAAAAGTCCTGTGGCCGAAGCGCCGCTTCGATGGAATCGAGCCGTCGATCGAAGGCTTCGAGACAGGCCGCATAACCGGGGACATCGCGGCGATGACCCCATTCGGTGTCGAAATCCACCAGATTGACGAAGATCAGGCCGCCCTCCGCAGTCGTCTTGAGCGCCTCGATGAGGAGGTCGAGGTTGCCATCGTTGCTCTTGCCCTTGCGCTCGTCCCCGGTGTCGCGATGGGCGAAGATGTCGCCGATCTTGCCAATCGAGACGACGGCACGGTGCGCGCGGATGGCCCGCTGCAAGATATTGCCGTCCGGCGGCGGCATGGCAAAATCCTTGCGGTTGCCGGTGCGCGCAAAGTTCTTGGCGCTCGAGCCGACGAAAGGACGCGCGATCACGCGCCCGATCTTCAGCGGATCGCACAGCCGGCGCGCGATCCGGCAAAGATCATAAAGGCGTTCAAGCCCGAATGCTTGCTCATGCGCGGCGATCTGGAGCACCGAGTCGGCGGACGTGTAACAGATGGGTTTCAAGGTCCGCAGATGCTCCTCGCCATAGTCCTCGATCACCGCAGTGCCCGAAGCATGGCGGTTGGCGAGACTCCCGGCCACCTTTGCTTCCGCGATCAGCGCGTCGGTCAGCGTCGCCGGAAAGGCGGGAATCGTCTCCGGAAAATAGCCCCAGTCGAAATCGACCGGCGTGCCGGCAAGCTCCCAATGACCGGACGGCGTGTCCTTACCGCGCGAAGTCTCGATTCCGTAACCCCATTGGCCACGCGGCTCAGGGAGCGCGAACCCCGGCGGCGCACGGCCGGTCGACGCCTTCATGGCGTGGCCGAGACCCAGCGCCTCGAGGCGCGGCAGTTTCAGCGGTCCGCGCCTCAAGCCCTCGCGATCGCCCCGTCCATCAGCGCAGGCTTCAGCGATGTGACCGAGCGTGTCCGCGCCCTCGTCGCCATAGACTCCTGCGTCCTCGGCGCCGCCGCAGCCGACCGAATCGAGGACGATGAGAATCGCGCGGATCACCGCCACCCTCTCCTACGGGAGAGGGGCCGGGGGTGAGGGTTCGCCCTCATCCGGCGGGCCAATAGCCCGTCCGGAAGGACGGCGTCCTTCCGGACGCGCTGTGCTCCGCCACCTTCTCCCAGAGGGAGAAGGGCGCGCGCGACAAATGGAGATGGAGACTCACTGGCTGACGACGGCGTCGAGCGTCGCCTCATTGGCGAAGGCGGCGGCGAACAAAGCCCGCGTATAGTCGTTTTGCGGCGCGCTGAAGACCGCGCGCGCTTCGCCGCTCTCGACCACCTTGCCGCGCCGCATGACGATGATGTCGCTGGCGAGCGCTCGCACGACCCTCAGATCATGGGAAATGAACAGATAGGCGAGGTTGCGGCGCCGCTGCAGTTCGCGCAGGAGATCGACGATCTGCGCCTGGATCGACATGTCCAACGCCGACGTCGGCTCGTCGAGCACCACAAAGCGCGGATCGAGCGCCATCGCGCGAGCGATGGCGATGCGCTGGCGCTGACCGCCGGAGAACTCGTGCGGATAACGGTCGAGCGTGGAGAGATCGAGCCCGGTGTCGGCGAGCGCGCGTTCGGCGACGCGGCGACGCTCGGCGGCGCTCATCTCCGTCCCTTGTGCGATCAGCCCTTCCTCGACGATCTCGGCCACCGACATGCGTGGGCTAAGCGAGCCGTAAGGATCCTGGAAGACGATCTGCATCTCGCGCCGCAGCGGGCGCATCGCCTTTGAATTGAGCCCGTCGATGGCGCGTCCGCAATAGGCGATCGGCCCTTCAGAGCGGATGAGCCTCAGCATCGCCAGGCCGAGCGTGGTCTTGCCGGAGCCGGACTCGCCGACCA
>DASXXT010000265.1:0-2796 GCA_036502965.1 Roseiarcus sp. | reverse complement strand
GGTTCCGCGCGGGCCAGAACGCGCGGCCCGGCTCCCCTCGGTGCTCGAGGTCATCTATCTCATCTTCAATGAAGGCTATGCCGCCACGGCGGGCGAAGATCTTGTCCGGCCGAGCCTGTGCCTGGAGGCGCAGCGGCTTGGCAGGATGCTCACCGGGTTGATGCCCGAGGACGCCGAAGTGTTCGGCCTGCTGGCGCTGATGGAAATCCAGGCGTCGCGGCTCAAGGCGCGCATCGCGCCGGACGGCGCGCTCTTGACCCTGACCGAGCAGAATCGCGCGCGCTGGGATCAACTCCTGATCCGCCGAGGCCTTGAGGCGCTCGCCCGCGCCGAAGCGCTCGGGGGCGATGGCCCCTATGCCTTGCAAGCCGCGCTGGCAGCCTGCCATGCGCGGGCGCGCAGTGCGGCCGAGACCGACTGGCCCCGCATCGCAGCGCTTTACGATCGGCTCCGAGCCGTGGCGCCCTCGCCGGTGGTCGATCTCAATCGAGCGGTCGCCTACAGCATGGCCTTCGGGCCCGAAGCGGGCCTCAAGCTCATAGACGAGATCGCCGACGCCGCGGCGCTTCGCAATTATGCGCCCTTGCCGGCGGCAAGGGGCGATTTTCTGTTTCGGGCTGGCCGACCGGCCGAGGCCCGCTGCGAATTTGAGACTGCGGCCAGACTCACCCGCAACACGCGGGAAAGGGCGTTTCTCCTCGCCCGCGCGGACGCTTGCGATTGACAGCGTCCATTCTCGGCTCTGAAAGCCCGGTTTGCGGAACCCGCAATCGCACGTCGTTGGCGAAGGTGAGCAAGCCCGCAATCGGCCCCGAATTGATAACGCCGTTGATGGTGGCGACGCCTGGAAGCTCTGCGACCCGCGATGCGGGGACAACGACGGCTGTCAAGCGGTGTTTCGGTGCGCGGAGGATAGCGGGGAAAAACGCGCCGGGGCGCAAACGCCTCTTCCCATCGAGACCGTGTCGGCCTAGTGAGAGGACCCTTCTGCGTCGCATCGATGATGTGGCTGCGATGATCGCGAAGGCCTCGTGTTCCAATCATCGTTCAGCCGAATTGCGTTCGTGTCGCGTTCGCCTCAAAACTGACAACGCCAAAAGGACGCGCCGCATTCATGGCGACCATTGAGCAATTTGCCCAACGCCAAGCCCAACCTCAGGACCGCGCCTATCGCACGCCGCCGCACAACCTCGAGGCCGAGCAGGCGCTGCTCGGCGCGATCCTCATCAACAATGATGCGTTCGACCGCGTCTCCGACTTCCTGAGGAGCGAGCATTTCGTCGAGGAGATTCATCGCCGCATCTTCGAGATCGCCGGATCGCTGATCCGGGCGGGCAAGCTGGCGACGCCGGTCACGCTCAAAACGTTCCTCGGCGACCATGACCTCGGCGGCGTGACCGTGCCGCAGTATCTCGCCCGCCTGGCCAGCGAAGCGACGACCATCATCAACGCTTACGACTATGGCCGCGGCGTCTACGACCTCGCGATGCGACGCGAGCTCATTTCGATCGGCGAGGATGTCGTCAACGTCGCCTATGACGCGCCGGTCGATTCGAGCCCGCGCGAGCAGATCGAGGAAGCGGAGCGGCGCTTATATCAAATCGCCGAAGCCGGACGGTACGACGGCGGCTTCCAACGCTTTTCCGAAGCCTTGAAGGTCGCCGTCGACATGGCCGCCCGCGCCTATGAGCGCGAAGGCTCGCTCAGCGGCATCGCCACCGGGCTGACGGATCTCGACCGCTACATGGGCGGCCTGCAGGCGTCCGATCTCGTCATCCTCGCCGGCCGTCCCGGCATGGGCAAGACAGCGCTTGCCACCAACATCGCCTTCAACATCGCCAAAAGCTATCAGGGGCGAACGCGCGCCGACGGCGCAATCGAGGCCGCCAATGGCGGCATTGTCGGTTTCTTTTCACTCGAAATGTCGGCCGAGCAGCTGGCGACCCGCATCATCGCTGAACAATCCGGGGTCGCCTCCTACAAGATCCGCCGGGGCGACATTACCGAGAGCGACTTCCACCACGTCGCCGATGCGGTCCGCGAGATGCAGCAGATTCCCTTCTACATCGACCAGACCGGCGGCGTCTCGATCGCTCAGTTGACAGCCCGCGCCAGGCGACTCAAACGCCAGCGAGGGCTCGACCTCCTGGTCGTCGACTATCTCCAGCTTCTCGCCGGCTCGAAAACGCGGTCCGAAAACCGGGTGCAGGAACTGACCGAGATTACGACTGGCCTCAAGGCGTTGGCCAAGGAGCTCAACATCCCGATCCTGGCCTGCTCCCAGCTTTCACGGCAAGTTGAACAGCGCGACGACAAGCGGCCACAACTCTCGGACCTCCGCGAATCGGGCTCGATCGAGCAGGACGCCGACGTTGTCCTGTTCGTCTATCGCGAGGAATATTACCTAAAAAACCGTGAGCCTCGGCCCGGCACGGAGGAACATATCGCCTGGATGGCGCAGATGGAGAGCGCGCATGGCCGAGCGGAGGTTATCATCGGCAAGCAGCGTCACGGGCCGACCGGCACGATCGAACTTCAATTCGACGCCGAGGTGACCCGGTTCAGCGCCATTGCACGGGAAGACACGGTCCCAGAAATTCGCTAGTTGATTTGTTACGACCGTTTCATTATCAGAGAGCCATGGTTCGTCCAACCTGGCTTCTCTTGACCTACAAGGTGCCGCCCGAGCCCGCCGCCAAGCGCATCGCGCTTTGGCGCCGGCTGAAGGGAATGGGGGCCGTCTATCTGCAAAACGGCGTCTGCGTGCTGCCAAAGACCGACGACCATGTGCGTCGG
>DASXXT010000264.1:0-5378 GCA_036502965.1 Roseiarcus sp. | reverse complement strand
GAAAGCGACAAAGACTTCGCTATACGCCCTCCGTGCGTGAGGCTCCGCTCGGCTTGCCCGAGCAACCCTCGTTCTTATCTGCACGAAAGGGCGGGCCACCGGCGCTAGCCCGCGAACATGACGTCTAGGCCGCGTATTGATGGAATCGTCATCGCGAGGAGCGAAGCGACGCGGCGATCCAGGAGCCGTAGGTGCACCTACGTTCTCTGGATTGCTTCGCTTCGCTCGCAATGACGACCGCAGTTCAAATCAAATGCGATTTGCTCTGACCCATGCCTCTTCCGAGGGCCTGCCCTCGCGCAGATCGCGTCCGCATGGACATTGCCGGAGGACGATAGCAGTGTGCCGGACTGGCCCAGGCGCTCAGCTTGAAGAAAATGCAAGTCGCCGATCTCATCTTGCCGGTGTTCGCGGTGATCGTGACCGGATGGCTCGCCGGCTTCCTGGGATACGTCGCGCGCGACCTGTCCGACGCCTTGATACACTTCGCCTATAATATCGCGATGCCGGCGCCGCTGATTGTCACGATCGCGCACGAGCCCGCGCGATCCCTACTGGCATGGCGCTTTCTGGTTGCGTTTGGCGGCGGGTCCCTGCTGTGCTTCGCAATCGACTTTGCATCGGTGCGGGCTTTCGGCGGCCAAGGACTTGCGGGGGCGGCAATGCACGGATGGGCCGCCTCGATGACCAACACCGGCTTCGTCGCGCTTCCGGTCCTCCGGGCGACTTATGGACCTCCGGCGGTGTTGCCCGCAGCGATCGCGACGGTGTTTGTCGCGGTGGTCATGTTCCCGGCAGCGGTGCTGCTGCAGGAGCTTGATCCCCATAGCTCGGGCGGATCAGTCTTTGCGCCTGGGAAACTCGCTCGCCACGTGATCCTCAATCCCATGGTGCTTTGACCTTAGTCGGCGTCGCCTGGGCCGCGGCGGGCGTTCCAATGCCAGGATCCGTGAACGTCTATCTCCAGATATTGGCGGACGCCTTGACGGCCTGCGCCCTCTTCGCCATCGGCCTCGGAGTATCGATGGACGGCCTGCGGGCCAACATTGGCCGCGCGGCCGCGCTCGCGGCGGCCAAGCTCGGACTGATGCCGCTCGTCGTCCTTGGCCTTTCGATCGCGCTCCGGCTGGAGCCGCTCTACCTAATCGCAGCCGTCGTGTGCGCGGCGGTTCCGACCGCCAAGACGGTCTACATCCTTTCCGGCGAATATCAGTGCGAGGAACCGACCGTAGCCGCGACCATTTCCCTAACGACATTGTGCTCGATCGGCACGCTCATCGTGTGGATATATGTTTTGTCGACGTTTTTTCCGCTGGCGTGAGCACGCGACCGCCGCGGCGCTCGCCAATCTCGCCTGAGATTTGGCCGGTCTAATCTGGGACGCCGGCGGCGATCATCTTGGCGAACGTGGCGAGATCGGCGTTGGCGCCGCAGACCAGAACGCCGATCCGTTCATCGCGTTCGGGCTGATAGGCGCCGCTGGCGATGGCGGCGAAGGCCGCCGCCCCACCCGGCTCGGCGATGACTGAAAAGTCCGCCCAGAGCCGGCGCTGGGCTAAGGCGATGACCCTGTCCTCGACCAGAACGACACCGCTCACGAATTTCTTGGCGATGTCGAAATTGAGTTTGCCGACTCGCTTTGCGCCGAGCGAATCAGCGGCGAGCGACTTAACAGACACGTCGACCGGCTCGTTCGCCTTGAGCGCGGCATAAAGCGCGCGCGAACCTTCCGGCTCAACGCCGACGACCTTGACTCGGCCTTGAAACCAGGCGGCGGCGCCGGAAATGAGCCCGCCGCCGCCAACCGCGACGAGGACCGTGTCGAGCTTCTTGAGCCCGAGTCGCTCGAGGTCCTCCTCCCATTCCAGCGCCACCGTGCCTTGGCCAGCAATCGTCTCGACCGCGTCGTAAGGGTGAATCGACAGCGCGCCAGTCTCGGCGACATAGGCGTCGCAGCGCTGCTGCGCCTCCGCGTAAGAAGCGCCGACGATGACAGCCTCGGCGCGATAGGCCTTTATCTTTGCGACCTTAGCGGGCGTTGCGATTTCCGGGACGAAGACGCGCGCTCGGATCCCGAGCGTCTTGGCGGCGTAGGCGACGGCGGCGCCGTGGTTGCCGCCAGACGCGGTGGCGCAGCCGGCTTTAGCCGCCGGCCGGGTCAGGAGATTGTGGAAGGCGCCCCGCGCCTTGAACGAACCGGTCTCCTGCAGGCATTCGAGTTTCAGCGAGAGCGGCGGCGCACCGGCGATCGGCGAGGCCGTCTCGAGAATCGGGGTGCGGCGGATTTGCCCGCGGATGCGCGCATGGGCGGATCGGATGTCGGAAGGCGTCACAGCCACGGACGTTACCCTGGATTCATCAAGAGACTCGAACGTCCAATGCGGCTTGCGTCCTTTTGGGCAGCCCAGCAAGGACCATCGCGTAGCTCTGTCGGACATATTCCGTGAGATCATGATCGCTGAGCGAACGGGCGTCGATGCGTTGCATCCAAAGAAGTCCGCGAGAGGCAAGATACGGCGCCGGCCGCAGGCCCGGCAATTCACTCAAGATCGCGAAGCTGGTCTTCGAGCATTTGAAGCTGACAGCGAATTCGTCGCCGCCGGACCATCCGCCGATGGCGAAGACCTTGCCTCCAATCTTCCAGACGCTCGCATCGCCCCATTGGACGACATGTGTCGCATGCGGCAGGCTTTTGCAAAAGACATCATAGTCTTCGCGGGTCATGAAGCGACCAGGCGAGGCGCGGCGGGGAGCGAGGGAGCCCACGGGCTCCGCTCACGGCTAAAGCTTCATTTCGTCCTTGAGCTCGCGCAAGCGGTCAAGCTTCTCTTGGGCCAGGGGCTTCTGGTCCTGACTCGCGTCAGCGAGATCTTCCTCCGCGTTCTTGATCTCCTGCCCGAGCTTGTCGGCGTCGAAATCCTCGAACGGAATGGCCGTCTCCGCCAGCAAAATCAGACCTTTTTTGCTCGCGTCGGCAAACCCGCCGCGAACGAACACGCGGCGATGCTTTCCCTCCGCATCGTCGATTCCAACGACTCCGGGGCGCATAGCGGTCATCACTGGCGCGTGGTCGCTGAGCACCTGGAAGTCCCCTTCAGCGCCCGGCACGAGCACCGCTTGAGCGGGGCCGTTGAACAGCACCTTGTCCGGCGACACAAGTTCGAAATGGAAAGTCGGCATTGCCCTCCCCCGGACGCGGCGCTCTTAAGCCTCGGCCGCCAGTTTCTTGGCCTTCTCCACCGCTTGCTCGATGGTGCCGACCATGTAGAAGGCAGCCTCAGGCAGATTGTCGTACTTGCCTTCGATGATGCCCTTGAAGCCCTTGACGGTGTCCTCGATCTTGACCTGCACGCCCGGTGTGCCCGTGAACACGGCTGCGACGTCGAAGGGCTGCGACAGGAAGCGCTCGATCTTCCGTGCCCGCGCGACGATCTGCTTATCCTCTTCCGACAGCTCGTCCATGCCAAGGATCGCGATAATGTCCTGCAACGCCTTGTAGCGTTGCAGCACCTGCTGCACCTGGCGGGCGACATTGTAGTGCTCCTCGCCGACAATCGCAGCGGTTAGCATGCGCGAGGTCGAGTCGAGCGGATCGACCGCTGGATAAATGCCTTTTTCCGAGATCGCGCGGGAAAGCACCGTTGTCGCGTCGAGGTGGGCGAACGAGGTCGCCGGGGCCGGATCGGTCAGGTCGTCTGCCGGAACATAGATCGCCTGCACCGATGTGATCGAGCCTTTTGTCGTGGTGGTGATGCGCTCCTGCAAGGCCCCCATGTCGGTAGCGAGGGTCGGCTGGTAACCCACCGCGGAAGGAATGCGGCCAAGCAGCGCGGAGACTTCCGAACCGGCTTGGGTGAATCGAAAGATGTTGTCGATGAACAAGAGCACGTCCTGGCCCTGGTCGCGGAAATGCTCGGCGACAGTGACGCCGGCCAGTCCGACGCGCATACGGGCGCCGGGCGGCTCGTTCATCTGGCCAAACACCAGGGCGCATTTCGATTTTACGTTCGAATCGGGATGATGCGGATCGGCGTTGACCTTCGATTCGATGAATTCGTGATAGAGGTCGTTGCCTTCACGGGTGCGCTCGCCGACGCCGGCGAATACGGAATTGCCGCCGTGGGTCTTGGCGACGTTGTTGATCAGTTCCTGGATGAGCACTGTCTTGCCCACGCCGGCGCCGCCGAACAGGCCGATCTTGCCGCCCTTGGCGTAAGGTGCGAGCAGGTCGACGACCTTGATGCCCGTGATGAGAATCTGGGCTTCCGTCGATTGCTCGACATAGGTGGGGGTTGGCTGATGGATCGCGCGGCGAGCCTCCATGTCTATCGGCCCGGCTTCATCGACCGGTTCACCGACCACGTTCATAATGCGCCCGAGCGTGCCCTCGCCGACCGGAACCGAGATCGGCTCGCCGGTGTCGGTGACCTCCTGGCCGCGCACGAGGCCCTCGGAAATGTCCATGGCGATGCAGCGCACGGTGTTCTCGCCGAGCTGCTGGGCGACTTCGAGCACCAGGCGATGGCCGTTGTTGATCGTCTCGAGCGCGTTGAGAATGGGCGGCAGGTAGCTGTCGAATTTCACATCGACGACGGCGCCGATCACTTGAGTAATGCGGCCGGTGGCATTCGCGATATTCGCCATTGGTGTTCGTCCTCGTATTCTTCGATCTCTTGTGCCGCGGAAGGCGCGAGGTCCGCTCAGAGCGCCTCGGCGCCCGAAATGATCTCGATCAATTCCTTGGTGATCATCGCCTGGCGCGTGCGGTTGTAGCGCAGCGTGTATTTCTTCACCATGTCGCCGGCGTTGCGTGTCGCGTTGTCCATCGCGCTCATCTGCGCGCCGAAGAACGAGGCCGCGTTTTCAAGCAACCCGCGGTAGATGCGCACCGCTACCGCCCGCGGCAGCAATTGAGCCAGGATTTCGCCCTCGTCCGGCTCATAATCGTAAACCGGCGCGGTTTCATCCTTCGAGCCGAGCTCGGGGGGAATGAGCTGCTGGGCGGTGGGAATCTGGGCGATCACCGACTTGAAGCGCGAGTAGAACAGGGTACAGACGTCGAACTCGCCGTTTTCGAACAAGGCGGTCACCTTTTCGGCGATCGGCTTCGCGGTCTCGTAGGTGAGCGTGCGCACCGCGCGCAGATCGATCAGCTCCAGGATCTGCTTCTCATGTGTACGGCGAAGCTGATCGTAACCCTTCTTGCCTACGCAAAGAATCTTGATCGTCTTGCCTTGCGACACAAGCGAATTGGCCTTCTCGCGCGCGAGGCGCACGATGGCGGTGTTGAAGGCGCCGCACAGCCCGCGCTCGCCGGTGCATACGAGCAGCAGATGAGTCTGGTCCGAGCCGCTGCCGACGAGCAGCCGCGGACCCTG
>DASXXT010000263.1:0-8574 GCA_036502965.1 Roseiarcus sp. | reverse complement strand
GTCATCATCGCGGCCCTGCGTTGAGCCCTGGGGAAGCGATCGGGATGGAGGGCAGAGGCGGCTTGGATCGCCGCGCCCCCATGCTCAGACGGGGGATGACGTTCCATGACGCGTCTTGCCCTTAGACCGCGCAGACCGTTTGACACCGGTAGGAGCGCATTGTCGTAACTGTCGATAAAATATATCAATTGCAGCGTGCGCTCCCTATCCTGCCCACGGCCGGGGTCGCCGGTGAGACGCCACCATTTTGCTCAAGATTGAGCCTGGGCGTGGAAAGCGGGTAGGAAGTCTGCGCCAACCTGCCCAACACGAAACAGAGCAGCTGGCGCAAAGCTACCGGAGACACGATCCTCATGCAGAAGCTGGTATTGGGCCCGCTCGCGATGCTTTTGGCTGCCATTGCGAGCGCGCATGGCGAGGAGCAGCAAGTCGGCCGCTATCAGATGGTCGCAGTCCCGGCTTCACAATCTCAAACTTTTCCGCAAACTCTGCTCTTGGATACGGCTACCGGGCAGACTTGGATCTTGTACCACGAAACGGGGCAGTCGATTGAATGGCTCCCTCTTCGGTTCTCGGCGGGAAAGGATCGGCCCCAGACTCCCTTGCCGCCTTCGCCAGACGCTGTTGGCGTCTCGCGCTGAAGGATGGCGACCCGGTCTAATGTCGCTTATGAGGGTGCTCCCCTAATACATTATGATACGAACGGAAGGCGCTCAATGCGCCGCCGGCGCGGCGCCTCCAAGTTTCACCTTGCGCAGGCTCAGCGCAAGCGGCACGGCCGCGACCGAGAGCACCGCGAGCACCCAAAAGACGTCCATGTAGGCGAGAAAGGCCGATTGCGCCTGCACCTGCTGGCCGATCCAGGAGAGGGCCTGCTGGTGCGCCTCGGGAGGCAAGCTGCCTTGCGCCAGAAAATATTGCGTCATTTGTTGCAGCGTGTCCTGATATTGCTGGCCCGACGGAATCGCGTGCTCGATGAGCCGGTTATGGTGGAACTGCTCGCGGTGGTTGAGCACGTTGGAGGCGAGCGAGACGCCGATCGAGCCCCCCGTATTGCGCGCCGCATTGATGAGGGCAGACGCCATGTCCACCCTGTTCGCCGGGACCCCATCATAAGATGCGGTGATGATCGGGATGAAGATGAGCGGCAATCCGACGCCAAGCACCATGCGGGTGCGGGCGAAAAACCAGAAGTCGAGATCGGCGTACACGTTGGTTAGCTGATACATCGAGATCGCCGCGAAGATCGCGCCGACCATGATCAGGTATTTTGGCTGGATCCGGCTTGAGGCCTGGCCGACGACGAACATCATCACCATGGTGACGAGGCCGCCCGGCGAGAGGACGAGACCGGCCCAGGTTGCGGTGTAACCGAAGTTCGTCTGCAACAGGAGCGGCAGGAACTGGGTGGTGGCGTAGAGGATCGCGCCGGTCGCCCCCATCACCAAGAAACAGGCGCCGAACTGGCGCGTCGCCACCATGCGCACGTCGATCATCGGATCGGACCTGGACATCTCCCAGGGGATCATCAGGACGAATGCAACGGCGCAAATGAACGTGAACGTGACGATGAAATTTGAGGCGAACCAATCATCCTCGAGGCCGCGATCGAGCACGATCTCGAGCGCGCCGAGGAAAGTCGCCACCAAAAGAAAACCGATGGAATCGAACCGGGCGGCCTGCCCCAGATTGGGCTTGTCCGCAGGCAGAAGGATGGCGATCAGCGCAATTGTGGCGAGGCCGACCGGACCGTTGATCAGGAAGCACCAGCGCCAGGACCAATTGTCGGCCAGCCACCCGCCGAGCGTCGGGCCGACCACCGGCCCCACAACCACCGCCACGCCGAATAGCGCGAAGGCCTGCCCGCGCTTTTCCGGCGGAAACGAAGCCGCCAGGATCGACTGCGACACCGGCACCATGCCGCCACCGGCGAGGCCCTGGAGGATGCGGAACAAGAGAAGCGAGTCGAGATTCCACGCCTGCGCGCAGAGCAGAGAGCTTATGCTGAAGAGCCCGAGACAGATCAGGAAGAAGGTCTTGCGGCCGAGCGCGCGAGCGAGGAACGGGCTTGCCGTCAGACTGACGGCGTTGGCGACCAGGTAGGTCGTCACCACCCACGACGCTTCGTCGTCGCTCACGCCCATCCCCCCGGCAATATAGGGCAGGACCACGTTGGCGATTGTGGTGTCGAGCACCTCCATGAAAGTCGCGAGCGCAACCAGGACGGCGATCAGCCAGGGGCTGCCCGTCCCCGCGCTGCTCGCCGGTGGAGCGCCGGCGTGGGCGGCGGTGTCGCTCACACCCGCCTCCACCATCCCTCTACGCTGGCCTTTAGCCGCTCATAGAGCGAGGGCTTCGGATCGACGCGCACCGTCGGGACCGCCGACATGCCCGGGCCGAGGGAAACGTCGGCCGGCGGATTCTCCAAGATGATCTTGACCGGCACGCGCTGGACGATCTTGACGTAATTGCCGGTCGCGTTTTGAGGCGGCAGCAGCGAGAAGGCCGGGCCGGAGCCGGGCTGGACGCTGTCGACATGGCCGTGGAAGGCGCGCTCCGGGTAGGAGTCGATCTCGATGTCGACCGGTTGCCCCGGCCGCATGCGGTCGAGCTGGGTCTCCTTGTAGTTCGCGGTGATCCAAATCTCGTCGGGCACGAACATCGTGAGATTCGTGCCTGTCTGCGCATATTGCCCGACGGCGCCCGTGAGGTTGACGACCCGGCCCGGCTGGTCGGCTATGACGGTCGTATAGGAGAGATTAAGCTTGGCTTGGTCGAGTTGGGCCTGCGCCTGCGCAAGGCTCGCCTCCGCCGAGGCGCGCTGAGCCCTCAGTGTATCGATTTGCCGCTGCGCCACCTTGAGCGCCGCTTGCGCGCTGTCGACGCCGGCCTGCTGGGCCTTGAGGTTCTGGACGTCGGTCGTGCCCTGCTGAGCCGTCGCCCAACCCTTATTGACGAGCGGTTGGTCGCGTCCCCAGGTGACCCGCGCGAGCTCCATATTTGCCTGCGCCTGGCTTACCTGCGCTTGGCTCGCGGCGATCTGCGCGTTCTGCGTGGAGATCTGCGCATCGACGTTGTGGATGCCGGCTTCCGCCCCCGTCACCTGAGCCTCGGCCTGCGCGAGCGCCGTGCGGAAATCGCGTTGGTCGATCTCAGCGATCACGCCGCCCTTGCTGACATGCTGGTTGTCGGTAACCGGAACCGCCGTGATGTAGCCCGCAACCTTGGGCGCGATCGCGAACTGGCGCGCCGCGATAAAAGCGTCGTCGGTCGACTCGAAACGCGCGGTATGATCCCAGTAGAGGTATCCGGCGGCCGCCGTCAGTAAGAGCGCGATGAGGCCGACGGGCGCCAGAACTGGATGTCGGCGGAGGAAGCCTTTGCGAGGTTTTGCGCTGGTCTTTTCCCCTTGCGCGTCTGGCTGCTGGCCGGGTTTGCCCTCCTTCTCGGCGGGCTTCGCCGGGCGCTCGGTCTTTTCGGGGACTTCCCCGGGCCGCTCAGCCTCCGGGGGCGCCTCGCGCGCCGGAGCCCGCAAGGCAATGATGTCCCGGTGGAGACCTCCGGACGACGAACCTCCGGTCCGCTCCGCCTTTCCCGCGTCCCAATCGGATTCAGACGCGAGCGCGTCCTTGTACATTTGCTGGCCTCGGTCCTGATTCCTGCGCGCCATGGCCAAAACTCTCCAACGGGACCCCCCGAACGACTTAAACGTGTCGGAAACGAAACTGTTCCGTTCACTTTACTTTGGTCAGGGTCCTACCTAAATCAAGAGGCGTGAGCGCAGTTTTTAGCGATCGCGGTTTTGGCGAAGGACGCGGGATGAAGGTGGAACAGGCGATGGAAGCGGAAGCGGCGCCACAACCGGCGCGCGCTGTTCGCTGCGGTCGCCCGCCGCGCGGACTTGCCGGTGAGGTCGAGGAGAGAATCCTCGACGCGGCGGGCCATGTGTTTCTCGAGCGCGGCTTCAGCGCCGCGAGCGTCGACGAAATCGCCGAGGTGGCCTGCGCCGGAAAGCCGACCATCTACGCCAAATTTCCCGGCAAACAGGCGTTGTTCGCCGCCGTCATCGAGCGCCTCGTGCGCCGAAATACCAATCTCCACGCGTTTTCCTGCCCCGGCGGTTCGATCGAAGAGCGGCTCGAGGCACTCGCCGCCGTCATTCTGACCACGGTTCTGACCTCGGAAACGATCGGGCTCATCCGGGTCGCGGTCGCCGAAGCGCGGCGGTTTCCCGATCTTGCGACGAGCGTCAGCTGCATGGGGCGCGAACGCAAGACCGAGGCGGTGACCCGCGTGTTCGCGGAGTTGGCCGGGTCCGACGACATCGGAGCCTCGCCCGCCTTCGCGCCGGATCGGCTCCCGGAGACTGCGCGCCGGTTCCTTGACCTGGTGGTGTTACCGATGCTGGTGAGAGCGCTGTTCGGCGAGGATCTGATGGCGCTACGGGCCGAGATTGGCCCCCACGCGGCCCGCACGGTTGCTTTCTTTCTCGCCGCGTGCAGAGGCGCGGAAGCGCCAGCTCCCGGGTTGGGGGACGCCGGCAAACGCCGAGCTGCCGGCTGACCACGGCGCGATTGCCGAGTAGGAGCGCTCGGGTGTTTACGCCTTCGGGTCATCCCCTTCCGACGGAATGACGAGTCCCGAGTTTGGCTCGATCCAGGCCATATGGTCGCGGACCGCGACGCACCCCGGAATGTTCTCGGCGATGACCTTGAGGCCCTCGCGAAGCCGTTGGTCGATAATCGAGCCGCCGAAGGTGACGACGCCGTTCTGAACCTCGACGCGCACGCTCGCGCGCGGCGCCCACTCAAGCTTGTCGAGCTCGGCCTGGATCGCGGCCTTGATTTCGGCATCCGAATGCGGGGCGTTCGTTGAGGGCGTGGCGGCCAATAGGCCCTTGAGGAGGTCGGAGCGCGATATCACGCCGACGACGGCCTCTCCCCGCAGCACCGGCAGCCGCTTGATGCGGCGGCGGATCATCCGGTCCACCGCTTCGCTGATCTCGGCGTCCTCCGTAATCGTCTCGACGTTGCGGGTCATGACTTCGCCCGCCTTGCCCCCGTGCTCATGCGCATAGGCCTCGGCCAGCCGCCCGCTGCCAATCAGAAGCTCGAGCCAGTGCGGGCGCTTGGGCTCGCTCCCAAGCTCGCTGCGCCGAAGCAGGTCGCCCTCGCTCAATATTCCGCTCAGCGCGTGGTCGGCGTCGAAGACGACCAGCGCGCTCACCCGCGAGCGCAACATCGTCTCGACCGCCTCGGCGACGCTCGCGCCCTCGGGCACGCCGATCACGCCATAGGTCATGACATCCCGAACCTGCATGCTTTTCTTCCTCGCGGGGGGCTGATCTCTTCGTAAGGGAAGCGAAGGGAGCGGGGAAGGAGTCAGGCAATAGGAAAACCGTCTTGCCGACCGCCCACGCCTGCTGCCCTATTGCCGAGAGAAGGTTGCCGTTCCGTCGAAGCGGATTTTGTGGACGCGGTCGTTGACCGCGTCGCCGCGCTCAGCGAGCGCGGCTACAATGGCTGCCTCGAGCCAAATGCAATCTGCACTGGAACCTCGTCCTCGCGCCTTGGAGGGTACCATGACCAATCCGGTGGTCGTCGAGGCCATGCGGGGGAAACGGATCGAATCCACCCATCGCGGCGCCGGCGCGGTCGTCGATGGGGACGGCCGGGTGGTGATGGCGTTTGGCGAGGCCGAGCGGCCGGTTTATCCGCGCTCCGCCGTCAAGGCGCTGCAGGCCCTGCCGCTCGTCGAAAGCGGCGCTGCGGACGGCCTGGGCCTGAGCGACAAGGAGATTGCGCTCAGCTGCGCGTCTCATTCGGGAAGCGAGGACCATGTCGCCGCCGTGCGCGCGATGCTCGCCAAGGTGGGGTTCGATGAGCGCGTGCTTGAATGCGGCGCTCATTGGCCGCTCGGCGAGGACGAAGCGCGCGCGCTTGCGCGCTCGGGCCGGACGCCAACCGCCTTGCACAATAATTGCTCGGGCAAGCACGCAGGCTTCGTCTGTCTTTCCTGCACAATGGAAGTCGATCCGAAAGGGTATGTTGCGCCGGACCATGCCGTGCAGCGCGAAGTCACGGCGTCGATCGAAGCGATGACTGGCGCGCGCTTGAGCGAGGAGATGCGAGGTGTTGATGGCTGCGCCATTCCGACTTACGCCGTCCCGCTGTTCGCGCTCGCGCGAGGCTTCGCGCGCCTCGCGACAGGCCATGGGCTATCGCAGGAACGCCGCAACGCCGCGGCGCGCATTCGCGCCGCCGTCGCCGCGCATCCCGTGACCGTCGCCGGAAGAGGCCGCTTCGACACGGAAGTGATGAGCGTGCTCGGCGCGCGCGTCTTCACCAAGTCGGGCGCCGAGGGCGTATTCTGCGCCGGGCTGCCCGAATCCGGGCTCGGTCTCGCGGTCAAGGCCGACGATGGGGCGGGGCGCGCCGCGCAAGTGATGATTGCGGCGCTCATCCGCCGCTTCGGCGGTCTCGACGACGAGACGGCCGCGCGCCTTGCGCGCTTTGTCTCGCCGCGGCTCTCGAACTGGAACGGCGCGGAGATCGGGCTTTTGCGTCCGGCCGGTCCGCTGGCGTGAAGCCCGCCCCAGTGAGCGAAGGACATATGCGGGACGCTTCGACAACGCAACGGCTGCTCGCTGGCGCGTCGGCGCTCCTGCGGCTGGCCGCGGTGGTAAGCCTAGCCTTCATCTTAGGCGCAGGCTTGTCGCGCGCCAAGGACCGCTGCGCCGAAACCGCTGAGGCCGTGCAGGCGCTGCATGAGGACGATCAATATCAGGCGACGACGCTCTTGTTCGCCGCCGCGCGGCTTGGGTGCGAGGCGCAAGCGCGTACGCTCCTCGATCGCGGCGCGGCGATCGACGCGAAGGATCGCGAGGGCAAGACCGCGCTCGCCAAAGCGGCTGAGGCGGACAAGCTGCCGCTGATCAGGCTGCTTCTCGAGCGGGGCGCCAACGTCAACGCGCGCGCTGTCGATGGCTCGACGCCGCTGTTCTATGCCGCCGAGCAGGATCGAGGCGCGGTGATCGCGTTGCTGCTCGAGCGCGGCGCCGATCCCAACCTCCCCGGCCGGAAAGGTCTGCGCCCGCTCGCAGCCGCGGCCTTTCACGGTTCGGCGGAAAGCGTCGAACAGCTCATGAAGTTTGGCGCGGACCCCGATGCGCTCGACGATGATGGCGAGGGCGCGATCGTGTACGCCGCCGGCCACGGCTATGCCCCGGTTGTCGCGCTGCTTCTTCAAGCCGGCGTCGACGTCAACCGCCGTTATGCCCACGGCCTTACAGCGTTGATGTGGGCGGCGGGTTATGATGCGTCCGCCGGCGTTGACGACGTCGACGCCACGATCAAGAGGCTCATCGAGCATGGCGCCGTGCTCGACCTCAAGGACGATCGCGGCAAGACCGCCTCTGATATCGCCCGCGAGCTCGGGCATGAGCGGGCGGTGAAGCTTCTGGAGCGCTAGGGGGAGAGCGCGCGGATCGCTTCCCTTCTCCCTTCGGGAGGAGGTGGCCGGCGAAGCCGGCCGGATGAGGGAGCCGCGGCCAGGACGCGGGCGCGCTTCGCGAGCGAACCCTCACCCCAACCCCTCTCCCGTAGGAGAGGGGACTCGTGATTGCGCGCAATCCGACATCGCCCCCCCTCGAATGATGACGCCTTTTCAGCTGGATCGAATGGCTTGTCTCAAAGCCCAGCCAGATAGGCCGCTATCGCGGTGATCTGCTCGGGTGTAACCGTGTTGCAGAGATCCGACATGCCGGGATTGTTCGCGCGGGTGCGAGCACGAAAATCCGTCATCGTCTTGGCGAGATAATCGCGCTGCTGTCCGGCGAGGCGCGGAATGGACGAATCGCCCTGGAACTCCTCAAGATGGCAGCTGGTGCAGACGACCGACTTGATCGCCGTCATCGCGGCCGTTGTGTCCGCCTTGGAAGCGTCGGGCGTCTCCGTTTTTGGCCAAGGCTTGCCAGAGAAGTATGCAGCGAGCGCCTGCGTGTCCTCCTTGGAGAGGCTTTGGGCGATCGGCGTCATGCGATCGTCTTTGCGCGCGCTCTTCTGGAAATCGCGGAACTGCAGATAAAGGTAGCCCTCGTTCTGACCCCAGATGATCGGCGTCGTCGAGTCTTTGGGCACGCCCTTTACGCCGTGGCACGCGCCGCACAGGGCCGCCTTGTCTTCGATCGTATCCGCCCAGGCGGCGTTCGCGCCGGCGAGCAGCGCCGCCACAACAACGCTACGCAACATGCAGGGATCCTTCACGCGCCAGTAACGCGCCCGGCGATCGCTTAAGGTCAAACACAAGGCCGCCACCCCCGGACTGCGATCCGGGGGGAAGCGGCCAACGAAGAGCGATGAGTTTACTCGATCGTGAAGGCGATGATGTTGTTGCCGCGCTTGGCGTCGATCTGGGCGTTCCCGCCCGAACCGACGACGACGTATTGCTTGCCGTCGACCATGTAGGAAGACGGGGGCGCATTGACGCCCGCGCCGGTCTGGAACTGCCAAAGCACTTTGCCGGTGGCGTCGTCATAAGCTTTGAACCAGCCGTTGGCTTCGCCGGTGAAGAGGA
>DASXXT010000262.1:0-19365 GCA_036502965.1 Roseiarcus sp. | reverse complement strand
ACGCGCTGCTGCTGGCCGCCCGAGAGCTGGGCGGGCATGCGATTGCGGAGATGGTCGAGCTGGACGCGCTCGAGCATCTGGTGCGCGCGTTTGCGACGCTCGCCCTTCCCGACGCCACGCATCTTCAGATAGAAGGCGACGTTGTCGAGAATGGTCAGGTGCGGGAAGAGCGCGTAGTTCTGGAACATCATCGCAGTGCCGCGCTCGACCGGCGCCTTGCCCACGACCATCTGGTCGCCGATATAGATCTGGCCCGAGGTCGGCGTCTCGTGACCCGCGATCATCCTTAGGATCGTCGTCTTGCCGCAGCCGGATGGCCCGAGAAGGCAACAATAGGAGCCGTGCGGGATCGTCAGGTTGATGTCCTTGACGGCATGCGTGTCGTCAAACCGTTTGGTCAGGTTGACCAGTCGAATTTCGCCCGACGCCTGTGCGTCTGACTTCGGCGCCGACTTGGAATTGAATGTAAAGCTCATTCTCTGGCCGACCGCCTTCGTTGGATAATAATGATCGAGCCGAGGGCCAGCGCGATAACGATGAAGGAGACGACCGTTGTGACTGTGCCGAGCGCGTAAAGCGCTGGCGACGTGACGTTGGTCGTCATGGTCCAAATCTCGAGGGGCAAGGTGTTTTTGGTGCCGACCGTGAGCCAGCTTCTCGGGAACTCGTCGTAGGAAAGAGTAAATCCGAAGAGCGCCACCGCGATCATGCCGGGGAAGACGATCGGCACGACGACGTCCTTCAATGTCTGCCAGCGGCTCGCGCCGAGATCGTAGGCCGCTTCCTCGTAGGACGGATCGAGCCGCCCGAGGATCGCGAACATGATCAAGAGCCCGAAGGGCAGCGCCCAGGACAGGTGTGCCCCGAGCGCCGAGGTGTACCAGGACGCGGACAGTCCGAGATAGCGGAAGGTGACGAGCGTGCCGATCGACAGGACCAAGCCTGGCACGATCAGGCTTGCGATTGCGGTGTAGAAGATCAGTGACGAGCCAAGGAAGCGCCGGCGGAAGGCAAAGCCGGCTGACACTGAGATGAGCACCGTCAGCACCATGACCATCAGCGCCAAGGGCAGCGAACGGGAGAAGGCGCCGACCACGTCGCCAACGCGACGCGGGTTGAACAGTTCGTCGAACCACATCAGCGAAGGGTCGCGAAGTGGAAAGACGAGCGACGCCGAGGGCCCCTGAAAGGAGAGGATGAGCACCGCGATCATCGGTCCGTAGAGAAAGACGACGAAGAGAGCGAACAGTGTCGCCAGGACGTAGAAAGTCCAGGGCCGGGGCCCGTAGGAGGGGTTGGCCGCCATCACCGCACCAGTTCCTTGCGCACGTCGACCAGCCGGAAGATCGAAGCGGCGATTAGGAGCACGATGACGAGGAGGATCACGGCATTGGCCGCGGCGCGCGGATAGTTGAGAAACTGCAGGTCATTGAAGATGCCCGAAGTGGCGGAGCCGGAAAGGCCGCCGCTCATCACGTTGACGACGAAGAAGTCGCCCATCACGAGCGTGATGACGAAAAGGGCGCCGAGGGCGATGCCCGTCTTGCAGAGCGGGAGCACGACGTTCCAGACGACGCCCCAGCGGCCGGCGCCCGCATCGATCGCGGCCTCGAGCAGCGACTTGTCGATGCGAGCCATGGAGTTGAAGATCGGAACGATCATGAAGAGCGTGAATAGGTGGACGTAAGCGACGACCACGGAGAAATCGGAGTAGAGAAGCCAGTTCAAGGGCTGGTGGATGACGCCGGCGCCGATGAGTGCGCTGTTAATCAGCCCTTCCTTGCCGAGCACCGGACGCCACGAAATCATGCGGATGATGTTCGACGTCCAGAACGGGATCGTGCACAGGAGAAAGAGCCCGATCGCTGTCACCAGGTTGCGGACGTGGAAGACAAGGAAATAGGCGATCCAGAATCCCAACACGAAGGTGATGATGAGAACGATCAGCGTGAACTTCACCGTCGACAGGTAGAGCGACCAGGTCGTCGGGTTCGAAAGCAGGTCAATGTAATTCTTGAGGGTGAAATCCGGGACGATGCCGACCAGCATCTGGTACCGAAAGAAGCTCACCACGATCACGAGGACAACAGGGACGACGAAAAACATCAGCAGCACCAGGGCGAGCGGCGCAACCTGGAAATAGCTTGCCATCGTTCGTTTCGTGGCTGCGTCAGAAGGCGCAGGCGTCATCGATCCGTCCTGAGAACGACACTGACAGTCGCGGAATTCGGGAAGGAGGACAAAAGGCCCCCCTTCCTCGGATCATGACTTAGGCGGCGTTGAGCTCGTTCCATTTGGCGTAGAGGAACTCGGCCTGGTCCATAAGGTTGTTCCAGACCGCGACCTTCGAGAAGCGTTCTTCATAAGAACCGCCGTCGCGGACTTCGCCGGCCGAGTTGGTCTTCTCGCCGGTCGGCGAGGTGATGTCGGCGGTGGCCGCCTTGCCTTCGTAGAAGAAGCCTCGCTCGTTGGGCGTAAGCGCCGCCTTCGCCGACTCGACGTTGGCGCTGTAGTAACCCTGCTTGGCGATGAAGCCGCCGACCCAGCCGGAATTGTACCAGTTGACGTATTCATAGGCCGCGTCTCGCTTGACGCCGTCGAGATGCGCCATGAGCGCAAGGCCGTTGCCCCAGCCGCGATAGCCTTCCTTAAGCGGCTGGTATACGCACTTGACGCCCTGGCTCTTGACCGCAGTGACCGCGGGCGACCACATCGACTGAATGACCACTTCGCCGGCGGCCATCAGATTCACGCTCTCATCGAACGTGTTCCACAGGGCGCGGAAGTGACCGCCCTTCTTCAGTTGGATCAGGCGCGCGATCGTCTTGCTGAGTTCGTCCTGTGTTGGGTTTCCCTTGTCCCCGTACTTGATCTCGCCGGCCGATTCTAGCGCCATCATGGCGTCCATGATGCCGTTGGTCGGGATGTTCTGGATGGCGGCTTTGCCCTTGAAGTCCGGCGAGATCAGGTCGGCCCAGGTGGTGATCTGGCGGCCGACGAGATCCGGGCGGATGCCGAGGGTGTCGGCGTTGTAGACGCTCGGCACGAAGGTCGCGAAGGCCGTCTTGCCTTTGGCGAAGGTCTTCGCGTCGATACTGTCGCGGTACATGAACTTGATCGGCGCGTCGCCTTGGCGGGACACTTCCTTGCCCGCGAAAGTGCCTTCCGTGTAAAGTGGCGTGAGCTTGCTCCAGTCCTTGATCTTCGCGATCTCGACCGCCTGGCTGACGCCCTGCGGCACCGCGATCTTGGTCTGCCAGATCTCCATGTCGGCGATGTCGATTGACTTCGGATCGTTGACCATGCGGTTCAAGAGACCGGGATGGTCGACGACCGACATGTCGATCTTGAAGCCAAGATCCTTGCTCGCCTGCTTGGCGATATCAGCAATGGTCGAATAGGACATGCCCGTGTGGACCAGGGTGACGTCCTTGATGTTCTGCGCCCATACAGTGGGGAAGCCCGTGACCGCGGTCGATCCCGCGATCGCGGCGCCACCCTTAAGGATAGTTCGGCGCGAAACCGGCTTCTTAAAGAATTCTCCTGCCTTATCCATGTTAGTCTCCTCCCGTTGCTCGCTCTGTACCTACGAAGTTCTCGCCCTTGCCTTGCCTTACCTTACCTGATCTGCGCGTCGTAGTGAACGCGACGGCTTCTTTGAACCCGACGAAAGCGCTGCTCTGTATGCGACGCAGCGGTTTCGTTAGCGTCCGCCACGCTGCGCCATTTCGGCACGCAGTTTCCGGGTGGCCTCCGGGTTCAGCCTCCACCCGTATCCGTCATCGACTTCGGCAAGCACGACACCGTAGTCGTCGCGTGCATGATCTACCGTAATGAATCCGTCAAGCACGTCGTCGAGCACCTTTTCCGGATCTCGCTCCAGCGGATCACCGTAGCCGCCGCCGACGGGCGAGTAGTAGGTGATGACGTCGGCGACGTCGGTCCGCAGGCCCGAAAACTTGGCGGGCTGAGAATGCACCTCGCCAATCGCCGTCTTCCTGAGTTCGACCTTGCCGCCATGACCCGGCTTGCCGCCAAAGACGCCCCAGGGCGCGTCCTCGTGACGGTCGGATTCGTGGGTCATGAAGCCCGGAGTGAGATAACGTTGCGACTTCACCACGCCGGCGCCACCGCGGAACTTGCCGGCGCCCGGGGGCACGTCGTCGCGCACCTCGTAGCGGTCGCAAATCAGCGGCAAATGCATGCCGAGGTCCTCAAGGGGATTGTTGCGCGTGTTGCGCATCAGTTCCTCGATCGTGTCTGGCCCGTCCGACATCGGGCGACCGCCCATCGCCGCCTCGTTGACCTCAAGGAAGACCCAGTAGTCGCCATTCGGCCGCACGCCGGAATAAGAAGCGAAGGAGAGAACTGCGGCATTGCCGGCAGTGCACTTGTCAGGCAGGACCGGCGCCATCGCCTTGATGATCAGATCGACGATGCGCTGGATCTGGCTGAAGCGCGCTTCCGCGGCAGCCGGCGCGATGGGGTTGAAGATGCAGCCGAGCGGCGCCGTGACCTTTACCGGCCGGAACGAGCCCTCGTTCTGAGGGATGTATTCGGCATGGGTATACGTATCGAGAAGCAGGGCTCGGAAAGCGAAGTAGCACGCGACCTTGGTCGATCCGTCGAAGGGCACGTTGAAAGCCGTCGGCACCTGCGGCGACGAGCCGGTAAGGTCGACCTCCACATCCTCGCCCCTGACGCGCACGGTCACCCTGATCGGCAGCGTGACGCCACGGTTGCTGCCGTCATCGTCAAGAAATCCTTCCGCCGCGTAGTCCCCGTCGGGGATCTTGGCGATCTCGCGCCTCAGCATGCGCTCGGTGTAGTCCATCAGCTGACGCGTAGCCTGAATCACCTGATTCTTGCCATAGGTCCTCATCAACTCCTGGAAGCGCTGGACGCCAAGTTCCGCCGAGGCGAGCTGCGCCTCGAGGTCGCCCATCACAAGACCGGGCACCCGTGTGTTGTCGCGGATGTATCTCCAGAGCGGCTCGTTCCGCACGCCCTCGTCGTAAAGCTTCAGTCCGTTAAGCAGCATGCCCTCGGCGAAGACGTCCGGGATGTCGATGACCAGCCCCGGGGTCGCCGCGCCAATGTCGACGTGGTGCGCGGTATTGGCGGAGAAGCCAACGAGTTCAGCCTCGAAGAATACCGGCATGACGATGGCGATGTCCGGCGAATGACTGGCGCCGTAGTAGGGATGGTTGTGGATGACGCAGTCGCCTGGGCGCCAAGCGCTGAGCGGGATAGATTTTTCGATGCCGCGCAGATAGCCGGGAAGCGAGCCGATATGCATCGGCGTGGAGTCGGATTCGCAGAGCGTGTTGTAGTCGCGGTCGAACAGGCCGGCGCCCAGGTCCTGGCTCTCGCGGATGATCGACGAGTAACTCATGCGGTAGAGCACGTTGCCCATTTGCTCGGCGATCGAATGCAGGGCGCCGCCGATGACCTGTAGGCTGATGGGATCGATTTCTTTTATCATGGCCTTCTTTAACGCAAGCCGATCAGGATGTCGCCGTAGCGCATGACCTGCGCCGCGTAGTGGGGTGGGACGAGCGTGGTGGAGTTATGCTGGATGACGATCGCCGGTCCGGTGATACGGTCGTCCGCGAGCAGCTTGCCGCGAAGATAGCGCGGCGTGTCGTGCGATCGACCGTCGTCGAAGATCGTCTTGCGCGAGTAGAGGATTGCGTCGGTCGGGTTGGTTCGGCCGCCTTGGGCGAGTTCGGGCAGCTTCAGCGTGTCGACCTCGACGGTCGCCACGAGACGCAGAGTAATCAGTTCGCAGGGTTGATTGCGGAAAGCGTGGCCGTAGACCTTCTTGTGCTCCTCGAAGAAACTGTCGGTGATCGTCGCAACGTTTTTCTTCGAGATCGCGCCGTCGGGCATTGCGGCCCGCAACTCGAAGCCCTGGCCGACATAGCGGCACTCGGCAACGCGCTGAAATCGGCGGGAGCCCTCGGCGACGCCGTCGGCGTCGAGCTGGCGGTTGGCCTGTTCGGTCAGGGCGGCGAGCGCGTCGTTGATCGGTGTGAAGTCGGCGTTACCTTGCTGGTCGATCACCGCCAGAAGGGAATGGGTGTACTCGTACTGCAGATCGGTCACCAGCAGTCCGGTGGCCGCGGTGATGCCAGGCTGGACAGGCGAGACCACATCCTTGGCGTGGATCGCCTCGGCCAGCGAGACCGAGTGGAGCGGCCCTGCGCCGCCGAAGCCCATCAGCGTGAAATTGCGCGGGTCGATGCCCTTCGCAACCGAGTTCGCGTTGATGGCGAGCGCCATATTGTTGTTGATGATCTTAAGAATGCCGAGCGCGGCGTTTTCGACGGAAAGCCCAAGCGGCTCGGCGATCCGCTTCTCGATCGCCTTGTACGACAGCGCCGCGTCGATTTCGATGTCGCCGCCGAGGAATTGCTCGGGATCGAGCCGTCCCAGCACGATCTGCGCGTCGGTGACGGTCGCCTCTTCTCCGCCCTTGCCGTAGCAAGCCGGGCCTGGCACGGCGCCCGCCGAGCGCGGACCGACCCGGAACGCGCCGCCGGGATCGATGTAGGCGATCGATCCTCCGCCGGCGCCGATGGCGTCGATGTCGATCATCGGCACGAGAACCGGAAGCGAGGCCACCTCGGTGTCTCGCGGGTTCTTAATTCTGAGCCTGCCGTCCTGGATGACGCTGATGTCGGCGGAGGTGCCTCCGATATCGATGGTGATGATGTTAGACTTGCCGCAATTGTCGCCGGTCCACCGCCCGCCGATAACGCCGCCGGCCGGGCCGGAGAGAAGCAGGCCGATCGGGAGGTCGCTCGACTTCTCGATCGTCGAGATGCCTCCGTTGGATTGCATGATGCGGACCAGCGCCGGGATGCCCGCATTCCTCAGTCGGGCCTCCAGATTGCGGAGATAGGCCGAGGTGTGAGGGCCGATATAGGCGTTCATCGCGGTGCTGGAGAAGCGCTCGTACTCGCGGATGGTGTTGACGACCTCGGAGGAGCAACAGACGAATGCGTCGGGAAGGACCTCCTGCACGATCTCCTTGGCGCGGCTTTCATGGACGTTGTTGAGGAACGAGAACAGGAACGCGACAATGACGGCGTCCATGCCGCGCTTGGCGAAGAGCTCGGCCGCCTGCCGCACCTCGTCCTCGGCCAGCGGCACGGCGATCTCGCCGGTCGGCGGCATGACGCGCTCGGTCACCGCCAGGCGGTCGCGCCGTCGGACCAACGGTTTCGATTGCCACGGCACGTCGAACTGAAGCGAGAAATTGTGAGGGCGCTTGTGCCGCGCCATGTGCAGGATGTCGCGGAAACCGAGCGTCGTGATCATGCCGACCCGCGCGCCGCGCCGTTCAATGACCATGTTAGTCGCGACCGTCGTGCCGTGATAGACCGCGTCGACCTCGCCCGGCTCGACGCCGGCCAGCGCGCAGACCTTCAAAATCCCCCGGACAACCGCTTCTGATTGATCGTGCGGGGTGCTCGATACCTTGGTTACGACAACCTGCTGCTCGCGGCCCGGCACGGAATTTTCAAGAACGAGATCCGTGAAGGTGCCGCCAACATCAACCCCTACTCTGATCATCGGCCGTTCCTCTCAGAAAGCCGCCGAGATCCGCTTTGTGGAGCGCACCTGAAGGGACCTGTTGATCGATGACGCCGCGTTGACGCCAACCGGCCTCGTATGGCGAGGCCCGTGCCGAAGGCGTAGAGGCGGAGCGCGCAATCGATCCATTGATACGTTCCCTTCACCACCTTCGCGAAGCGCTTTTCGTCGATTAATTGGATAGTAGACGGCCGGATTGGAGCGTGTAAAATAATGTTTTCAATCGGATTGATGCGGACTTGGCATCAATATGCGCTACGACCTTAAACACCTTTCCACCTTCGTTGCCGTCGCGGAAGAGCTGAACTTTCATCGCGCCGCCGAACGCCTGACGATGGCCCAGCCCGCGGTCAGCCGCATCGTGGTGGAATTGGAGGACCGGTTGGGGGTCAAACTTCTCGAACGGACGACGCGCCGCGTCCGGCTGACCGAACCCGGCCGCTATCTCCTGGAAGAAGCGCAGGCAATCCTCGACCGGATCGACGTCGCGGAGAACACGGTCAAGCTGCTTGCGACCGGCACCAAGGCGATTCTCAGGATCGGCTACACGACTATCACCGGCCATTCGCTGATGCCTGACATCACCCGCGAGTTCCGGAAGAACAATCCGGACGTTCGCCTCGAACTCACATACATGACGTCGCCGGTCATGCGCGACCGCATTCTCCAGGACGAGATCGACCTCGGCTTCGTCGTCGGGTCGTTCCAAAATTCGGAAATCGAATCCCGTCTGATCGCCAAGCACGAAATCATGGCGCTGCTCTCGCCCGGACATCCCCTTGCCACGAAGGAATACATCACGGTCGAGGACCTCGCTCGCGAGTCGCTGGTTATGGGCAGCAGCTCGGAATGGCCGACCTTCCGGCGTGTGATTGTCGATATGTTCCAGAACGCAGGACTGGTCATGACGGTCGGCCAGGAGGCTTCGAGCCTCACCGGCATTCTCGGCCTGGTGACGGCGGGCGTCGGCATCACAGTGTTCTGTGGCGTTCCGCGCTTTAGCGTCGGCAGTGTGATCGAGGCGCGCCCGATCGTGACCGTGCCGCAGACGACGGTCGAGACCCATCTCGCTTGGCGGCGGTCCAGCGTCAGCGGCGCCATGCGGCGTTTCGTCGAGACGAGCGAGCTGGTCGGCCGGGAGTCCATGACCGTCTGAAGTCGTCGTGTTCTCCTCGCCGCCTGGTCAAAGACTGACAAATTGGGCGGCGATTGCCTGAGCGTACTTGGAAGGTAGACGGACCGAGCAGTCGCGCCTGCCTGCATTCGTCGATCTTTGAGGAGTCGAGGCGCAAAGAAAGCAATTGACGGGACCAGCCGCCTCGCAGTCAATTATGACGACAGGTCGGAAGGGGCGAATGATCGGATTAACGCGCCACGGCGCCGAGAGCTCGACTTCGCTCAACGGAGGCAGGCTTTGGAGAATTGGGCAAACCGCAAGACCTTGATCCTCGGCCGCAGCGAAATGATCGGCCTCTTGACGCCTCGCGAATACAATGACTGCGTGGAGCAGGCCTACCGTATGCACGGCGAGGGCCGGTATTACATGGATCCCAAGGGCCACATCGTCTTGGACCGTTTCCCTGGCGAGTGGGAGGCGATGCCATCCTATATCGAGGAGCCGCATGCGGCGGCCTGCAAGTGGGTTTCCATCCGCGAGCGTAATCGCGAGCGGTATAACCTTCCCACCGTCTTCTCCATTCTGATCTACACCGAGCCGGAAACCGGCTTTCCGCTCGCCATCGTGGACGGCAGCTATCACACGGTCATGCGCACTGGATCCGCGGCCGCAGTCTCAGTTAAATGGATGGCGAGGAAGGATTCGCGAAAACTCGCCATCGTCGGCGCGGGTCACATGGCCGAGGGAGCCCTTGCGACTTGCAATGTCGTCTTCCCATGGAGCGAGGTTCGGGTGTGGAGCCGAAGTCAGGCGACGCTCGATGACTTCGTCAAGGTCCAGCAGCCGAAATATGAGAGCTTCAAGATCAAGCCCTCGACAAATCTAGAAGAGGTCGTTCGCGGCGCCGACGTGGTCGTCACTGTCACGCCTTCCCGGGCGCCGATCGTCAAGGCCGAGTGGATCGCGCCGGGCACGCATATCGCCGCCCTCGGCGCCGACAAGAAGGGCGATCAGGAGCTGGAGGGCGCTCTCCTCCCTCGTGCGCGCATCTTTGTCGACGACATCCGCCAATGCCGCACGGATGGCGAGATCAACGTTCCTTTGTCGCAGGGCCTCATCAGGGAGAGCGATATAGCCGGTGAGATCGGCAAGGTCATCACCGGTAAGAAGAAGGGGCGGATCTCGGACGATGAGATCACGATTTTCGATTCTACCGGCATCGCCCTCCAGGACTCGGCGACCGTGCCGCTTGAATACAAGCGCGCCGTCGAAGCGGGCGTCGGCATCGAGAAAAAGATGATTTCGACCTGAGCGGTGTCGGATTCCTGAAGAGTCTGTCTTCGTGAGCAGCGACGATATCTACCGCAAGCAGCAATTCGGCCAGAGGACCGGTTTCGGACCCTCTAACCGCCGACGAGGTCATGGCCGCCCTCGGCGCGGTCGCAGACATTGCCTCTGATTGCGGTAGATAGCGGCTGAGGGATCGGGTCAATTCGCTCCGATGAGCAGGCGGTATCGGACCTGGTCGACGATGACGGCCATTATAAGCAGCACGCCAAGCAGGACCATCTGCATGTAGGAACCGATCTGCATGAGGTCCATGCCGTTCTGGATGAGCACGATGAAGAAGGCGCCGAGCACCACGCCCTCAACGCGACCGATGCCGCCGCGAAGCGAAACCCCGCCGATGACGCAGGCGGCGATCGATTGGAGCGCGATGGTTCCGCCGAGATTGGCCTCGCCTGACTCGACGCGCGCCGTCAGCAGCAAGCCGTCGATCGACGCCAGAAGGGCGCTCGCCGCATAGGCGATCAGCAAGGTCGCCGTGGTATTGATGCCGGAAAGCTTCGCGGCTTTCACGTTGCCGCCGACGGCGTAGAGGTGGCGCCCAAACCGGGTCCCATAAAGAAAGACCATGACGACTAGGATCGCAATGATGGCGATGGCGACGGTAATCGGCACGCCGAAAATGCGACCGAAGGCGAATGTGTCTCCGAACGCATGCGGAAAGCCCGTTACGGGCACGCCGCCAGTGAGAAACAGGGCGACTCCGGCGCACACCGACTGAACGCCGAGTGTCATGATGAAGGGGGAAACCCCGAAGACCGCCACGCCGGTCCCATTGATGAGACCGATGAGAAGCGCAACCGCCATGGCGCCGAGGCAGCCGGCGGCGATGATGAGCCCAACGGAATCGGGAACGGCCGCCATTACCGAGAGCATGATCATCGCGGAGATGACAGAAGTGAGGGCGATCGTCGTTCCGACCGCGAGGTCGAATCCGCCGGTCAGCAATACGATCATCTGACCGAGCGACACGAGCACCAGATAGACCGACTGCCGCGCAACATTGACGATGTTCTGCGCGGTGAGGAATTGCGACGAGGCGAGGGTGAAGACTACAAGCGCCGCGATCAGAAAGAATGGCAGCGCCCCCACACGCATGAGCAGCAACTTCGCCGCATGAGCCGCGCGAAAGCTCGTACGAGCGGAGGTTGTCGTCTCGACGCTCACGCGGCGGCCTTTTTGCGCTCGAAGAAGCGCGAAAGCACCGCCGCTTCATTGATCTCCTCGCCTTCCAGCTCGGCGCTGATCCAGCCCGCAGAGAAAACCAACAACCGGTGCGAGAGGCTCATGACCTCTTGCAGATCCGAAGAGATCACGACCACTGCTTTCCCGCCCTCTGCAAGCGACTTGATTACACGATAGAGCTGGGCCCTCGTGCCTACGTCGACTCCGACAGTCGGCTCGTCGAACACGTAAATCGCATAGTCGCGGCCGAATCCCTTGCCGAACAGAACCTTCTGCTGATTGCCGCCCGAGAGCTGGGATGCGAGGCGGCGAAGCATGGAGCGATCGAAGCCGACGGTCTTGGCGATCCCCGCGATCCCCTCGACCGCGCGCCGACCGCGAAGCGTGTCGGTCCCAAGCATGCCGAGCGCGATATTGTCCGACGCGCTTGCGGTCAGCACCAGTCCTTCGTTTTTTCTATCAGGCGGGAGGTAATGCACGCCTGCCGCGATGACCGCCTCCGTCCGCGCGCCGGTTATATCCTTGCCGTTGAGCACGACTTTGCCGGCGAGCGTCCGGTTGAGGCCCATCACTGCGCGCCAGACGCGGGATTTGCCCGAGCCGACCAGGCCCGCGAATCCGGTCACCTCGCCAGCCCGGATTGCAAAGCTCGCGCGCGCGACGCCAGCGGCGCTGAGCCCCTCGACCCTTAGGACTTCGGGTCCGCGTGGCCGGTCGATCTCGGGATAGATGGCTCCCATGACGCGGCCCGTCATCATGGCGAGCAGCTCCTCCTCCGACAATCCCGCCGCCGGGACGGTGCCGAGATGGCGTCCATCCCGAAGCACGGTGATCCGGTCCGCGATCCGCTGAAACTCGTGGATCCTGTGGGAGATATAGATGACGCCTACGCCTCTGGCCTTGAGGCGCGCTATGAGTCCGAACAACACCTCCGTCTCGCGATCGGTCAGCGATGCGGTCGGCTCGTCCAGGATCAGGACGCGCAAGTCGCCGCGCATCGCCTTGGCGATCTCCACGAGCTGCTGCTCGCCGCGCGACAGTTGCGAGACGGACCTGTCGAGATCGATGCTGCGTTCGAGCGCGGCGAATAAAGCTTCCGCTCTGCGGCGTCCCTCGCCCCGCCGCAGGAAACCGGCGGACGCCGGCTCTTCGCCGAGAACGAGATTCTCGAGGACGGTTTGCGTGGGGACAAGAGAGAATTCCTGGAACACAGCCGAGACGCCGAGCTTGCGGGCATTCCGCACCGTAAAAACCGTCACGAGCTCGCCCGCGATTTCAATCGAACCGCTGGTTGGAGCTGTGGCGCCGGCCAGGATCGAGATCAGAGTGGATTTGCCCGCGCCGTTCTCGCCGAACAGCACATGAACCTCGCCCGCTTCAAGAACGAAGTCCACATGGTCGAGCGCAACGACACCCGGATAGCGCTTGGTGAGGGCGCGCACTTCGACAATCGGTTTTTGAAGATCGGCCATGATCGGCGAAATGAAGGGACGCCGGCCCACGGGGCCGACGTCCACGAAAGAGAAGCGTCCTCAGTCGGTCTTGAACACGGCCTTGAACTCGTTCGGCGGCAGAATATTGTCGTGCGGCACCGTCTTTAGGTTCGACTTGTCGACGACGAAGATCTTCGGCCCCACGTGCTTGACGAGGTCCTTGCCCTCGAGGAGGCGGGTCGCCTGGTCGATCGCGACGCGGCCTTGGATGACCATAGAGTCCGCGGGAGCCGCGGTTATGAAGCCGCGTTCGATCCCGTCATAGACTCCGGGCGTCATGTAGAAAGCAAGGAGCCCGATCTTATCGATCAGGCCGCGCTCGCGCAGCAGCCCGATCGAAGCCTCGGCGGTAACGGCAGTCCCCGCGATATATTTGATGTCCGGGTTCGCTTGCAGCACGTCCTCGACCAGCTTGAGCTGCACCTCCTTGCCGGTGTCGCCGTATTTGGGCGGGAGCACTTCGACGGCCGTCCCCTTCACCGCGTCCATGAACCCCTTGTTGGCGGCCTCGACCCAGCCCGCGCCGGCGGGACCGGGGAACCAGCCAACCTTCACAGGCGCCGACCCAGCCGGGTGCTTCGCGGCTAGATATTCGCCGGTGCTATGGCCCATCGTGTAGAAGGAGACGAGCGACTTGGCGGAGATGTCGGGCGAATTGATGCCGTTGATCACGTCGATGACTGGAATCTTCTTCGCAGACAGCTCCTTGACGAGGTTGTTGAGGCCGTCGGCGGAGATGGCGCCGATGACCACGGCCTGCGCCCCGTTGGCGACGCAATTCTCGATCTGAGAAATCTGTTTGTTGAGCTCGGTGTAGCCGCCGGCCTCGACAAGGTTCATGGAGACGCCCAGGCGCTTCGCCTCCTCGACCACACCGTAATCGACGCCTAGCCAATAGGCGTCCTTCATGTGCGGGAACGACACGCAAATCTTCCAAGGCTTCGACGCCTTCTCAAGCGGCACGTACTCGACCGGCGAGACCTTGCCGTTGGGATCGAAAGGCGGAGTAACCTCCTCGGCCTTGTACGGGAACCAATCAGCCGCTGATACCGGCGCGCCTGCCACGAGGGCCGCGACGCCTGCGCAAACTGCCAATGCAAAGGCTTTCATATTGTTTCCTCCTCATTCGACCCAATGCCCAACTGTCTCCTAAGCACAGTTTATCACATCCGGCGGGCGATGTTCAGGAAAGGCTTTCCTTTAGCTGACCCGCTCTGGCTTTCCGCTCCGCCCGAGCCCTCCGGGCGGTTTCCATATCAACCTTGACGAAGCGCGTCGGCTGGTGCGGTTGCAACTGGCCGATCAGGTCCATGTCGGCAGAGATGACAGTTCCGAGCATGAAGTACCCGCCGCCCGACACCGCGTCGCGGTGAAGGACGATGGGCTCCGTGCCTCCCGGAACCTGGATCGATCCGTAAGGGTAGCAGCTATCGACGATGTTGGAAGGATCCGAGCCGGCCCCGAATGGCTGCTTTCTCGGCGCGAACGAGAGCGCGCGGCCGCCGCGGAAGCGATATCCAATTCGGTCGGCCTCGGGAGCAACCTTCCAAACGTCCTCGAAAAAAGTCCTGCCCGCCTCTTCCGTCAACCGATGCCAGTAAAGGCCGGGAAGCACGCGCAATTCGGTTGTTCCGTGAACCTCGAAGCGCAGGTTGGCGGGCACGCTCCGGCCGGGCTTCGCGCCATGAGATTGGGCGCCCACTTTGACGCGATCGCCGGCTTTCAGAGCGCGGCCCTCGAAGCCGCCGAGCGCGCCGAGCGGATAGGTGGAGCGGGAGCCCAGCACGAGGGGCACATCGACGCCGCCGGCGATGGCGATATAGGCGCGCCCGCCCGACTTGAGGAAGCCGAACGACAATGTCTGGCCCGACTTCACCGTGAACGAGGTCCAGTTGGGCTGCTCGACGCCGTCGACCTTCGGCGGCATGTGCGCGCCGCACACGGCCAAGACGGCGTCGCGGTCGAAGCGGATCTCTGGTCCCTGAAAGACCGCCTCAAGCGCCGCCGCGCCTTCGGGGTTGCCGACCAGCAGGTTCGCGGCAGCGAGTGAAGATTTGTCCATGCCGCCGGATTCCGGGATGCCAAGATGATAGTAGCCCGGCCGTCCGAGATCCTGAACGGTGGTGGAGAGCCCAGGCTTCAGGATCTCAAGCGCCATGAAGCGCCCCCAAGAGTTTCTCGTTAGTCGCCGCCGGGCTTGCGTGAAACTCGTCGAGCGAAAAGGCAACGGGCCGCATCGTCGGCTCGAACCGTCCGGCGTTCACGAGTTCAATCGCCGTGTCATAGCCGTCGCGATCCACAGGCTTGAACTTCACGATGTCGCCCGGCTTAAAGAAGATCATGAAGTCGCTGAGGTACGACACCTCCTGCTTGGGGTCGTAGATGGGCATCGGCGTGATGCCAAACAGCTGATAGCCGCCAGCCCCGCGAACGGAATAGATGCATCCGAAACAGCCGCCGTGGCCGACGGTGAGCTTTGGCGTGTCGGTTCTCGGCCGCAGGTATTTCGGGACCTCAATCTGCTTCTCCCGCCCGACCATCTGATACATGAACGGCAGCCCTGCGACGAAGCCGACCATGGAGACGAACCACGGCGCGCCTGAATGCGCCTTGATGAAGTCCGGGACGCCGCCATAGCCATTGATGCGGGCGGCGTATTCGAGGTCCGTCCCGGTCGGGTCTTGGTGCCGCTCGCGAAAGCGCATGAGCGTTTCGTGCGTCCAGGGATCGTTGTAGTAGACCGGAACCTCGAGGATCCGCGTCGACAGCGTATGGTCGCTCTTTGCCGCAGCCGATTCGAGGCGCTTGAGTTCGGCGAGCATGTCGTTGGGGCTGATGAGGTCCGGGTCGAAGCGGATTTGGTAGGAGGCGTTGGCCGGGCAGATTTCCGTGACGCCCTTGATCCGGCTCTCGCGCACCGCATTCGTCATCGACAGGGATTTGAAGAAAGCGTCGAGCGACATTTCCTCGTCGACCTCGACGAAAATGTGATCGTCGCCCCCGAACGAATATCTCGGCTCCATCCCCACCCTTCCTCAGCCCTCTCAGGCGGCCCGGCCGATCGCCGGCAAATTCGACGGCAGCCAATCCTCCAACCAACGCGTATGGACGGCGCCCCTTCGAACATCCTCGTCGTCGAGAAGCGCAAGGTGCAGCCCGCGCGTCGTCGCCAGTCCTTCAATGGAGAGGTTCTGCAATGCGGTTCGCAGGCGGCGAAGCGCCTCCTCCCGGCTGTCGCCGACGACGATCAACTTGCCGAGGAGGCTATCGTAAAAGGGAGGCACGACATAGCCCTCATACAACATCGTGTCGAAACGGACGCCCTCGCCTTCGGGCGCGCGAAACCGAACGACGCTTCCGGGCGCCGGCATGAAGCGCTTCGCCGGGTCCTCGGCGTTGATGCGAACCTCAACCGCGTGGCCCCGAATGGCGATGTCGGATTGGCGGTAGGGAAGCGGCTCTCCGCCCGCGATAAGAAGCATGGACTGAACGAGGTCGACGCCGGTAATCATCTCGGTCACGGGGTGCTCGACCTGGATGCGAGTGTTCATCTCGATAAAATAGAAGTCGCCGGTCGTCTCGTCGTAGAGGTATTCGAGCGTGCCGGCGCCGCTATAGCCAACGCTCTTCGCAAGCCGCACCGCGGAGGCGCACAACGCTTCGCGCCGCTCAGGCGGGAGGCAGATCGCGGGCGCCTCCTCCCAAACCTTTTGACGGCGGCGCTGCAGCGAGCATTCGCGCTCGTAGAGATGGATCGCAGCCTCTCCATCGCCGAGGACCTGAACCTCGACATGACGGGCGCGCGGGACGAAACGCTCGAGGTAAAGGCCCCCGTCTCCGAACGCGGCGAGGGCCTCAGCGCTCGCCTGCGGAATCTGGGCCTCGAGCTCCGCGGGGGACGCGGCAATGCGGATTCCGCGGCCGCCGCCGCCGGCGGCCGCCTTAATCATCAAAGGATAGCGGATGACTTCAGCCGCGTCGCGGGCCGCGCCCGCATCCTCGATGCGTCCATTGGAGCCGGGCACCGTCGGGACGCCGGCGCGCGCTGCCATCTTGCGCGCCACGGCCTTGTCGCCCATGGCCCGCATCGTCTCCGGCCGCGGTCCCACGAACACAAGCCCAGCGCTTTCCACCATCGTGGCGAAGTCCGCGTTCTCCGACAGGAAGCCGTAGCCGGGATGGACGGCGTCGGCTCCGCTCCTGACGGCGGCCGCGACAACGGCCTCTTTGTTCAGGTAGGATTTTGTAGCATGTGGTGGTCCGACCTCGACCACTTCGTCCGCCATCCGCGCGGCCAGCATCTCCCTGTCGGCGGAGCTGGCTGCTTGGACGGTGCGCATGCCGAGCGCCTTCGCGGCGCGTATGATGCGGACGGCGATCTCCCCGCGATTGGCGACGAACACCGTCCTGATCGGCATCGCGCGCTCAGACGTCGAGGTCGTACAGCGGCTGGCCGGCCATCACCGGGTCCTCGTTTTCCGCATGGAACGCCAGCAGGCGACCGGTCGCCTCCGCAACCACCGGCGTGAATGTCTTCATCACCTCGATGAGTCCCACGGTGTCGCCAATCGCAACATTGTCGCCCTCCCCCTTGAACGGCGGCTGATCGGGCGCCGGTTTACGGAAGAAGGTGCCCGGGATCGGGGCCTCGAACGTCTTGCTCACCATGGTGACTTGCCCCAGCCGAAACGTCAGTGCTTCTTGGGGCGGGGCGCGATGAAGCCCTCGCTCACCAAACGATCGTGCACAGCCTGCGCGACAAGATGAGCGCCCGGCGTGTCCGAGTGCACGCAGATCGTGTCCGCTCGAACTTTTATGTCCTTTCCACCGACGGAACGCGTCACGCCCTCGCGGAGCGCCCGAACGGCGCGGTTCGACGCCTCACCGGGATCGACAGCCTCATGTTCGCGGGTGATGATGAGTTTGCCGTCGTCGGCGTAGTCCAGATCGACGTAATACTCGGCCAGGAACCGATGGCCGCGAGCCGTGTAGACCTTTTCATGCTCGGTGCCGATCATTCCGAGCAGAGGCGTCTTGAATACGTCCGCCGCATCGCAGACCGCGTGCGCCATTTCCGGATCGCGCGCCGCCATCCCATAGAGAGACCCATGCGGCTTGATGTGGTTGAGCGGCATGCCCTCAGCTTCGAGAAACCCCTTCAGCGCGCCGATCTGGTAGATGAGGCAGTTGGCGAGCTCGTCGCGGCCGATCTTCATCTCGCGGCGCCCGAAGCCCTGTCGGTCCGGCAGCGACGGATGCGCGCCGACCTGGACGGAATAGCCCTTGGCCAGTTGCACCGTGGCGCGCATGTGATTGAAGTCGGACGCGTGAAACCCGCAGGCGACATTTGCGATGTGGATGGCCGGCATGATGTGGCGGTCGTCACCCAAGCGCCAGATGCCGTAACTCTCGCCCATGTCGCAGTTCAGAAGCGTCATCGGCCTCTCCTTGCAGTCCCGCTGACACGGTTGCAAACGCGCAGAACCTTGTAAAGCCGGAAAATATCGTCAACCGTTCGGGGCAAATTCGGCTGGGCGATCCTTGAAGGGAAACCCGGATGTCGCAGAGACAGCAAGCCCAAGCCTTGATCCATGTCGACGAACCACACGTCCGCGTGACTGAATATCGGTTAGAACCCGCCGCCGAAACTGGCTGGCGCCGCCGCATCGCGGACTATGTCCTTGCGGCGCATCGCACTCGTTCGTTGGCGCCATCGAACGAAGAGTGTCCGGCCGAAGCGGGCACCCATGAAGTGAGCGCCCATCCCGATCCTAAGGCGGTACTGCGAACTTCAGTCGAGGCGGCGTGAGCCCGGCCTACGTGCGAGTTCAGTTGGCTTTCCTGGCAGCATTTGAACCGGACACTTGGCGTCTACCTCCCGGACCTTGAGCAGCCCCGTCCGCCCGATGCGCCGCCTGGGATGGTGAAGCTGCGGCTCGTCAAGAAAACGTAGCGCTGTCGACATGGAGCAGCCGCCATTGATTCGTCGTTCCCGAATCTCGCCGAGCTGCTTTTCATCCTGCCGGCTATCCTGCTCGGTGCGTGGCTTGAACGCGGCGCCAGCTCCGCCCGGTCGCCCTGCCCCGCCAGGGCGGCTGCGGAGATCCTTGCCATAGCCGAGACGACGCAAGGCCGCGTTGAGTGTATTCTCGGGTAGAGGACGGCCTCGCCCGCGCATCCGGGCAGGATCAGCTCCGCTTCGCGCGCAATGCGCGCGGGTTCTTCAAGACGGCGATCGCCTGTCGGGCGATGGGAGTGCGATGCGAGCGCCACATCTTCATCCGAGTTCCTGGAATCCCGCGAGGCGCGCGACCGCCTGCTCGAACTCGGCGACGATCACGGCGCGGCTGGGGTGATTCAATTGGGCGCGGTCGGGAGAACCCGGCGCCCGCGCGTCGGAAAGAAGTCAATACAAATTGTTTAAGAAAAACGGAATTCATGCTATAACCTTCTCACTTGCGGAATCGGGCCTGCGTTCTCGCAGCACGCCCCGCGGCGAGAGGAAAAGGACGGGAAAATTGGATTTGAGACGTTTTGCGCACAACCTTCGACGCGAGCAGTGACGGAAAGGATTTTTTTATTTTCTTCTCCCGTAACCCATTGAAAAGCCCCGATTCCACC
>DASXXT010000261.1:0-8459 GCA_036502965.1 Roseiarcus sp. | reverse complement strand
GTGCCATTCGTACGTGGGCAGACCGGCGCGCCCACTCGCGTACGGCAAAATCAAGCCGCGGGCTGAAGATGGCCGAATTGATCCAGCAGCGAAAGACGTTGCAAACCGCCTCGTTCACGGTCGCCGCGGGCTTTTCCGCTTGGGCGACGATCGAGTGGGTGTTGACCCGATCCCAACGGTCGAGCAGGGCGTCGAGTAGCTCGTCGCGATTCTTGAAGTACCAGTAGAAGCTCGACCGCGACACGCCGAGCCGCTCGCTTAAGTTGAGCACCGTGACGTGGGCGACGCCCTCGACGGCGAGCGCGCTCACCGCAACGTCGAGCCAGTCTCCGCGAGTCGCCTTGACGTTGCCCGATTGCGCCGGCCTCCGCGGCGAGCGCGAAGCCGCTGGCCAAGTTGCGGAGTTCGCCATTGTCAGCCGAGCCCCGGCGCTTCACGGATCATGCTCGCATCGCCTTGCCCGTGGGGTCGTACGGGGAGGGCGCAATGACGCGTGCTTTGCGCTCGACGCCGACGATATGCACGCCGAACTCCGTGCCGATCGCTGCTGCTTCGGGCGCGACCAGGGCCATCGCCAGACTCTTTCCCACCGTATGGCCATAGCCGCCGGAGGTCACGAAACCAGCCATGGCGCCCGATCGCCAGACCGGCTCATAGCCGGTTGCGTCCGCATCGACGGCGTCGATCTCGACCGTGACCAGCTGGCGGTCGGGTGGCGGCCCCTTGCTCTCCGCCAGCGCCGCCTTGCGGCCGAGGAAATCGCCCTTGTCCCAGGCGATCCAGCGATCCATCCCGGTCATGCGCGGTGTATAGGCCTGGGTGAATTCCGCGGACCAGATGCCGAAGCTCTTTTCGAGCCTCAGCGACAGGAGCGCGTTATAGCCGTACTCCCTGACGCCAAGGTCGCGTCCGGCCTCGAGTAGGGTCCGGCGCAGGCCGGCGTGTTCGAGCGCGCGGCAATTGATCTCGTAGCCGAGTTCACCGGTCACTGACAGACGGGCGACCTTCGCCCGCACGAGGCCGACGTCCAGCGTCGCCGCGCCCATGAACGGCAGGGCGGTGTTCGACACGTCCTGATGAATGACGCGCGCAAGCAGTTCGCGCGATTTCGGGCCCGACAGCGCGAAGCCCATCATTTCGTCGGAAATGTCGCGCACGCTTAACCCCTCGCGCGCATGGTTCGCGAACCAGCGCATGTGCCATTGGCGAAGGTAGTAGGAGCCCTCGATCCAAAACGTCCCGTCGCCCCAATTGATGATTGTGAGGTCGCCTTTGAGCGTTCCGGTCTCGGACAGCATCGGCGCCAGACGCGCGCGACCGGGCTTGGGCAGGCGGGAGACCGTCATCCAGTCGAGCCAGCTTTCAGCCTCGGGGCCGGTCACTTCGTAGCGCGAGAACGAGGCGATATCGATGAGGCCGACGCCGTTCCGCACCATGCGGCATTCGGCGCCTACGATGTCGAAGGCGTTCGAGCGCTTGAGCGTCGGCTTTTCCTCAAATCCCGCCGGCGCGAAGAAGAGCGGAATCTCCAGTCCCCAGGAATTCCCCCAGCGACAGCCCGCCTCCGTCATCGCGTCGTATGCCGGCGTCATTTTGAGCGGCCGACCGGCGGGCAGTTGCTCGTTGGGATAGGACATGACGAAGCGGCGAGCGTAGAATTCGCCAGTCGTCTGCTTGATGTATTCGCGATTGGACGCAAAGTCACCGTACCGGGCGATGTCGAGGCCGTAGATGTCGGTCGACGCCTCGCCATGGATCATCAGTTCCGCCAGCGACTTGCCGACGCCGCCGCCTTGCAGAAAACCCGCCATGACGCCGCAAGCGAGCCAATAACCGCGCTTGCCCGCGATTGGACCGATGAGCGGATTGCCGTCGGGCGAGAAGGTGAAGGCGCCGTTGACCCATTTGCGCACCCCCGCTGTCTGCAAGACCGGATAGCGGCGGTGAACAAGCTCGAGTTCGCCGGCGATGCGGTCGATGTTCTCCTGCAGGAGCTCAACGCCATAGTCCCATGGCGCGCCGTCCATCGACCAGTGTTGGGGATGGGTCTCGTAAATGCCCACCAGCATGCCCTTCTGATCCTGGCGCATGTAGGTGAACCCCTCGAGGTCCACGATCATCGGCAGTTCAGTCTTAAGCGCAGCGATGTCGGGGATCGTCTCGGTCAGGAGGTAGTGATGCTCCAACGGCGAGAGCGGAAGGTCGAGCCCGACCATCCGACCGACCTGCTTCGCCCATAAGCCTGCGGCGTTCACCACATGCTCCGCGGTGATGACGCCCGCGTCGGTGATGAGGTCCCAGGAGGAGTCCGGGCGCTGCTTCAGCTCCAGCACCCGATTGTGCTCGATCACCGTCGCGCCGCGTTTCTTGGCCGCGCCGGCGTAAGCCCAGACAGTTCCTGTGGTGTCGACATAGCCCTCGCGGTCCGCCCACATGCCCCCGAGCACGCCCTCGACATTGATGATCGGGCAGCGGGCCTTGATTTCCTCCGGCGTCACCAGGCGGACGTCATCAATCCCGATCGCCTGGAAGCGGCGGTAGGACGACTGCAGCCACTCCCAGCGCTCCGGCGCGGAAGCGACGGAAATGCCTCCGGTCATGTGCATGTCGATCGGCTGGCCTGACTCGGCTTCGACCTCCTTCAGGAGGTCGATCGTATAGGCTTGGAGGATCGCCATGTTGGGGTTGGCGTTGAGAGCATGAAAGCCGCCGGCGGCATGCCAGGACGAGCCGGCGGTGAGGACCGAGCGCTCCACCAGCGCCACGTCGCTCCATCCAAATTTCGTCAAATGGTAAAGGACCGAAGCCCCAACCACGCCCCCACCGATAACAACGACGCGGTAGTGCGCTTTCATCTGCGGCCCCTCCTTGACTGAAGCGCCTGTCACCCTTGCTACCGGACTGTTTAGCGCAGGTCTAGACAATCATGTCCAGAAGGGCGCGATCAAACGTATTTTGTCCGCAAGTGTGGCTTTTGTCGCCTTGTCGGGGGAGGCCGAATATGCGTATGCATGGCTGTTTGCGTCGGTCGTAACGCGCGGCTGTGCGCCGCCCGAAAGCCGCCGCCTCCGCGGTTAACGAGGACGTCATGGCCTTGGTTCAAGCCCGTTTCCGGAGGAAGCCGCCGGCAAGGTCGCCAATCTGAGGCCGAGACCGACGGCGAGCGGAATTGTCCGTGTAGTCAAGACTTACATAGAGTTAGCGAGTGTGACGGACGACATCGGCAGAGACGACTAGGCGTTGTTCGTGCGCGTGCATGCGTTTTGAGGCAAAGGGGTGGTATGAGGCGGAGCGCGGCCTTGACGCTCGGGGTGGTCCTGACGCTTGGCGCGGTAACCGGCGGCCGGGGGCAGGAGCTATCGAGCTCTGTGACCGCGGCAAACGGGTCTGGGTTTGTCCTGCCTTCGATCCCAGAAAATTGGGCGGATCTGCCGTTTAGGCTGACCGCTTCCCAGACCGTGTCCTATAATTCGAACATAAATTCTCTTCCGATTGGCGTCGCTCGGCCAGGCCAGGTCCTCGGCGATTTCACGTCGACAACCAATTTTGGCGTCTCAACCAAGGCGAACGTGTCCGGTCAACAGCTGTTTTTGGACGCGACCTACGGTGTGATACGGTATGTTCATCAGGTCGCCTTTGATTCAACTGTGTACTCGCTGAACGCCGGCGTTGACTGGACCGTGACGTCGCGATGCTCGGGAACTCTTGCTGCGAGCCTCTCCAAGTCGCCCGGCCAGCTCACGGAACAGGTCGGAACCGGGGTCAACTTCTCGACGACAAACGCGCTCAACGAAACTGGAAGATGCGCGGTCTCCAACGGATATTCGTTGCTATTCAACAGCGGTCTAACGACCACCACGAATTCAAACGCCGCCAATGCGCTGAATAATTCTCGAACCGCGCTTATCTCCGCGGGCGTTGAATATGCGAAAGGCTACAGCACTCTGACGGCGCTCGCAAGCATTTCCGATGAGAAGTTCACCGGTCGAAGCGCGGCGCAGGCGGCTCTCGGCTTAGCCACCGAGACCGACTTTCATAGATTCACTCTAAACTATACTCGACAAATCAATTCCAACCTTACCGTGACGGGACTAATTGGACTGGTTGGGGTCACGAACGGGTTCACCTTGGGTCTCCCCAAGACGCTCCTGCCAATCTATACGCTGTCCACGACGTGGGCGTTTACGCCCAAGTTATCGCTGAACGCGTCCGCGTCACGATCAATTTCTCCTCCGACGACGGTTGTCGCCAACGCGCAGCAGAGCTACAATGTTGCGATGGATCTGACCTATCAGCTAACGCCAAAGATCAGCGTCACCGCCGGCGGTTCGGCCGACTATTCGACCTCATCATTCACCGCGGCGATCGCGCAGGTGAACATTTCCCCTTTTGTCTTTAACACGCAGAAAAATTACAGCTTGAATGCCGGCTTGAGCTACTCCATGACGCCCTTCCTGTCGGCCGCGCTGAACGCCTCATATAATGAGCGGGTCGGAGGTGGTTTCATCACCCCGCAGGATTTGGTGACAGTAAGCCTGAACTATAGACCATACTAGAAGTCCGAAGTGGGAGCGGAAGCAATGCTGACAACGATCCGAATGGCCCGGCGATGGACGCTGTGGCTGGCCGTCTTGACCATCGGCGCGGTCGTCCCCGGTTGGGCGCTCGCCGCCGGGGGCCGGGTTCTCACGCCGCAAGACTCGGTCTCCATCAAGGTCGTCAACCAACCCGACATGGATACCACGACCCGCGTCGAAACGGATGGGACGATCAGCTTTCCCTATGTTGGCCGGATCAGGGCCGCCGGACTGAATGAAGACCAGTTGGCGCATACGATCGAAAGGCAGTTGGCGGCGCGTCAGATCGTCACCGAGCCCCACGTACTGGTCGAAATCACCAGCTACGGCACGCAAGCAAGCGTTCAAGGCCAGGTGAGCGTGCCCGGAGTGTATACGCTCGATCGGCCAACAAATCTCACGCAACTGCTGTCCCGGGCAGGCGGACTGCGGGATGCCGCCCTGGGTGGAACGGTCACTGTGCGCCGCGCCGGCGGCGCGACCGTCAAGTTCGAGTCCAAGGACGTCCAAGCTGGGCGCGGCCCTGGCGCTAGCCTGCGGATCGCAAACAATGATGAGGTTTTTGTCGACCTCGCGCCATTCTACTATCTCTACGGGTATGTCGGTCATACCGGCGAATTCCCGCTGCTTCGTCCTCTCACGGTCCAGCAAGCGATTTCGATCGGGAGCGGATTGGCGGTCCTCGGATCGGAATGGCGGATCCGGATCAAGCGCATGTCAGGCAACGGGCAAACCTACGAGGTCCCGGCTTCACTTGACGACCAAGTGGAAGCAGGCGATACGATTATCGTGAGCGAGCGCATATTCTAGTCACTAAGCTCTGCTATGTCCTCATTCTGAGTTGACCTCGAGCGCTGGAGTCGGATCGTGTCGGTAAGCCAAATTCTGGTGATCCTCTTGCGTCGGGCGTGGATCGTCTTGCTGGCGCTCCTCACCACCGTGATCGTGGCGGGCGGGGTATTGCTGTTCGTGCCGGGCCGTTACGACGCCATTGCGACCGCGAGCATCGACCCCGGCAACGTCGATCCGATTTCTGAAACGACGATGGGCGGCGGCCTGATGGGGCTAGTACAGGGCAACATTCTTTCGCTCGTCACCAGCCAGCGAGTGGCGGTCGATGTCGTCAAGCGATTGAACTTGACCGACAATCCGCAGGTGCAGGAGAATTTCCGAAAGTCGCCTTCCTTCGGACGCGAGAGCATCGCGGAATGGATGGCCGGCGGCCTGCAGAAGAATGTCGCTCCGTCGTTCATTATGGGAACGAACGTCCTGGCGATTAAATATAAGTCGGGCGATCCGAACCAGGCGGCGTTGATCACCAATGCGTTTCTCGCGGCGACAATCGACGCCTCGGTGGCCATGAAGGCCGCCGAAGCCGACCAGACCGCGCGGTGGTTTGCTCCGCAACTCGACGAATTGCGTAAGGAACTGGACGACGCGCGCGCGGCGCTTAGAGCCTTCCAAAACAAGACAAATATGGTGGTGGTCTCAGCCGGGGGCGGCGACAGGGAGACCAACCAATACATGGCGATCGCCACGGAGTTGTCGGGCGCCAGAGCGGGGCTCACCGCCCTTCAGAGCCGCCTGACCAGCGGCTCCACCAACTTGTCGAACGACCCGTCGGATCCCGATCTGCAAATTCTCAGCGGTTTGAAAGAGAAGCTGTCGACCGCCGAATCCGAGAATGCAGTCTCCAAGGGTATCCTGGGCCCCAGCAATCCAAAGATGCTGGCTCAACAGACGAATCTGGCCACGCTTCACAAGCAGATTGGCGAGGCGACTGAGAAAATGCGCCAGCATCTGAAAGAGCGCATCGACACGGTGCAAACCCAGATCGCTTCGCTCGAGGCCGAGCAACTGCAAGCGCAGAAGTCGTTGATCGAGATTCAAGCGCAGCGCGAGCGGCTCGGCCAATTGGAGCGCGACGTCGGGTTCCGCGCCGAGCAGGTTAACGCCCGGGAAAGGGCGGCGGAACAGGCTAAGTTGAAGAGCAAGCTGACGTTTTCGGATATGACGGTCCTCGACAAGGCGTTTCCGCCCATCGAGCCGGCGTTTCCAAAGCCGTTTATCGTAATGCCAGTCGGGATCGCCGCCGGCCTCGCGCTTGGGCTGATCCTGGCGCTTCTCGCCGAAGCGGCGGATCGGCGAGTTCGCTTTCCAGTCGATCTGGAGTATGCCGCCCAGGCGCCGTTCTTGGGCGCGCTCGGCAGCGCGGGGCGCGCGAAGGCGCGAATTGGCGCATCACGCCGCAGCCTTCGACCCGCCTGAGTCGATAGGACTCGGCCGGCAGTCTTGACAAGTGGTTTTGGGCGGCCGCGGGCCAGCCCCAAGGACCAGGAACGGTTCGGAAAACAGTTGGGTGTAACGTCCTTCGGGCTTCGTCGGGCGCGGCGGGTCAACAGTCGAATAATTGAGAGCTTGAGTCCATGGCGATCAAACCAAATTATCAGAAAGAGGGCGACAACGTCGTCGCCGTCCAGACGTCGAAGGATCCGATTGAGCAGCAGATTCTCGCGGCCGGCAATCTGAGCGAGGCTCAGGTCGAGGCCATCCGCGGATTTCAGCGCCGCAAAGGGCTGACGTTTGGAGAGGCGGCGATCGCGCTGGGCCTGGTGCGGCGCGACAGTTTGTTTCTGGCGCTGTCGAAACGCTACAATTATCCGGTTCTGAATTTCGGCGTCGACGAAGCCCGCTTTTCCCGCGAACTGGTCGTCGGCTACCAGCCATTCAGCACCGCCGCGGAAGCCTTCCGCTCCGTGCGCTCTGCGCTCGCAACCGGGCCCTTGTCGCAGGGTAAGAACGCCTTCGCCGTCATCGGACCCCATCGGCGGGTCGGAGTCACGAATTTCGCCGCCAATCTTGCGTTGTCTTTCGCCCAGATGGCTGTTCCCACTCTCCTTGTCGATGCAAACTTGAGGAAGCCAAGGCTCGCCGCGCTGTTTGGCGTGGATCCGAAGACGGAGGGTCTGGTCGAGGCCTTGACCCATGGCGAGGCCGAATTGCCGCCTGTCACTCTCGACGTTGTGCCCGGCCTGTCGCTGCTCGTCGCAGGCGCAACGGCGCCCCACCCGCAGGAATTGCTGAGCTCCAAGGAATTTTTGACGCTGTCGCAGAATGCTCAGCGCAACTATGGCGTGGTGATCTACGATACGCCGGCGGCGTTGGAGAGCGCCGACGCATACGTAGTCGCGTCCCGCGTCGGCGCCGCGATGATCGCGGCGCGGCGACACCGAACGAAGGTGAGGGACATCAGCAAAATCTCGCGAGCGCTGGAAGGCTTCCAGTGCGACATCGCGGGCACGGTTCTCTCGCGCTTCTGACCGTTGTCGCTGCGCCGCGACCGCCCGTAGCTGGTTAACTGGCCAGCTTACGCAGATAGTCCCAGCTATAGAGGCCGGTGTCGTGTCCATCGTCGAACACGATCTTGATCGCGTAATTGCCAACGGGCTCGATCGCGGTAATCGCGACGTTCTCCTTGCCTGTGACCGTCCGCTTCTGGCTCGGCGAATGCCCCTGCACTTCGGCGCTCGGGCTCTCGACGCGCAGCCTCTCGGCGGTCAGGCGGATCACCTGGCCGTCGTCGAAGGCGACTTCCAGGACGCGCCCTTTGTCCATCGCCGTAATATCGGTCGGCCAGGACACTGCGGTTCCCTTCACTCCAGGATGCGGATGCGCGGCGCAGCCTTCGCGCCCGGCGCGCCGGCGGCGAGCGTATCCGCCGCCCGTCGCGCAATCTCGGTCAAGGCATTGGCTTGCGGGCTTTCCGCCATGCTGGCGATGACCGGGCGCCCGTCATCCGAATTGGCGCGGATGGCGATGTCGAGCGGCACCTCGCCGAGGAAGGGAACGCCGAGCTTTTCCGCCTCCTTGCGCGCCCCTCCG
>DASXXT010000260.1:0-4609 GCA_036502965.1 Roseiarcus sp. | reverse complement strand
CCGCCCGCCGCCTTCGTTCCCGCGCCGAAGGTCACGTCGAGCGTGGTCGAGCTCACTCCGCGGGCGAGCCCGGCGCCGTGCGACGCGGCGACGCTGTCGGCGCTCGCTCAGGCCGCGTTCGGCCAGCGCCGCAAGATGCTGCGCCAGTCGCTGAAGGGCTTCGCGGCTGAGCGTGGGCTCGACCTCGGCGCGCTTCTCGGCGCCGCTGGGCTCGAACCGACCATGCGGGCCGAAGAGGCCGACGTGGCCCGGTTCGTGGCGCTGGCGTGGCTGGCGTCGGGTAACTCGGGCCATAAACACGGGCGCGCGGCGTTATAGACAACCGGCAACCGACGGCCAAACCCGTCCAAGAAAATCCAAGCAAATCCAAATAAAACCGAGCAAAAAGGCTTGGATTTGTTTGGATTCCTTTGGCCGAATCCGGACTTTTCAATGGGTTGCAACGAATCCAAATAAAAAAGTCATCTCCTGTCTCACGCCCTATACGAACCGTCTCAAAGGCGCTCCCTCTCGTTCTCCGAGCCTCCGCCAAGCCGTCAGGAACTCATCCGGCAAGCGATACAGGTATAGCACAAGTTCGGTTTTTCGTAAAGAAGATGCCTTGCAAAAGAGCCGTCCGTTATGCCACGTGTGCTGCAAGCGTCCTGTCATTCAACCAGAGGGTTGACTTTCTAAAATCGCTGGCGCATATTCAACCACATGGTTGAACTAGAGGCGCCTCAGCTCGGTACCGTCTTTCACGCGCTCAGCGATGCTACGCGCCGGCGGATGCTTCTCGAACTCGCGTCTGGCGAGCGAACCGTCGGCCAGCTGGCGCAACCCTTCGCCATGTCGCTTGCCGCGGCCTCGAAGCACATCAAAGTCTTGGAAGGCGCCGGATTGATCCAGCGCGAGGTGCGCGGGCGCGCCCACCTCTGCCGCCTCGATCCGGGGCCGCTCGAGACCGCCCGCGAGTGGCTGAGCTTCTACGAGCGCTTCTGGACCGCGCGCCTCGATATTCTCGATCGCCTCCTCCGCGAGGAGGACGAGCAAAAATCCACGACCCCCAAACAAGGAGACGAGAAATGAACGAACGCGCGAAAGTCGACGCCTATGGCGCTCTCAGCGAGCCGGCCACGCTGACAATCCAGCGTATGTTGCTCGGCCCGATCGAGCGGGTCTGGGCCTATCTCACCGAGAGCGATCTGCGCCGCAAATGGCTGGCGTCCGGCGACATGGAGATGAAGGTCGGCGCGCCGTTCGAACTTGTCTGGCGCAACAGCGAGCTCACCGACCCGCCGGGCAAGCGGCCGGAGGGCTTCGGCGAGGAGCACCGGATGGAGAGCCGAATCATCGAGCTCGATCCGCCGCGCAAGCTCGTCTTCACCTGGGGAAAGGACGACAGCGACGTTTCGATGGTGCTCGAGCCGAGGGGCGAGAAGGTGCTCCTCACCGTGGTCCACCGCCGCCTGCCCACCCGCGGTATGATGGTCGGCGTCAGCACCGGCTGGCACGCGCATCTCGACATGCTGGCCGCGCGCCTCAACGGCGAGATGTCGGAGCCCTTCTGGGACCGGTTCAGTCGCCTGAGAGCCGAATACGACCAGCGCATCCCGCAATGACTGGCATGGTCTCTCATTGCGAGGAGCATAGGGCGTCGAGAGACGCCCGTCTTTCGACGGGCTATGGCGACGAAGCAATCCAGGGATCGTTGGGCGGCGCGTTTCATCCCTGGATCGCCACGCCGCCGCTTCGCTCCGGCTCGCGATGACGAGCCATCGAACTCAATATCGGCAAACACGAGGTTAACCCATGCACAATCATGTCGTTTCGCGCGATCAATGGCTGAAGGCCCGGCTCGAGCTGCTCAATAAGGAAAAAGAGCTGACGCGCCTGAGCGACGACGTGGCGCGGCGGCGCCAGGAGCTGCCGTGGGTTGAGGTCGACAAGACGTACCGGTTCGACACCGACCAAGGCCCCGCCTCGCTCACGGACCTTTTCGGCGGGCGCTCGCAGCTGCTCGTCTATCACTTCATGTTCGGGCCCGACTATGCGGCGGGGTGTCCGTCCTGCTCGATGATCGCCGACGGGTTCAACGGCTTCGCCGTGCACCTCGCCAACCACGACGTCGCGTTGTGGGCTGTGTCCCGCGCGCCGCTGGCGAAGCTGCAAGCCTACAAGCGGCGGATGGGGTGGGCGTTTCCCTGGGCCTCCTCCTTCGGCGACGACTTCAATTTCGATTTCAACGTTTCGATCACCGAGGAACAGCAGCGCCAGGGAAGCGTTGAGTACAATTATCGGCGCGGCGACCACCCGCTGACCGCGGCGCAAGTCCCGGAGCCGGTCGCCCGGTTCGCGGCGTCTTGCGGAACCGACGGGCGGACTTTCATGCGCGATCGGCCGGGCATGAGCGCCTTCGCGATCGATGACGGAGTCATCTACCACGTTTATTCGACCTATTCGCGCGGCTTGGATGGACTCTGGGGCGCCTACCAATGGCTCGACCGGGCGCCGAGGGGGCGCAACGAAGCGGGCATTTGGTGGCGCCGCCACGATGAATATGGCGTTGCTCCGGCCCACCAAACCATTCAGCAAGCAGGAGGTTAGCGATGGACACCCCCCCGATTGTATCGCGACAGGACTGGGACGCTGCGCGTGAGCAGCTCCTCGTGAAGGAGAAGTCCGTGATGCGCGCCCATGACGCGCTCGCTGCCGAACGTCGGCGAATGCCGTGGATGGCGGTCGAGAAGGCCTATGAGTTCATTGGGCCCAAGGGCAAGGCGAGTCTCATCGACCTGTTCGAGGGCCGCCGTCAGCTGATTGTTTATCGCGCGTTCTTCGAGCCCGGAGTGTTCGGCTGGCCTGACCATGCCTGCCGCGGCTGCTCCTTGGGCGCCGATCAGGTCTCGCATCTCGCCCACCTGAACGCCCGCGACACGACGCTGGCCTACGCCTCCCGCGCGCCGCAGGCGGACATCGCGCGCCTCAAAGCACGGATGGGCTGGCGTATGCCATGGTACACCATCACCGACAGCTTCGATGCTGACTTCGGGGTGGACGAGTGGCACGGCCACAACGTCTTCTTCCGCGACGGCGACAGAATCTTCCGCACCTACTTCATCAACAATCGTGGCGATGAGGCGATGGGCACGGTCTGGAATTATCTCGACGCGACGCCGCTCGGGCGCCAGGAAGTTTGGGAGGATTCGCCCGAAGGCTATCCCCAGACGCCGCCCTACAAATGGTGGAACTGGCACGACAATTACGAAGCCGAGAAGTCGGTCGATCCGCAATGGGCCAGGGTGTCGGACGCCGGAGAGGCCGCCTTCCGGAATGCCGAGGCAGGCGCGAAATGATGAGCGAGGCCTACCGCGCCAATTCGGTCGGCGGCGGGAGCCATGGGGGCGACGGCGCGGCGATCGCCCGCGTCGCGGCCGACTGGCTCAGTCTCGCCGCGGCGCCGGCGTTTGCGATGATGGCGCTCATCACCGTTTGCCTTGGCGGCGTCATGGAGCCGCTCTGCTCCGCGGCGCAACAGGGCTCGCTCTGGAGCGGAATGGTCCCGATGTACCTCATGATGGGCGCCTTTCATTCGGCGCCCTGGCTGAGGCTGATCGCGGGCGTGAGGAGCTGACGGCGTTTACGAGCGCTTATTTGCTTTTGCTCGAAGGCAGTTCGCGCGTTGGCTGTATCCGAAGGGCTTCCGCAGCCCCGCTCCGGCACTTGCGAACGACGGCCCGGCAGGCGCTAGAGTGGAGCCCAATCGAGCTGTGAACGGAGTTGCCCATGCCATCGAGACCGAAAGCCGTGCCCCATGTCCACATCTCGGAGCCGCATGTGCGGGTCACCGAGTGGAGGTTCGCGCCGGGCGCTGAAACGGGGTGGCACCGGCACGAGGCCGATTATGTCGTCGTGCCCATGCTCGACGGCGACCTTCTGCTCGAGGAGCCCGGCGGCGGCTCACGCACGGCTCCGCTCAAGCGCCATGTTCCTTACGCGCGGCGGGAGGGCGTCGAGCACAATGTGGTCAACGCCAATCCGTTCGATTTCGCCTTCATGGAGATCGAGCACCTCAAGCCGTGAGCGGCGCGCGCTCGGCTTTACTCCGCGGCCGCCTTTTCCTCGAGCGCCGGATAGTCGGTGTAGCCGGCGGGGCCATCGCTGTAGAACGTATCGGCGTTCCAACGGTTGAGCGGCGCGCTGAGCCCAAAGCGTCGCGGCAGGTCCGGGTTGGCGATGAAGAGCTTGCCGAACGCGACCGCGTCGGCTTCGCCGGCGGCGATTGCCGCCTCCGCCTCCTCACGCCCGAAGCCCTCGTTCGCGACATAGACGCCGCCGAACGCCGCCTTGAGCTCGGGGCCGAGCCGCGGCGCCTTGGTCGATTCGCGGGCGCAGATGAACGCGATTTTGCGTTTGGCGAGCTCGCGCGCGACATAACCGAAGGTCGCCGGCAGATCGCTGTCGCCCATGTCATGCGTGTCGGCGCGCGGCGCGAGATGCATGCCGACCCGGCCCGGTCCCCAGACGGAGACGACGGCGTCCGTCACTTCGAGCATCAGCCGGGCGCGGTTCTCGACCGAGCCGCCATAGCCGTCGTCGCGCTTGTTGGTGCTGTCCTGCAGGAACTGGT
>DASXXT010000259.1:0-12321 GCA_036502965.1 Roseiarcus sp. | reverse complement strand
CTGCCGCCGTTTTGGGATCAAGAGGTCCGCGACCGCTTTGGGCGATCTCGCGAAATCCATCCGTGAATGCCCGCGGGGGGTGGCTAGTAGAACAAATGTTGCGACAGCGTTGCGACAGGGGCCGGCACAGCTTACCGTTTGTAGCTTAACCCTTTGAAATTGGGAGAGAAAGAACAATACTTGACAGGGTGCCGCAACCCATTGGAATCGCCCAAAACGGACTCGAAATGCCGCCCGCCCGCCGCTCGGCTGAAGGACAAGCGCCCACTCGAGCCCAACCTCGTTCGTTTGTGCTGCCGTTTATTTCAGCCAGCTTTCAGCCCGAGACCCCCGCTGCCTCCCGGTCTCTTCGCTCCGGCGCTGCTCATGGGTGAGACAGCGCGCCTTCAGTTTCCTGGCGCTGCTGGCGCGCCCTGATGATCGACGCGTTGAGCTCGCCGCCGAACACGAACAAGAGCGCCACCCAATAGAGATAGACAAGGGCGATCATGACGGAGGCAAGGCCGGCATAGGTCGAAATGTAGTTGCGCAAATACTCGCTCAGATAGGCGCCGAAAAGCTCGCCGAAGGCGATGCTGGCGACAAAGGTCAGCGCGACGCCCGGCAGGATATCGCGAAACCCCACCCGGTGGGCCGGCAGGATGAGGTGGGCGAGGATGAGCGAGCTCGCGAGCATCAGGGCGGCAATGCCGATGCGGAGGAACGTGAGCAGGGGGTGCGCCTGCTCCACTGAGGGAAAGAAGGCCCCGAGGGTGTCCACGATCAGCGGTCCGAGCACGACGAGGAAAGCCAACGCCAACAGGGCGATCGACCCGATCAGCACCAGCCCCAACGACTGGAGGCGCAGCATCCACCAAGGTCTCGGCTCCACGAGGCCATAGGCGCGATTGAGCCCGACCCGAAGCGCTTCGATGGCGCTCGAAGCGAAATAGAACGAGAAGACGGCGCCAAAGGTCAGCAATCCGCCGCTCCGTGGGGTCGTCAGAACCCGCTCGACCTCGTCGGCGATCGGGCGCGCCACAACCTCGGGCCATTCGGCGAATACGAGCTTCGCCGCCTCATGGGCGAGATCGGACGAGCCAAAGAACCCGGCAACCGCCGCAACGAAAATCAGGAACGGGAACAACGAAGTCAGCAGCGTCAGGCCGATATAGCTGGCGATCGCCCAGCCGTCATCGGCGGCGAATTTCTCCGCCGCCTGCCAGATGATTCGTAGCGCCCCACGCAACTCGCCCGAGCCTCCCGTCGCCAGCGGCCATTTTGACCGGGTGCGGCCACAAGCGCCACCCGCGCGAGGGCGAATTCACACCCGACGGCGCTAGGAGGCGCATTGCAACGGCAGATGCGGCGACGCATGCTGCGGCGCAACAACGGCGCCCGACTGAAGGAGCGACCCCCTTGACGCTCGACGACCTTGCCCGCCGGGCCCACTTGGCCGCCCAGGGACTGATGGATAGCGCGCTCGATGCTGTGCGCGAGCAGGTGAGCGAAGACGGCAAGCTCAGCGCCGACAAAATCGAAGCGGAACAGCACGCCGTCCACGGGCTGGCGTGGCTGGCGACCTATGTCGAAGCGATCAAGGAAATGGCGGCTTACGCCAGGCGCGTGCAGGAAGATGGCCGCTTTGGGGAGACCGAACAGCTCCTGACCCGCATTGGGCTTGGCGAATATCTCGCCCAGATGTTCAACGGCATCCCGATGAATCAGGGCGAAACCCTGCGCCTCACCGACTTCGGCCTCGCTCCCGACGACATCGCGCCGTTTCGCAACGACGCCGTCGAGGCGCTGATCGGCTCAGGCAATACGCGGGAAAACCGCGCCGCCCTCGCCGCTTTGATCGGGGAAGCGCGCGAGAGCGCGATCGGTGATTCGGGTCTCGACGAGACTTTCGAGGCGATCCGCGGCGAGATGCGCCGATTCGCCGACGCAGAGGTCGTTCCGCACGCACAAAGTTGGCATCGCGCCAACGTCTATATCCCGCTCGAGGTCATCGCCGGATTGAGCGCCCTGGGCGTCTTCGGCCTCACCATCCCCGAGGCTTACGGGGGTATGGGGCTCGGCAAGGTGGCGATGTGCGTCGTGTCCGAGGAGCTGTCGCGCGGCTATATCGGCGTGGGCTCGCTCGGCACCCGGTCCGAGATCGCCGCTGAGCTCATCATTGTCGGCGGCACGGAGTCGCAGAAACAGAAATACTTGCCCAGGATCGCGAGCGGCGAGATCCTGCCGACGGCGGTCTTTACCGAGCCCAACACCGGCTCCGACCTGGCGTCCTTGCGAACCCGCGCGATCCGCGACGGCGACGACTACGTCGTCAGCGGGGCCAAGACCTGGATCACCCATCCCGTCCGCGCCGACCTGATGACGCTCCTCGTCCGCACCGATCCGAACGAACGCGGCTACCGGGGCCTGTCGATGTTTCTGGCCGAGAAGCCGCGCGGGACGGATGCGGATCCATTCCCGGCCAACGGCATGTCGGGCGGGGAAATCGAAGTGCTCGGCTATCGCGGCATGAAGGAATACGAGATCGCCTTCGATGGCTTCCGCCTGCCCGCCGACGCCCTGCTCGGCGGAGTGGAAGGCCAGGGCTTCAAGCAATTGATGGAGACCTTCGAATCTGCGCGCATCCAGACCGCTGCTCGCGCGGTCGGCGTGGCCCAATGCGCCTACGAGCTCGGCCTGCGCTACGCCAAAGAGCGGGTACAGTTCGGCAAGACGATCATCCATTTTCCTCGCGTCGCCGACAAGCTCGTGATGATGGCGGTGGAGATCCACATCGCCCGCCAGATGACCTATTTCGCCGCCCGCGCCAAGGACGAGGGCCGCCGCTGCGACCTCGAGGCGGGCATGGCGAAGCTCATCGCCGCGCGCGTCGCCTGGGCGGCGGCGGATAACGCGCTGCAGATCCATGGCGGTAATGGATTCGCGCTCGAATATCCGATCTCGCGGGTCTTATGCGACGCGCGCATTCTCAACATTTTCGAAGGCGCGGCGGAGATCCAGGCGCAGGTGATCGCGCGGCGGCTGCTCGAGGGCGGGAACTAGCCGCCCTCGAGCTTACGCGGCTCAGACCCGCTGGATCCGCACATGCGCAAGGCCCGCCTGGCGGAAACCGAGCGCGCTGGCGGCGGCGAGCGATACGTCGATGACCCGGCCGCGAATGAACGGTCCCCGGTCGACGATTTTCAGGATGGCGCTGCGGCCATTGTCGAGATTGAACACCTTCACCTTCGTTCCAAATGGAAGAGTTTTGTGGGCAGCAATCAGTCCGCTGTGGTGTGAATTTTGATAATAGGAAGCTATACCCAATTCGCTGGCGGCCGCTGCACTCGTAAATCCGGCGACTGCCGCACATACAAAGATGACTTTCCGCATTCACTACACCTCTTTGTTCTGAACATTACGAGATTTTGTCTGCAGGGTGTATCCGGCAGAAACAAGGCGCGTCTGATTTTCCACTCAGCAAACACTCAGAACAACTTGACAACACGAGGGGAATATGCAGGGCGGCAAAAGCGCTCTAAATTGCGATGGTCCGCGGCCCGGATCGCGCGGGCCGGCGAAGGGAGAATGCTTGGATGAAGGTGCTTATTGTCGGTGCAGCGGGCATGATCGGGCGCAAATTGACCGCCCGCCTCGTCCGCGATGGAAAACTCGCAGGCCGCGCCATCACCCATGCGCATCTCGTCGACATCGTCGCGCCTCAGCCGCCAGCCAATGCGCCCTTCCCCACTGCGCTCGACGCCTTCGACATCGCCGCGTCCTATGCCGCGCCAAAACTCGTGGCTCCGCGGCCCGACGTCATTTTCCTGCTGGCGTCAGTGGTTTCAGGCGAAGCCGAGGCGGATTTCGATAAAGGCTACGCCATCAACGTCGGCGGAACCCATGCGATATTCGAGGCGATCCGGCGCGAGCAGGCGCTTGCCGGCGGCGCCTACAAGCCGCGTCTGATTTTCACCTCCTCGATCGCCGTCTATGGCGCGCCGTTTCCGGACAAGATCGGAGACGAGTTTCTGGCCGCTCCATTGACCAGCTACGGAACCCAGAAAGCGATCTGCGAGCTCTTGCTCGCTGACTATTCGAGGCGCGGCTTCTTCGACGGCGTTGGGCTGCGCCTGCCCACGATCTGCGTTCGACCCGGCGCCCCCAACAAAGCCGCCTCAGGGTTTTTCTCCGGCATCATCCGTGAGCCCCTCGCCGGCAAGGAGGCGATCCTGCCGGTTGGCGACGACGTTCGTCATTGGCACGCCTCGCCCCGCGCGGCGGTCGAGTTTCTACTGCGCGCGGCGGAACTCGACCTCTCCCTGCTCGGCTCCCGCCGCTCGCTCAATCTGCCCGGTGTGAGCGTTACCGTCGGGGAACAGATCGAGGCTTTGCGCGCCATCGCCGGCGACAAGACCGTCGCCCTCATCCGCCGCCAACCCGATGAGACGATCGCCAAAATCGTCGCCGGATGGGCGCGGGATTTCGATCCGGCGCGGGCAATAAGCCTCGGATTTCGAGCCGACGCCAATTTTTCGGCCATAATCAAGGCCCATATAGAGGACGAACTCAACGGCTGAGGGCGAGCTATCTGATGTTAGACCTTCCGTCCCGGGGCGAAGGCCGCGCTGAAACGCCCGCGCTCGCGGAAGCGCTCGCAAGGCGCGCAAGCGCGCCGGGACTCGCGTTGCCGTTACATGGCTTCGGCCTCGCGGCGCGCGTCCTTGCGGTTACGATCGGATTCGTCCTCCTGGCGATGAGCCTGTTCTATGTGACCAAGCTCACCGCTCATCGCGAGATGTGGCTGCACGGCAAGATCAGCGCCGTCCAGACGACCGTCAACGCTTTCGGGCTGGCCGGACCGACCCCGCCCCAGGGCCTGTCGCAAAAGATCCTGAACAGCGTCGACGTGAAGTGGATGGCGATCGAGACGCCGGCGGGACGCCGGGAATTCGTTACCGCGGGCGGACCGCTGCCGGGCGTCGAGTCAATCATCGCCGACGACAGTTCCTATCTCGAGAGCATTGCGGCCACGTTTCACGCCCTGTTCGCCGCGCCCGGGACTATCGTGAATCTGAGCGCTCCGGCGCAAGCGTACGAACCGGCGATCGAGTTCGCCTTCGACGAGACGACGCTGATCCAGTCGCTGCGGCGCGTGTCATACAATTTTCTCACGATTTCGCTGATCATCGCGGCGGTCGTCACTTGCGTCCTGTGGGCGGCGCTGTGGCGCATGGTGCTTCAACCGGTCCGCCGCCTCACCTCCAACATCATCGCCTTCGGCGAGAGTCCGCAGGACGCCTCGCGGGTGATCGCGCCCTCCGGGCGGGGCAACGAGATCGGCCGCGCCGAGGCGGCGCTCGCGGTCATGCAGCGGTCGCTGGCGCACGAACTGGCGCAAGGAAAGCGCCTGGCGGAGCTCGGCATGGCAGTCGCGCGCATCAATCACGATCTGCGCAACATGCTGTCCGCCGCCCAACTCATCTCGGATCGCTTGGCGACGATCCCCGATCCACTCGCCCAACGGCTGGCGCCGCGCCTGGTCGCGACCCTCGATCGCGCGATCCAGTTCTGCCAGTCGACACTGACCTATGGCGCAAGCCGCGAGCTTCCCCCGTCGCGCCGCCGCTTTGATCTGAGCGAGTTGGTGGGGCAGGTCGTAGAGTCGGGGAAAGCCGAAAACGACGCTGCAATCGACTATAACATCGACATTCCTCCGCGGTTCTGCGTCTATGCAGACCCGGACCATATCCTGCGTATACTCGAAAATCTGAGCCGGAACGCCGCTCAAGCGCTGATGGCCAAGGGCGCTACGGATGGACGTCCTAAAGCCATTCGCTTTGCGGCCATTCGCACCGATGGGCTGGCGCTGATCGAGGTCAGCGACACGGGTCCGGGATTTCCACCCGATCAAAACGAGCGGATTTTCGAGCCGTTTCACAAGTCCACGAGCGATATTGGCGCCGGCCTTGGCCTTGCGATCGCCGCCGACCTTGTGACGCGAAACGGCGGGGCGATCGCGCTTGCGCCTGCAAAGGCAGACGACTTCTATTGCGGCGCACGGTTTCTGATCAAGCTGCCAACCGCCGAAAGCGCGGGGCGCAAGCCCGCCCGGGTCCTGCCCGACGCCCGAGAGCAGCTCCCATAATCCGCTTCCAATAAGGGGCGCATCACGCCGATGGCTCACGCGAGCGGCGCCTTTTCTCTTGACTTCGCATGCATCGCCTGGCGCGTCTCTTCCCCCCTTGCGGGGGAGGATCAAGGAGGGGGTCGCGCAGTCCTACCCGACAAAGAAGAACGGCGGCGCAGATAATCTCTCCGTTCCGCGGGACCCCCACCCGTGCCCTCCCTCACCATAGGGCGTTCGGAAGAACGGCCGTCTCTCGACGGGCTCTTGGGGGGCCGAGGCGCCAACGCCATCGCTTCGGCAGAAATGCAGCAGCCCGCCCGTCGGCTTTCAAGCGGCGCAGCGGTAAGCTAAGACTCCCCTTCGCGGGAGACGGCCGCGAAGAGGCGGCGCGCCGTCCGTTAAGGTCGCGCGTAGGGCGTTGGGGAAAGTGCACATGTCGGCCGTAACGCCAATGGCGCGAACGCAAACGATAGCCTTCCTCTCTTCCGGCGCGAAGGAAGCCAACGACGCGTTGGAGCGGCTCACGGCTCTCTACGGCAATAGCCCGCTCGACCAGGCTGAAGTCATCGTTGCGCTCGGGGGCGACGGCCTGATGCTGCAGACCCTGCATATGACCATGAAGGCGCCAAAGCCGATCTACGGCATGAACCGCGGATCGGTCGGCTTTCTCATGAATGACTATTCCGAATATGGACTGCGCGAGCGGCTCAAGGCCGCACTGCCGTCGATCATTCATCCGCTCATCATGCGCGCGCTTGACGTCCACGGAGCGGAGACGACGGCGCGCGCGATCAATGAGGTGTCGCTCTTACGCCAGACTTATCAGGCGGCCAAGCTGCGGATCGAGATTGACGGTCAGATGCAGCTGGACGAACTGATCGCCGACGGCATCCTGGTTTCGACTCCAGCCGGCTCCACCGCCTACAACCTTTCCGCCAACGGGCCGATCCTGCCGCTCGGCGTGCCGCTGATGGCGCTGACGCCGCTCTCGCCGTTCCGCCCCCGCCGGTGGCGCGGCGCGCTCTTGCGGGATTCCCAGCGGGTGACCATCGAAATTATGGAAGCGGACAAGCGCCCGGTCGCGGCTGCCGCCGACCACTTCGAAATCCGCCGCGTCGTCGAGGTCGACGTGGCGATGGACAAAGTTACGTCTCTGGTCCTCTTGCATGATCCAGGCCATTCGCTCGATGAGCGGATCCTGCGCGAACAATTCCGCTACTAGGCGGGCCGATGGCCAAAGCTGCACGCGTGATCCGGGACACGGTTCTGGCCACGGGCCGGTTTGATCTGACCCGTACGGAGATCGAGGTCACGGAGGACGACGGCTCAACGCGCACCCTGACGCATGATGTCTATCGGCATGGCAAAGCAGCGGCAGTGCTGCTCTACGACGCCGAGCGCCGGGTCGTCGCGCTAGTCAAGCAGTTTCGCGCCGGCGCGTACCTGAGTGACGGAGCGCTGGCGACGATCGAAGTCTGCGCCGGCATGCTGGACGGCGATCCGCCCGAGATCTGCGCCATCCGCGAGGCGCTCGAGGAGACTGGGATCGTCATCCGTGACCCTGTCCACGCCTTCGACGCCTACATGAGCCCGGGCGGCATGAGCGAGAAAATCGCTTGCTTCGTCGCTCCTTACGGCGAAGCGGACCGGACCGGAAAGGGCGGCGGCGTCGACGAGGACGAGCACATCGAGGTGCTCGAGATCCCGTTCGGCGAGGCGCTCACGATGATCGAGCGCGGGACGATCGCCGACGCCAAGACGATCGCGCTCCTTTACTACGCGAAGGAGAAGGGGTTCTTGGGGTGAGGCTTTTGGGCACCATTTTCGGGCGCGTTTTATGGGATTCCAATAGGTTGCGGCGCCATTTCCGAGTCGGCCCGGGCGTCAGTATCTTCGCGCCCGCCTTATCGTCGCGAGCGGTGTTTGCCCCTATCGCCGAGTGAGCCTTTGCAATGGATTGGGCGCGCTTTTCCGCGACTGGCGCGCGTTTGCAGCTTATGGGCCATCGCGTGGTGATCGTGAGTTATAGATATAACTAATAATATATGTTATATCGTCTTCAAGCATGACGACCCTGTTCTGTCTGCCTAGGCAGGTCATCCAACTGACGACGCGACCCGATCTCTCTTATTCGCAGATACGGTAATTTGGCGTGGCGCCATGCATGCCGGTGTCGAAGTGGAAGTGCTCTTCGTGAGCTGAGTCCGATCCGGGGCCGAGGACCGTGGTGAAGTAGGCACAGGCCGTCGTCCGCAACACGCGGACGAGATCGCGCTCCACGGGAATATCGGAATCTTCCTGCTTCACATGGATGCGGCGATTGTTGGCCAACACGAACGACGATATGTCGATTGCGTCCCCTTTGGCATGTTCGCTCGGCGCCTGACCCGGCTTGTCGTACCGGGCCGTACAAACGAAGCTGGATCCTGCCTCGATCCGTCCCAGCCTCTGGCCGGTATAGGCCAGAGTCAGCGGTGCCCCCACATCGCTCACCCAATCGCTGAACTGCCTGGCGAAACTGCACAGCATAGTGGGCTTGCCGGAAATGCGGACCTTGCCGAAGGCGGTTGGGACGGCTGCGAGTTGGATTGCGCCGGAAAGTTCGCAACCCTGCTGCTTCACCTTGCCCACTTGCTCGAAGACAACCTTTCTGGAGGTTAGCTCGGAGACGCATGCAGCATAGTCGGACTCGGTCATGCCATTTACGGAAACGAGCGTCTTCCCGTCTTTGACGTCTGCGCCAGGCTCCGCCGGAGCGGTGCTGCTCGCCGCGGAGACGCTCGAGGTCGAAGCCAGCAGCGTGACGGCCGCAATCAAATTGCGTAAGAGTGAAGGCAGCCCAAACATGGAGTCCTTCGCATCGCAACGCGGCAGGCCAGGAAGGCCGCTAACAGCGCGTCCCAGCAGAAGAACGTCACGGCGTCTTCGGGGGAGCTGGCGCCTTGAACTCCGGTCGTTGCCTTTCGCTGAGCGGAACTGACAACGGCGCAACGGGTGAATCCTGGTCGTCGAACCTCACCACTGTGTTGGGGCGCGCCATGAGCGCCAAGTCAACCGCATCCCAGTTCGTCAGGCGGATGCAGCCGTGGGATTCGGCGTGCCCGATTGCCTCAGGCGCCGGCGTGCCGTGAATCCCGTAAGACGGAGCGGTGAGGTCGATCCAAACCAGACCGACGGGGTTGTTCGGACCGGGCTGGACGGTGAGCTTCCGTTTGGTCTTCACCTCTTTCCACGCGAACTTTGGATCATAATGGTACTCGGGATTCCAGTCGACGCGCCTCACCTTGAAGAGGCCGCTCGGCGCGGGCTTTTCCTCGCTGCCTATCGTCGCTGGATAGAACGCGAGGAGCTTATCGTCCTTGTCATAGGCGCGCACATTTCGCCCGGGCTTGTCCACCACGATCACCGCCGCGATTGGTCCTCCGTTGTCCTTTGGCGGAACCGCTTCGAACGAATGGCGTCCGGGGCGCACTTGTATCTCCGGTACGTCGGCCACCATGATCTCCGTCCGAGGTCGCGCGAAATCTGCGCGCGGGTTGAGCCGGTGCAACAGGCTTTGGGCCATGTGGAATTTCTCTGCAAGCTCCGCCAGCGGGCTCGTGTACGAAAGGCCCGGGACCCTGGCCATCCCTTCCAGATTGGCAGGGATCACCTTCGTGAACGGTCCGGCGACGTCGGAGTCGGAAATGGTATACGCCTTGACGACTGGCGCCGTACCGTTAGGCACCAGCGCATTCCAGGTGTCGGCGTCCATTTTTCCCGTGACCGCCAGCCCATTGACCTCCTGAAAGGCGCGGACGGCGTTCCGGAAGTTCTCGCCATCCAAGGCGTCGATTGCGCCAGATGAGAAACGGGCTCGATCGAGCAGCGCTTCGGCCTTGGCGATAAGCGATGGGTCTGTGTCATTTGCGCCGTTTGGGGCCGCTTCGTTGATCGAAGCAGCGGTTATTGGCGGTCCGGCGCGGGACGTAGCATGGGGTCCGCCGGCGGCGGAGGCGGCGAGACTGAGGACGAGGGTGGCGGCGTACCTGCGAAGCATACGGTAAGAACCAGTTTCATCCCGGACAGGTTCCTGCGAGACTTGACGTCGACCAACACCTCAACCAACCTCAGGCTGCTTCCCGATGGTGTTTTCAGGCACCATCGCGCGGTCATTGTCTTCTGCAAAGCTTGACTTGCGAGCGAACCCTCGTGGAGTAAAGACATGGCGACGTTCGACACCCTGATCGACGACTTGGCCACCCGGAACGGGCTTGGCGCCAACGCCCGCCCGCTCATCAAAGAAGTCCTGGCGATGATCTCGAGCTCGCCGGGGGGCATGAGCGGTTTCCTGGATAAGTTCAAATCTGCCGGCCTGACTTCGGAGGTCGCGTCCTGGCTCGGCCGCCCGGACGCGAGCCCCATTGCCGCCGGGCAAGTCGAACGCGCCCTCGGCGCGACCGCGCTTAGCGGGATTGCCGGGCGCCTCGGTCTGGCGCAGGGCGCCGCGTCGACCGCGCTAGGATACGCCTTGCCGAAGATCGTCGGCCTTTTGACGCCGGGCGGCGCTGTTCCCGCAGGCGTCCCCGCAGAGGTTACGGCTTTTCTCTCGCAACCGCCCGCCGCCGCGGCGGAACAGGCAGCCCCACGGCGGGTCGACGTCTTTCCGGCGAGCGCGGAGAACGAATCCGCCATCCGGCGTTGGCTATGGCCGGCGCTCGCTGCGCTGGTCGTCGTCGGACTGCTTTCCTATTTCTGGTCGACGCTCAACCGGATGCCGTCCGCTCCACCCGTCGCAAGCACGCCGGAGCCGGCGACGCCTCCGCCGGCGACCGTCGCGCAGGCGCCGCCCGCGCCTTCGCCTGCGCCGCAGCCGCCAGCCCCGCCGCCTTCGGCGTCGACAGCCGCGCAACCGCCTGCGCCAGCGCCCCAGCCAGCAGCGCCGGCTCCTACTCCTGCTCCGCCAACGGAAGCGCAGGCGACCGCTCCTGCACCGCCGGCTCCTCCGCCGCCCGCGCCAGCTCCCTCGACGGAAGCACAAGCGACAGCGCCGCCGCCTTCGCCTCCGCCGGCTGCGCAAGCGCCCGCCGCGCCGACTTCGCCGCCGACAACCGCACAGGCGCCTGCAACTCCGGCTCCTGCGGCGGTCGCAACGGCTGAACCAACTGCGCCCGCATCCACGAAGCCGACCCGATTCGCGCTGAGCAACGACAATGGCGTCGTGCGCGCGTCAGGCGTCGTGCGCGACGACGACGCGAAGACGTCGATCGTCGACGCGCTCAACGCCGTCTTCGGCGCGGACAAAGTGAAGAGCGACATCAGCGTCGACAAGAGCGCGGCCCCCGCGTCATGGCTCGTCAATTTCCGCGCCGCGCTTGACGCGCTCAAAGGCTCGAACGCTGACGCAATCTTCGAAGGCGACAGGGTCAACGTCGGCGGCGCCACAATGGGGGACGCTGCGCGCGACAAGATCATCGCAGCGTTGAGGAGCGCGCTCGGCGGAAACGTCGCGGTCGGCGCGCTTTCGGACAAAACCGCGGCGGCTATCGCTGTCGCGAACGACAGAGCGACGACCGAGCTCGCGTCGCTTCAATCCGGCTTTGGCGTCAAGGACCTCCTTTTCGCGCTCAATGACTCGAAGGTCAGCTTCGCCTCGGACAGCGCGGAAGTGCCGGAATCGATGGCGCCGTTCCTGAAGACCGCAGCCGCGGACTTGAAGCAGCTCAAGGCCGGCCATGTGCTTGAGATCGCCGGCTACACTGACAACACCGGCAATGCGGCGCTGAACCTGGCGCTGTCCCAGAAGCGCGCGGAGGCGGTGCGCGAGGCGTTCATCAAGTACGGCGCGGACCCGGACATGCTGGTCGCCAAAGGCTATGGCGCGGCCGACCCGATCGCCAACAACGACACCCCCGAGGGGCGACTGAAGAATCGCCGCATCGAGTATCATGTCCTGAAGGCGCCGACGTAACCTGGATTTCGATCGGGGTTAAGGCGCCGCGTTTCCTTCTCCCTCCGGGAGAAGGTGGCCGGCGCAGCCGGCCGGATGAGGGAGCCGGGCCTAGGCGCGGGCACTCGAAACCCTCACTCCCGACCCCTATAGGCGGTACTCCCCGAAGGACCCGCCCGCGTGGATTTTCGTCAGCGTCCCTGCCTGGAACGGCGGGTTCGACATCGAGGTAGACTGCATTGCTGCCGTTTAGATGTCGAACGGACTTTCCATCCCCGCATCG
>DASXXT010000258.1:0-4108 GCA_036502965.1 Roseiarcus sp. | reverse complement strand
GTGGGCGAAATTGATGACCCCGCTCAGGTTGAGGATCAGCGACAGGCCAAGCGCCATCAGGGCATAGAACGCCCCGACGATCAGGCCGTTGAAGACGTTGAACAGAACGACCTGAGTCATGCGCTCTGTTCGCCGCCGGCGCCGGTCGCGGCGGCGGGAGCGACCGCGCCCTCGTCCCCTCGCATGACCGTCAGGTCGGCCACGTCATCTTGCAGCCGCTCTCCTCGACCGTGCCCGCGACATCGGCCCCGTTGACGACCTTGGTGACCTTGAACAAGTCGTCCGGCGCCGAGCCCTTGGCCTGCGCCTCGCCGACGAACAGCGACGCGAGGAGCTGATTCTGGCCGGCGCGGTAGAACGCCGGGTTCGGCCCCAGCGCAATTTCCGGCGGCAGATGAAAGTCCTGCAGCGCCTTGGCCATGTCGATGGCCTTGAGCGAATTGGCCTTGGCGGCGGCGAGCGCGCAGGTCCAGACCGAGACATAGCCGAACCAGGTGCGCGCGGTCGGCACGCGGCCGGTGCGTTTCTTCGTCGCCTCGACGAATTCGGCGACATGAGGCACGCCAGGCTGGTTCCAGTACCATTCCATAACCCAGACGCCGATCCGCGCCTCCGGCGGCAGACCTTCAAGCGGCTCCATCTCCTGCTGCGCACCCGCGAGATGGACCTTGTTTTGCAGTCCGAACTGAACCGCCTGCTTCATGGCGTTCAGCATGTCGTCGCCCTGGACCAGGAAGACGATGACGTCGGGGTTCATCGCCTGCGCCTTGATGAGATAGGAGGAAAAGTCCACCGTGCCGAGCGGCGTCAGGTCGCCGCCCACCCTCTCGCCGCCGAGCGCGGCGATGGCCTTGATCATGCCGGCTTCCAGGGTGTGGCCAAAGGCGTAATCCGGCGTGATGTAATAGAACTTCTTGCCGAATTCCTTCACTAACGCAGCAGCGACGGCGTTCGCCTCCATCTGCGTGGTGTTGCAGACGCGGAACACGTTCCAGTGGCAGCTCTTGCCGGTGACCGCGTCGGTGTGGCCGCCCGGTACGATGTGCAGGATGCCCTTTTCGTTCGACACCTGCGCCATGGCGAGGGCCAGCGCTGAGTTGACGTTGCCGAGCAGGAAGTCGACCTTGTCGCCCTCGATCAGCTTGCGCGCCTTCTGCACCGCCGTGCCGGCGTCGCCGCTGGATGAATCCTCGACGACGAGTTCGACCGGACGGCCAAGGATGCCGCCCTTGGCGTTAATCTCGTCGAGCGCCATCTGACAGCCGATGAGTTCGTTTTTGCCGTTCGCGGCGTAGGCGCCCGTCAGCGGATTGTCGAGGCCGATCCTGACTGGGTCGGCGGCGCGGGCGGGGATGATGAACGGACTGGCGAATTGCGCAGCCGCAAGCGCCGCCCCCGATTTGACAAGTCTGCGGCGGTCGATGCCGGCGCGCCAACTGGACTTGGGCAAGCTTCTCTCCCTTGTTCGGATGATTTGTTCGGGCTTGGCGCGCAGCGCGACTGCCCGACGCTTCCGCAGTTTGTTAATCGTGCGGCACTGTGTACTTGTGCGGCTTAGGCCGTCAAGCAGAGCGGCGCAAATGGGCGGAACCACAGCGGTGGCCGAGTCCAAGTGATCAGCCGCCGAAGATGACCTTGCGGAAGCGGACGCTGGCGATGGTGAAATAGACAACGCCGATCGCGAACATCGCCAGGAGTGGCCGCCATAGGAGCGTGATGTCGGCCCCGCGGAACAGCACCGCCTGGGCGAAAGCGACGAAATGCGGCGTCGGACTGATGGTCTGAATGAAGTACTGTAGCCAAACCGGCATGCTCTCCATCGGCGTGCTGCTGCCGGAGAGGAGCTGCGTCACCATCAGCACCGGCATGGCGAGCAGGCCGAACTGGCCCATAGTCGTGGCGAGCGTACCGAGCATGATGCCGAGCGCGGCGACGACGAGCGCATAGATCGCCGCGCCGAACATGAACAGAAGCAATGACCCGTTGATCGGCGAGCCGATCCACCAGTGAACGACGAATTGCAGCGACAGCATCGCTGCGACCAGGATGACGAGGCCGTTGGCGATCATCTTGGCGAGCATGATCTCCGACGGCACGACCGGCATGACCAGCAGGTGCTCGACCGTGCCCTGCTCGCGCTCGCGGATCAGCGCAGCGCCGGTGAGAATGACTGTCAGCAGCGTGATCTGGTTGATGACCTGCGTCATCGCCGAGAACCACGCCGTCTTGAGGTTCGGGTTGAAGGCGGCGCGCAGGACGAGATTGATCGGCGCGCCAGTAGAGCCTTCGCGGCCAGAGATGAACCGTTGGATCTCGGCAGCGATGGCGTTGCGCAGCGAGCTTGCGCCGTTGCCCGCCTGGGCGACCGCGGTGGCGTCGACATTGATCTGGAGGCCGGTCTTGCGCTGGGCGCGAACGTCGGCCTCGAAATTCGGCGGGATTTCGACGACGAACAGGAGTTTGCCCTGGTCCATCATCGGATCGATGTCGGAAGCGGCGATCTGCACCGGCGGCTGGAAGGTCGGCAGCCGAAGCCCCTCGGCAATGCGCCGCGACAGGTCCGAGCCGTCCTCGTCGACGATGCCGACCGAGAGATTGGTCGCCTCGGTTACGGCGCCGGTGGCCACCGTGTTGACCGAGATACTGAAGGCGTAGACGACCAGTATCAGCATCGTCGGGTCAGCCCGGATGCTTCTGAGCTCCTTGACGACCAGATGGAAGATGTTGACCACATGGTCGATGAAGGTCAGCGGCTTGGCTTCGACGAGATGCGGAGCTTTTGTAGAGGCTTCGGACATCTCACGCCTCCTGCTTGCGAAGCAGGGCCAGCGAAAGGGTTAGAAAGACAAGGGCGATAAGCGCGATCGCGGCGATGTCGCGCCAGAGGGCGACGATGCCGAGAGCCTTGGCGAATACGCCGACCGAAATCTGCTGGTACCAAGAGGAGGGGAAGGACAGGCCGATCACCCTCGCCCCGCCGGAGAGCGAGGAGACCGGCGCGAGCATTCCGGAGAAATTGACCGCCGGCACGATCGAAAGGATGGCGGTCGCGAAGACGGCTGCGACCTGCGTTCGGGTGAAGGAGGAGATCAGAACGCCGAACCCCACGGTCGCAACAACATAGACGATCGTTCCCAGGAGAAGGACGAGGACCGGCCCCTTCGGTGGTACGCGGAAAATGAAAATCGCGATTAGCAACAAGACGAAGAAGGCGATCATCGCGACCGCGATATAGGGAAGTTGCTTGCCGATCAGGTACTCGAATCGGGTGATCGGCGTCGAGCGAAAGTTGGCGATAGAGCCGGTCTCCTTCTCACGCACGACAGCGATCGCCGACATAATCGCCGGAATTAGACAGAGCAGCAGCATGAAAATGCTGGGCACCATCGCGTTCACGCTGAGAAAGGCCTGATTGTAGCGAAAGCGGGTCTGAATATCCTCGTCCGTCCAGGCGTTCGCGCTCCCCGCTCGGCGTAGGCTTCGCTGCAATTCCTCGCCCTGCTTCCTGACCACGCCCGTGACATAATTCTTCGACGTCTCGCCTCGGAACGTCATCGCGCCGTCGACCGTCGCGTCGACTTCCGGCGTGCGGTTGTTGAGAAGGTCGCGGCCGAATCCGGGCGGCACTTCGACGACGATCTGGGTGTTCCCGCTTCTGAGCCGTCTCTCGGCCTCGCCCGCCGACGTGATCGGCGGCTGGACCGAGAAATAGCGCGACCCTTCGAAACCCTGAAGCAGGTCGCGGCTCTGGGGCGTGTCGTCCTGGTCGAATGTCGCCGTCGCCAAGTTCTCGATATCGAAGGAAATGCCGAAGCCGAAGGCGAACATGAGAACGATGGGACCGACGAGCGCGAAAGCCAGCCGGATCGGATCGCGCAAGAGCTCCACTGTCTCGCGCCGCGCGTAGGCCCATAGCCGGCCAATTTTGAAGCGCTTCGGCCGCTCGCCTGCCGCGACTTCGGCGGCAGCCAGCGCCGGCGCCTCAGTCTTTTTCGACATGTCGATGCCCGCCGCCTCGGCGAGATAGCCGACGAAGCAGTCCTCGAGCGACGCGCTGCCGCGCTCTTTGACCAGCTCCTGCGGCGCGCCGACGGCGAGCACCTTGCCG
>DASXXT010000257.1:0-2582 GCA_036502965.1 Roseiarcus sp. | reverse complement strand
ATCCGGATGGCGTTGGGCGAGGCGGCCGTGTGCGAGGATCTTGAGATCGCCCACCCGGCCTTCCAACGCCGAGAAGCGCGCCATGGCGGCGGCTGCGAGGTCAACGTGATGTAGGTAGTCGCCATGAAACGGCGTGACCGGATAGGGATGTGGAATGAAATCGCCTTGCGCCGCCAGCGCCTGCATGACCGTCCTGACGACCGCGCAGGCCGAAGCATCGTCCTGCGCACGGGCGGAGGCTGGATTGACGTGCACGACGATGAACGAGCCGAGCGATTCGATTGCGCGGATATCGGCCGGCGGTGCGCCGGCAAAGCTCAAGCCCGAGCCGACATAGGCCTGGATCTTGCCATCGCGCAGCGGCTGGATCGCTTCCTCAGGAGCGAGCGACTTGATTTCGATCTCGTGCGGATAAAACGAGGGATAGATCGGAAGCTCGTGTCCACCTCGGGCCACGGTGACGATTGCCGCTGTGCCGAGGATGAAGAGAGTTGCCGCAAGCCGTTTCATGTCGCGGTGTCCTCGCCGGCCGCCAAATACCGAAAGCGCGCGGGGCACAGCGGTCTCACCCGCGCAGCGTCCGCATGACGCTCTCGTTCGCCAGCGCCTCCTTCGGAGTGCCCTGGAAGATGATTTCGCCGCGATCGATCACGTAGAGCCGATCGGCGATAGCGGCTGCGCTGGTGAGATTTGATTCCGCGAGCAGGAGCGAAATCCCCAAGCCCTTGATCATCATGACCGCATCGCGAAATCGCCTGACCACCACTGGCGCAAGCCCCTCGAAGGCCTCGTCGAGGATCATCAGCGAGGGGGCAAGCGCCATGGCGCGCGCAATCGACACCATCTTCTTCTGCCCGCCACTGAGATTGAGCCCGGGCCGCCCCAAGAACTTGGCGACTTCGGGAAACACCGTCAGCGCTTGCGCCTCGGCGTCGACGCCGCCGGCGGCGCCGCGCGCGGTCTTGTCGGAGAGCCAGCGGCTGATCATGAGGTTTTCGGCCACCGTCAACTCCGGGAAGATACCGGAATTCTCGGGCGCATAACCGATGCCGCGCCTGGCGCGCTTGTGCGGCGGCAGTTTGGTGATGTCCTCTCCGCGGAAGCGAATGTGACCCGAGCGCACGGGGAGAAGGCCCGTGATGCTCTCGATGATGGTGGTACGCCCCGCGCCGTTGCGCCCGACCAGCGAGACGACCTCCCCGTCGCCGACGCTCAACGTTACGCCGCGCAGGATGTGCGCGGGCCCGCGAAAGGTATTGATGGCCTCGACCTCGAGCAGCACTCGCTTGTCCTCTGCGATCTCAGGCCGACAGCGGTGCGCCGAGAAGGATGTTGGCGACGTCCTTGTTCGCCTTGATCTCTTCCGGCGTCCCGTCGGCGAGGAATCTGCCTTCGTGCATCATGACGATGCGGTCCGAGTAGCGGAACACCACGTCCATGTCGTGCTCGATGACAACGGCCGTCACCGCACCCGCGCGCACGACCGAGGATACGGTATCCATGATCTGCGTCTTCTCGCGCGTGCTCACCCCGCTCGTCGGCTCGTCGAGAAACAGCAGCTTTGGGTGCAGCGCATAAGCCACCGCGACGTCGAGGAGCTTGCGCTCGCCTTGCGCCAAGCCGCCGGCCGGCACGCTGCTCTTGCCGTTGAGCCCGAACCGGCCGAGGACGTCGAAGGTCTCGCGGCGGACATCCTGGTCGTGGTCCGCAAGCGCCGCGATCCTTGCGATCTTGCCCTCGCGCGAGAAGATCGACAACGCGACGTTGTCGAAAACGCTAAGCCCGTCGAACAGATTGACGATCTGGAAGCTGCGAGCGATGCCCGCCTTGATGCGTCGGTAGACCGCGGCGAAGGTGACATCGTTGCCCTCGAACAGGATCTGGCCGCTATCTGGCTTGAGATGTCCGCTGATCAGATTGACGAGCGAGGTCTTGCCGGCGCCGTTCGAGCCCACGAGCGAGAGAAATTCGCCCTTGTTGACGGTGAAATTCACGCCATCGCAGGCGCGGACGTCGCCGAACCGCTTGCTGAGATCGACCGTCTCGAGAAGGATCACGAGGATTTCTCCCGCGGCCGCAGCTTGCCGGCCACCGCCGAGATCGCACCTACGATGCCGGTCGGCAAGAGCATGACCAGGAGCACGAGGACGACGCCGAGCAGAAGCTGCCAATATTCCGTGGTGGCGACCGCGTAGGTCTTCAGATAGGTGAAGAGTACGCCGCCGACGATCGGACCGGTGAAGTTGCGGAAGCCGCCGAGCAGCGTCATGAACACGATCTCGCCCGAGAATGGCCAATACATCACCTCTGGCGTCGTCAGCCCATTGAGCGGCACCCAGAGAATCCCCGCGAGTCCCGTGAACGTCCCGGAAATGAGGAACGAGACCCACCTGAACCGCCTGATGCGCAAGCCGAGGAAGGCCGCGCGGGTTTCGTTGTCGCGAATGGCCTGCAGCGCCTTACCGAAGGGGGAGTGCACGATCACCCACATGATCACGACGCAAATCGCGAACACGCCGAGGACGTAGTAATAATAGGCGTTGATGAATCGCTGGAACGACCCGCCGCCCGTGAAGGTGAGC
>DASXXT010000256.1:0-6374 GCA_036502965.1 Roseiarcus sp. | reverse complement strand
TCGATGGGGACAAACGCCGCGTTCCAGTCGCCGCGATGCCGGGAATCGACCGGCTCAGCATCGATGAAGCCGTGCGTGAGGCCGAGCGTGCGCTCAAGCTCGACATCCCGGCGATCGCGTTCTTCCCTTACACGGAGCCTGAGCTCAAGGACGCGCAAGGGAGCGAGGCCTTCAACGAGCGCAACCTTGTCTGCCGCGCCTGCCGGGCGATCAAGCGCGAATTTCCTGAGCTTGGCCTCGTCACCGACGTCGCGCTCGACCCTTACACCAGCCATGGCCACGACGGGCTCGTGCGCGAGAGCGCTTCAGGCGAGCTTATCATCCTGAACGACGAGACGGTCGAGGCGCTCGGGCGCCAAGCCTTAAGCCAGGCGCGCGCCGGCGCCGACGTCATCGCGCCCTCCGACATGATGGACGGACGAGTCGGCGCAATCCGCGAGGCGCTCGACGGCGAGGGCTTCCTCGACGTCCAGATCATGGCCTATTCCGCCAAATACGCTTCCGCCTTCTACGGGCCGTTCCGCGACGCTTTGGGCTCGGCCGGGGCGCTCAAGGGCGACAAACGCACCTACCAGATGGATCCGGCCAACAGCGACGAGGCGTTGCGCGAGGTCGAGCTCGACCTCAACGAGGGCGCAGACATGGTGATGGTGAAGCCCGGCATGCCCTATCTCGACATCATCCGCCGGGTGAAGGACGAATTCGGCTTTCCCACCTTCGCCTATCAGGTGAGCGGCGAATATTCGATGATCATGGCGGCGGCGAACAATGGTTGGATCGACGGCGACAAGGCGATGATGGAGAGCCTCATCGGCTTCAAGCGCGCCGGCGCCGACGGGGTGCTGACCTACTTCGCACCGCGTGCGGCGGAGCAGATCAAGAAGGCGTGACGCACGTCGAGACGATCGCCCCCTCGTCCGCCCGCGGATGGGAGAGGCCTTCGTCCGGCCTCAATATTGTCGCAGTTTCGTCACGGCCTCGCTGGCGCGGAACCCGGGCAAGCGGGGCCGAATAGGCGATCGGCTTGATATTCGAATGCATGCCGGCTTCGTCCCAATAACAATAGGAGGAAACCCATGGTTGGTAAGTTCTTGATCGCTGCGGCGTCGGCCGCGTTCCTTGTATTCTCGCCGACGGCTTTCGCGCAGCAGACAGGCGGCACTGCCGATGAAGCTAAGGCGATGCTAATGAAGGCGGTCGCCGCCGTGAAGGCGGACCAGGCCAAGGCGCTCGATATGTTCAACAAGGGCGAAGGCGGATTCCGGGATCGGGACCTTTACGTGTTTTGTGATACTCTCAGCGACCCCAAGACCGTTGCAATTGGCAACCCAAACGCCAAGCAATTGCTTGGCACGGACCCAAGGCCCCTTAAGGACGCTACCGGCAAGGTGTTCGGCCCTGAGCTTCTTGCGGGGATGCAGAAGCCAGAAGGTCAAATCACCGAGGTCAGCTATATGTTTCCGAGGCCGGGCCCCGACAAGACGCCGGTTCAGAAGGTGAGCCTCGTAACCAGGGTAAGCGATGACATGGGCTGCGGCGTCGGTTACTACAAGTAGACTTTTCTGATCAAACAACCTCGTGGCGCGCCGCAGTGCAGCGCGCCGAACTTCGCCTATCCGGTCAGGGGCGATCAAATCGCGACCGCGGCGGACCTCAGATCGGAATGAACGGCGGGCATGATTTGCACTGCGTAGCCCGCGTCGTCCGAATAGGCGACAGAAGGAAATCCATGGTTCGTAAATTCATCGTTGCGGCCTCGGCCGCAATCTTTGCGCCTTCTCCGATAGCTTTCGCGGAACCGTCCGGCGGCACTGCGGAAGAAGCCAGAGCTATGTTGATGCGGGTGGTTGCCGCCGTGAAAGCCGACAAGGCCAAAGCGCTTGATATGTTCAACAAAGGAGAAGGCGGGTTCCTGGATCGGGACCTCTACGTGTTTTGCGTGAATCTTGCTGACGGCAAGGAGGTCGCGATTGGCAATCCGAACACAAGGAAAAACCTTGGGAATAATATACGCGCCGCCAGGGACTCAACGGGCAGGGCGTTTGGCCAGGAAATCTATGCGGCGATGCAGAAGGCCGAAGGTCAAGTCACCGAGATCAGCTACGTTTGGCCACGCACGGGCGCCGACAAGACGCCAGTGCCGAAAGTGACCCTCGTCACGAGGGCGAGCGATGATCTGGGCTGTGGTGTTGGCTATTACGAATAGAGGGCTTGGACCAAAGGATCTGGCAGAACCGGAGGTCGGTGCGTCAATATTTGCGTATGGCGTGCGCGGCGGAGAAACCGATGATCATGGCCGCGGCGAACAATGGTTGGATCGACGGCGACAAGGCGATGGTGGAGAGCCTCATCGGCTTCAAGCGCGCCGGCGCCGACGGGGTGCTAACCTACTTTGCGCCGCGGGCGGCGGAGAGGCTTCGCGCTCGATGAGATTCCGCCTGTCGTTATTCTGACGTTCGGCGTCTATCGGCGGCATGTACGGGCCCCTTCGTCCGAGCTCGCGAGAGGAGGAATGCTATGGTCCGTAAATTCATGATCGCCGCGGCGCCGGCCGCAGTCATTGCACTCTCGCCCGGGGCTTTCGCTCAGCAAACCGGCGGTACGGCCGACGAAGCCAAGGCCATGCTGATGAAAGCAGTCGCCGCTGTGAAAGCGGATAAGGCCAAAGCGCTCGACATGTTCAACAAGGGAGAAGGCGGATTCCGGGATCGAGACCTCTACGTGTTTTGTGCAAACGTTAGCGACGGCACGCTCGTTGCGATTGGCAATCCCAACCTCAAGCAAGCGCTTGGCATAGACGTACGCGCCGGTCAGAACTCTACGGGCAAGGCGTTTGGCGCGGAAATCTACGCGGCGATGCAGAAGCCGGAAGGTCAAATCACCGAGGTCAGCTATACCGGCCCAAAGCCGGGCGCCGAGGATATCCTCGCTGCGAAGGTAACCCTCGTAGCCAGGGCCGACAGCGATCTCGGCTGTGGCGTCGGCTATTATAAGTAGACGGTTCCGACGCCTGCAATCTCGTGGCGCGCCGACGTATGGCGCGCCGACCTTCGCCTACCAGGTGAGCGGCGAATAGTCGATGAACATGGCGGCGGCGAACAAGGGCTGGATCGACGGCGACAAGGCGATCATGGAGAGCCTCATCGCGTTTAAGCGCGCCGGCGCCGGCGGGTGCTGACCTCTTCGCGGCGCGCGCGGCGGAGAAGCTGAGCAAAACCTAAGCGCTGCCCTCGAGCGGGCCGCCTTTGGATTGAGGCGGGCCGAAAGGGAACGGCTCGGAGGACAATTTCTTGCAGAAAATCAGAAACCAGGTTAAGCTTGCCCATGAACAATCCTGCGCTTCCGCATGGCCTCGACCGCAAGCTCCCGTTCCGGCGCTGCGAGCGCCACGGAGAAAGCGGCGAGAAAAAAGTTTCCTCGCTTTAAGCTGCGTAACCCATTGAAAAGTCTCGATTCGGAGGAGAGAATCCAAGGAAATCCAAGGAAATCCAAGGCCCATAAGCGGGGGCCTTCGCAGCGAAACGGGCACCAGCCAAGAAAACCCAAATGCATCGACTGACAAGCCGAGTTGCAGGAATGCCGCACTCAGAACTACGATCCCGATTCGGGGGGCGTTCGGAGAACGCAGGCTGAATGGGAGGTCGCATGTCGACGGTCGGAAAGCGCCGTATCGGTCGAGCGTTGTGCGGTCCGGGGTGGGGACTGCTGTTGCTTGCCGCCCAGCGTATTGCGCCGTCTTACGCCGAAGAATGCAAATATTTTAGCGCGCTGCCGGACGATTGCGCCCGCGCGGAAGTTCGAAAATTCGATGGCTTGCGCGACTATCGCTACGAGGAAATCGAGCTCTTCGCCAAGGATCCGCTCAAGAGGGTCCTCTACGTCACCGTCTACGATACGACGGGCTTGAACGGCGGGGACGATTCGCACGACTCGGCGCCGGCGGCGCTTGTCCAAAATCTTGATCCGAAGAAGATCGCCAAACAATACAAGGCGCTCTCGGCGCGGATCGATCCTCCCTATCACTGGACAATTGATTGGCTCGCCGATCGCGTTGGCACGGTCAGGAGCTTCGACGGTCTCAACGCGGCGTGGATGGGAAACAGCCTGGCGCCCGCCGCTGCGATTTCACCCAAACCGGTCCCCCTGGCGGCCTATCGTACGACGCTGCCGGCGAGAACGGCCGTGCAGGGCTTCAAGAGAGGATCGGAAGTCTACCTGCTGGACGATCCCAACGGCCGGACTTGGGTGATGGTCTCTTACACGAACAAGAATATGCCTGATCTGACGATCGACAAGCTCAACTCCCTTGGCGATGTTCTCAAGCTGCCGCAAGGTTGGAAATTTCGCACCGCCGCGCTCGCCAAGGAACTGGTGCTGGAGCCAAAAGCGGGCTTGGCCGGCGTTATCCAGGACGACAAGGGGAACTTGTACCATCTGACCGGCCCGCGGCAGAGCAACTTCGTTCCCTAGTCCAGAGCAGGAAGGGGCGCTTCCGCGTCGTGCTCAGGATAGAGGGCTGAGTTCTACCTTGCCTATCGTCCCACCGGCCCCACCGGCGCTGCTCGCTCTCGAACGCGGTACGCCTCGACCGGCTCCCGTCGGCCGCGCGGCGTGACGATCTCGCATTCGCCGATGGCGCAATCGGCGGGGATCGTCATCAGGCCTTTGAGGTCGCCAGACATCACGAGGCGCTCGTCAATCGACTTGCAATAGTCGCAAAGCCGCGCCGCGACATTCATCGTGTCGCCAAAATATGCGAGCTGGCGCTTGGCGTCACCGCATTCGCTAACGACGACGGAGCCAGCGTGCAGCCCGGCGCGGAAGGCTGGCGTTACGCCAAACTCGCGCTCGTAATCGGGCGCGAGATGCCGAATCGCCCTCTCGATCGCAAAGAAACAGCCGACCGGCCGCGCGTTCAGCGCCGGATCGTCCTTGACGGACCAGCTTACGATCACCTCGTCGCCGACATAGGCGTGCACGGCGCCGCCGAACTCGCTGATCGGCTCGTCGATGTCGTAGAAGAAACGCGTGACGAGATCATGGACCTTGAGTTCGCCCATGGCCTCTGCAAGGCGTGTCGAATGGGCGAGGTCGAGGAACATCACGATAAGCTCCCGCCGAACGGGACGATGATAGGTGCCGAGCAGAACGCTGGTCAGCAGAGGACCGCCGATCAACCGTTGGATCTCGAGAGCCGCGCCCATGACCAGCGACGATCCGAAAACCAGCGCGACAATTCGCGGCAGCTCGACAGTGAACCAATGGGGCGTGGCCCATCTGAGGTGAAAAGTCTGTGCGTAAAGGAGGACTTGCAGCAGGAGGCCGACGATGGTCAACGCCGCCGTCATGACGATCGCGCGGATGATGATTTCGGCGGCGAGCGGCAGTCGCCGCAGCGCTGAGCCGAGGCGAGAGCGCGACCCCGACGCAAAAGCGGTCTCCACGGCGAGGACGGTCAAAGCGAAGCCCACCCCATGGATTCCGCTGAGGGCAAAGTTCCCGAGCGTCCGTTCGTCGGCCCCATTGAAAACGGCGCGGTAGGCGACGCCAAAGACGAAGCCTGCGGCAATGAAGAGGGTCAATGAGCGCCGCCGCGCCGCCTTCCAAAACAAGCTCGAACGGCTGAAACCGCGCCCCTCGCCGCTCGCCCGCGGCGCCGCGGCGCTGCCCGAATCAGGCGACGGCACGACCGCTCCCTGCCCTTCTAGCCACAGCAAAATCGCCGCGAACGGTCACGGGCCGCCGTCCATCGAAGCTGGATCATTCCCCGACGGCCCACGCGCAAACGAACCTCGCGCTTTGTTGAAGGCTGTCATGGCCGCTTACGGGTGTAAAAAAGAGGCGGCGCCGCGCGCACGCGCGAGAAAATCAAACCAAGGAGGCAGGTCATGGACAGAAAGAAAGCATTCGACTTCCCGCAGGAGCTTCTGAATCTTTTCGACCTCTATGTCCACGGGGGACTGAGCCGCCGCGCCTTCCTGGACGGAGCACAGAGGTTCGCCTCGGTCGGCGTCAGCGCGGGCGCGCTGTTCGAGATGCTGAAGCCCAACTATGCCTGGGCGATTCAAGTGCCACCGGATGATAGCCGCATCGTGGCGAAGAGGGTCGACGTGCCCTCGCCCCAAGGAAACGGCAGCATCAAGGGCGATCTCGTCCGTCCGGCCGGCTCGGAGAGACTGCCCGCCGTCCTGGTTATACACGAGAACCGCGGCCTGAACCCCTATATCGAAGACGTGGCGCGGCGCTTGGCGATCGCCAATTTCATCGCCTTCGCGCCCGACGGCCTCACTTCGGTCGGCGGCTATCCGGGCGACGACGAGAAGGGCGCGGCGCTGTTCAAGCGGGTCGACCCGGCCAAGATGCAGGCGGACTTC
>DASXXT010000255.1:0-1762 GCA_036502965.1 Roseiarcus sp. | reverse complement strand
GGCGCGCAAAGCGCGTCGAACCGAGAAAGCGGATGAAGGTGCGCCACCTCCACGCAAGCAAACTTAGGCGACGATTCTGACAGGCCTACTGGTTGGCGATGATCCTGACCGGGGCGCCGAGCAGCGTGAGCGGCAACGCGACGACTGAGCCGACCCCGCTCACAGCCCTTTCGCTCGCGTCGGTTCCTCGATGATTTGCGTTTATGCCCCGCGCAAGAATGCCGCGCAGCTGGGGCGCGACGGAAGCGAGCTGAACGAATTTGTCGTGGTTTGTGGCGTCGGCGCCCTTCACGTCGGTCAGATCGATGACCCTCGCCCCTAACGCCGCGAGCTCCGCAGTGTCGGCGCTGTCGCCGACCCGCGTGACGCCGCCAGCGATAGTTCTGGAGAGAAAGAGCGCTCGATCGTCCTGGGAGAGTACGACGTAGAAAGGCTTTTGCGGCTTGCCGAAACGGCGCAGCTGCGCTTTGAACACATCGATGTCGATATCGGGCGCGGCGAGCACGATCGTGCCAATCTTGTTGGCGGGCGGTAGGTCGCGCGAAATCTTGATCTGACGGAACGCCTCGACGGTGACCCAATTGCCCATGGAATGGGCCAGCACATTGACCTTTTCGGCGTTGCTGCGCAGCAGGAGACGCAGCGTGTGCTCGAGCCCGTCGCGGGCGGCGGTTGCGCTATTGAGGTCATAGACATAAGCCGTCGCTTTTCCGCGCGAGGCCCAGGTGAACAGCACCGGTACGCCGGGGGCCTTGGAATCATGAGCGAGCTGCGCCCCGCGATAAAGCGCCTCGGCGAACATCGTATTGAAGCCGTGAATGAACAGAAAAACATTGCGGCTGCCAGGCGGTCGGAGCGCGAGTTGAGCGTTCAGCGCCTGAACGAACGCCTTGTCGCCGTCGAGATATTTTTCGTCGCGCACGACGAAATCGACATTAGGATCGCCAGGCGGCGTGGTCGCCCATTCGATTTCGCCCTGCTTGTGGTTCGGCGGGATCGAGACCGTGATCTCGGCATAGTCGGTGGCGCTCGCTCTGTCGCCGTTGAAAAGCGTGCCCGGCCGGTCGTCCCTCTCCCGCGTCGTCGCGACAAGCAGGGTATGGTCGACGGCGCCAGTGGGGCTGTAGGCCACGGCGCTGAGAAAACCGCTCTCCGGCCGCGAGGCGCAGGCGACGAGGGAGAACGCGACAAGCACGATCGCCAAAACGGAAAACGATCGTTTCAACGGCCTGCCGCGCCCTGAAGGCGAGGCCGCGATCCGCGCCGCGAAGTTATCCACCCAATTGCCCCTGCCCCGCCCGTCGCCAGTGTCAGACGATTCTAGGCTTGCCCGGCGCATCCTTAAGACAAGGGCGTCTGAATTGAAAACGAAAATACGGCTTTGCCCCGTTTTCCTTTGGTTAATGGATTCCATATGGCGGCTGGCGGTCGCCTTCGTTGGATGTCCGTCGACCAAGGCATGTTTCGCGAGGCTAAGGGTCCGAGCCCGCTTTCAGGAAGGCGTATGATTCAGGTATCACCGCTCAATGGCCGAGAATCGTGATCTCGCGCGCGCCATGGCGCGCCTCGACGCTCTGACCGACTGGGAGCGCCGGCCGCGGACGAAGATGCGGGTCGGTCTTGAGCCGATCCGGGATCTCGCCGCGCGCCTCGGCGGCCCGCAAAAGTCGTTTCGCGCGGTCCATGTCGCGGGGACCAAAGGCAAAGGGTCGGTCTCGGCCCTGATCGAGGCGGCGCTGGCGCATGCCGGCCTTCGTGTCGG
>DASXXT010000254.1:0-7473 GCA_036502965.1 Roseiarcus sp. | reverse complement strand
TCGGCTTGCCTTCATATGTCTTCAAAGTTGCGAGTGTGATGCCGAAATTTGTCGGGCCTCCGGGGTCCGCCGGGTTCTCGGAATAGCCGCCCTCGGCCTTGAAGATGAAGGGCATGCAGGCGTCGAATCTTGCCGAACTTTGTTGGTCGGATGGCTTTGCGGGGGCCGGCGCCTGCTTGGAGACGGGCGCTTTAGCCGGCGCCTGAGGCGGTGGAGCGATCTTGTCCTGTAACGCCTTTATGTTGGCGCTGGCGCGTTCAGACTGCGCCGTTTGCAACGTCAGGTTCGCGTCATCCTTCTTTTGCGACCCGGCGGATGATCCGAGCCAGAAATTGATGACCGTCGCGAACGCCGCTGTGAGAGCGCCGACCGCGATGTTGATGATCTGAACGATGAAATTGTTCTGATTGTTGGCGTCAACCGGCTTACCCCAGTACAGCGCAACCAGTACAAACAAGAAGATGAAGAACCCAGCGATCACCAGGTAGGAGATGATCGGCGCGGTCCGGGCGATCGTCGCGTTGGTCGTCGCGAGGGCCTGGAGCGCGCTCCGCGCCCCCTGCGTATCAGTGTCCTGTCGCTGGTGCCCGGCTTCAGCGTTCTGAGCCTTCGTCGCTTCGAGGGCAAGTTCAGCTAGCTTTTGTCGAAGTGCGGCTTGCGCGGCGGGATTCGCAGCGAGCTTCGTTTGCGCTTCACCGGCATCGGTCGTTCCGACCGTATCCGCAACAGCCTTGCCGACCTGGTCCGCGAACTGACCCGTCGTGTCACCCGCAATCAGTTTGATGATGTCCGGCGCCAGGCCCGCGGCGATGCCAATCAACGGATTCATTTGCCCCTCCCTTGCGATCGCCGCTCAATTGCGACGATCGCGACACCCGCCAATCCCGCCGAGCGTCATTGTATGAGCTATGTCACGCCGCGGTCGGAACGCCAGTCCCATTATAGTTGAAGGTCCAGCGGGGGGTTAACCGTAGTCGACGGCTTCGTCGATAACATTCGCTACAAGAGTCTGACCCGGGACGGTTGGATCCTGTCGCTGTCGAACTGGCGAGATGAGAAGTCCCTTGCCCGGTGGCGGACGCACATGCGCCACCACCAGGTGCAGCAAAAAGGGCGCGACGAGATTCTCGCCGACTATCACCTCCGCGTCGGCCAGATCACAGCGGACGACCACCTTCCCGCGGACTACGCGCTCACCGAACAGCGTCTCGACAAAACCGAGGTTGGGGAGGGGACCGCGATTACGCTCATCAACCCTGCACGCCCACCCGGGTTGCCTGAGACGAACGATCCTGATGACTTGGCCAAGCAGCTTGACCTGGAGCCTTGGGCGACAACGAGCACGTCCTGGGACCTATTCGACGCGGTGCTGACGCCTGGAGACTTGATTCTTCTCATTTCGTGGAAAGACGATTCCGCGGCCCCAGCTTACGAAGGCGCGCTTGCGCCGAACGGCGCCGCAAGAGTCCGGCGGGTTCGGATCGTCCGCGACTATGGCAATTACGACCGCCGGGAGGCGCCACAATATTACGCCGACGCCAAGGGCGCGAAGACGCTCCACGCATGAGCTCGCGCCTCTCGCGCGCATAGGCTGACGGTCAGCTTACGTCGTCGACTGATCGGCGAGGCTCAGCGGGGTGCCCCCAAGAATTCGCGACCTTTCACTTGCCCTCGGTTTGCAGGTATCGGGCATGAGTCCTCCGGGACGACGGTTCAATAGGCTCGAGCCAGCGTCGCGTTGCTCGACGCGGGCCGAAGCGAGGCAGCCTGGAGCAAGGTTGGGGACGGACCCTCGTGGCAGCCGTTTCCGTCCGCCTTTGGGGCTCCGATGCCGCGATTGTCCTACCGCCCCGCCCCCTTGCGCGCGTTGTTCGTCGCCGCGCTCGCAGGCGTCGCCGCGCCGTTGGCCGGTTGCCACGACTTCAGCGACGTCACCGGCTCCATCAATGGCTCCACGGCCCGGCCGACCGATGACGCGAGGCTCAGGGCTTACGCGGACGAGTGTCAGAAGCGCTACGAGCGCAATCCCGGCGAGAAGACGGCTTCGATCGAATACGCGCGGGCGCTGCGTGCGCTGACCCGATACAGCGAAGCGCTCGCCGTCATCGAGACGGCGGCCATCAAAGCGCCGAAGGATTTCGACGTGCTCGGAGAATATGGCAAGGCGCTGGCCGACGCCGGTCAGCTCGCGCAAGCCAAAGACGTGCTGAGCCACGCCTATACGCCCGACGATCCGCGCTGGGACGTCATGTCGGTGCAGGGAACGGTCGCCGACCGGCTCGGCGACCACGCGAGCGCCATGCAATTCTATCACGACGCGCTGAAAATCGCCCCGAGCGAGCCGAGCGTGCTCACCAACATGGGGCTCTCGCTCGCTCTGGCCAAGCAATTGCCCCAGGCCGAGCAGGCGCTGAAGCAAGCCGTCGCGAGTCCCAAAGCCGACGCGCGCATGCGCGGCGACCTCGCTCTGGTGCTGGCCCTGGAGGGGAAATTCGGCGAGGCCGAGACCGTCGGCCGGACTGACCTCACGCCTAACGGCGCGCGCGCCAATGTCGAGGCAATCCGCCAGATGATCGCGCAGAACGATTCCTTGCGCGACCTGCGCAAACCGGCGAAAGCGCCAAAGGCGCCAGCCAAGACCGAAGACGCCGGCTGAGGCTCTCCTTGGGAACAACCCGCTTCAGACGGAATCGCAGCCGGTCGTCGTGTCATTACCGCGCAAGCGGGAATCGAGGAATCTCGCCAACGTCGCGCTGGATGCCCGCGTTCGCGGGCATGACAAGAAATTGTGTCGCCGCCTGCTATCAATATCGTGATTATAGATCGCTGGCCTGGCCGGGCTATTCAGTCTAGTCTTGGGCGCTCGTCTGGATCGGCGGCGAGAAGGGACACAGCCATGTCGGACATGATCCTCTGGGGCTTTGACGGCTCCACCTACGTCCGCACGGTCAAAATGGTCCTCGCCGAAAAAGGCGCGACTGAGTTCAAGCAAGTGCCGCTGAATGTGCTCAAGGGCGATCCGAAAACGCCCGAGCATAGGGAGCGCCATCCTTTCGGCAAAGTCCCGGTCCTCGACCATGAGGGCATGCGCATTCTGGAAACAACCGCGATTGCGCGCTACCTCAACGATGTCCTCCCCGGCAGGTCGCTGATTCCCTCGACGCCCAAGGATCGCGCGCGGATGGACATGGTCATCGGCCTCGTCGACTCTTACGGCTACGGCGCCCTGGTCGGCGGCGTGGCGGCCTATCATCTGTTTCCGGATTTCGTCGGCGGAAAGAACGAGGCGATGCGAAAGAGGGGTCTTGAGGACGGCCGCAGGATGATCGATCTCGCCATGAAGACGAAGGGCTCCTCTTCCTTCATCGCGGGCGACTTAAGCCTTGCCGACCTCTATCTCGCGCCGATTGTTTTCTACGTCTCGCTCACGCCGGACAAGGAGCCGCTTTTCGACATCGACGGTTTTGCGGACTGGTGGACAAAGGCGCAAGCCTTGCAAAGCTACAAAGACACGCAACCGAATCTTGGCTGACGAAGCGGGCCCCTCCCGACATGTGCGTCGACGGAAACAACCTTGGCTACATCACCTTGTCGAGGGTGATTGGCAGGTCGCGCACCCGCTTGCCTGTGGCGTTGAACACGGCGTTGGCCACCGCGGCGCCGACTCCGGTAATGCCAATCTCGCCGACGCCCCGGGCGCCCGCAGGGGAGTGAGGATCCGGCTCGTCGGTCCAGATCACGTCGATCTCGGGCACATCCAAATGCACCGGCACGTGGTATTCGGCGAGAGAGGGATTCATGATCCGCCCGCTGCGCTCGTCGAACAGGGCCTCCTCCATGAGCGCCAGGCCGAGGCCCATGATGATGCCGCCGCGGAACTGACTCGCCGCCGTCTTGGCGTTCAGGATGCGGCCGCAATCGAACGAACCGAGGAAGCGACTCACGCGCACTTCGCCGGTGACCACGTTCACCCGGACCTCGCAGAAGAGGGCGCTGTGGCTGTGCATGGACCAGTGTTGCAGCTCGAGCGGCATCGGGGCCTCGGCCTCGACGGTCACCTCCTCGCGCCGGGCGCGGCCAAGGATCGAGGCGTAGCCCTCTCGGCGGGACTCGTCCTCGAGAGCACACAGCCCACCTTCGAAACCGCCCACCTCGTCGGGACCAAGGCCGGCCAGGGGCGAGTCATTGCCAGCGAGCTTCAGCAGTTCCTTTACGAGCGCGCTATGGGCGGCGATCACCGACGCGCCGATTGAGGCTGTCTGCTGCGAGCCGCCTGCCACTACGGCGCCCGGGTGAAGGTTATCGCCGTGGAGAACCTGCACTTGCTCCAAGGGAAGCCCCAGCCGTTCGGCGGCGACCTGGGCCTGAACCGTGACGGTGCCCATGCCCATCTCGTGAGCAGCGATGGCGACGGTCGCGCGGCCGTCGCGCGTGATGGTGAGCCGCGCCGCTCCGCCCGGCAGCCGATAGTACGGATAGGTGCCGGTGGCGCAGCCCATGCCGATAAGCCAGTCGCCCTCGCGGCGCGACGCCGGCTTCGCGCTACGCTTGTCCCAGCCGAACCGCGCCGCGCCGTCACGCCACGCCTGCACGATCCCACGCTGGGAGAAGGGCAGCCCGGTGAGCGGGTCCTTCTCGGGTTCGTTCCGGATGCGCAGCTCGATCGGGTCCATGCCAAGCTCAACGGCGAGTTCATCCATCGCGGACTCGAGCCCAAACGTGCCCACCGCTTCCCCGGGAGCACGCATGAAGCTGTTAGCGACCATGTTCATCCGCACCGTCTCGACGTCTAAAAAGAAGGTCTTCGACGCGTAGACGCTTTTCGCCGGCAATATGAATGGCTCGGGCATGTTGTTGTGCGGAGTCATAGCGACCACGCCGGTGTGGATCAGGGCGTCGAGCTGGCCATCGGCTTCAGCGCCAAGCGCCACGCGCTGCTCAGTGAGGGTGCGGCCACCGACGATACGAAACACACCCTCGCGCGAGAGCATGATCCGCACCGGCCGGCCTGCGAGCTTCGCCGCTGCCGCCGCCACAATCTGGTGCTGCCAAAGAAGCTTGCTGCCGAAGCCGCCGCCCACGAAGGGCGAGGTGACGCGCACCTGGTTCTCCTTCAGCCCGAACACCTCCGCGATGGTCCAGGCTTCGTGCGCTACGCCCTGCGACGCGTCGTGGACCCGAAGCGTGTCACCGTCCCAGGCGAGGGTGCAGGCGTGCAGCTCGATGGGACTATGGTTTTGGCGGGGCGTCGTGTACACGACATCCACCTTGTGGGGGGCGGCGGCAAGGGCGGCATCGGCGTCGCCGATCTTCTGCTTCAGCGGCTCGCCCATGAACAGGCCAGGCTCGGTTCCTTTCGCCTTGGCGGCGGCGAGCGTGATGACCGGGTTCTGCTGTTCATAGGTGACGCGAATCAGACTCTGGGCGTGGTCGGCCTGTTCTTGCGTCTCGGCGAGCACAATGGCGACCGGCTGGCCATTCCAGTGGACGCGGTCGTCCTGCATGATCGGCAGGTCGTCGGGGCCGGCGGCTTTAGGCTGACTCATGAATGGGGGCGCCGGCTTCAGCTTCGGGGCGTTGCGATGAGTCATCACTAGGACGACGCCTGGCGCCGCCTCGGCCGCAGCGGTATTGATCTCGATGATACGGCCACGCGCAATCGTCGAGTACTGGAGGGCGGCGTAGGTCAGCCTCTCCATCGGGAACTCGGCGCAAAACTGCGCCTGCCCGGACACCTTCAGCGGGCCATCAATTCGCGAAACCGCGGCGCCGATCAGGCCGTGCTTATGGTGAATCAGCGGGTCCGGCCTGCCGCCGGGAATCCAGCTGTCGGGCGCAAGCGCGATGGCTTTCTTCACCACCGCCTGTCCGGCTTCCTGCATACGGCTCATTGCGGCGCTCCACTGGCTTTGGCGAGCTTGCCGAGCGTGTCCGCGATCACCCGCTTGGCGAGCTCAATCTTGAAAGAATTGTCGCGCAAGGCTTGAGCCGAAGCGAGCTCGGCCTCGGCGGCTTGGCGAAAGGCGGTCTCGGTCGCCGGGCGGCCCCGCAGCGCCGCCTCCGCGCGCTCCGCCCGCCATGGCTTGTGGGCTACCCCGCCCAGGGCAAGGCGCACGTCCTTGATTGTCCCCTCGTCCATCTCGAGGCCCGCGGCCACGGAGACGAGAGCAAAGGCGTAAGAGGCGCGATCGCGCACCTTGCGGTAGTGCGAACGGGCGGCGACGCCGTTCGGCGGCAGGGTCACCGCCGTAATGAGCTCGCCGGGCTCCAGCGCGGTCTCCACTTGCGGCGTGTCGCCAGGCAGGCGGTGGAACCCAGTCAGCGGGATCTCGCGCGATCCGCTCCTCCCCTTCGCCGTCACGACTGCGTCTAAGGCCGCAAGGGCGACGCACATGTCGGAGGGGTGAGTGGCCACACAGGCCTGAGAGGCGCCGAGCACGGCGTGGTTGCGGTTGAAGCCGTCACGCGCGTCACAACCCTCTCCCGGCGTGCGTTTGTTGCAACGCGCCGCATCGTCGTAGAAATAGATGCAGCGGGTGCGCTGCATGAGATTGCCGCCCACCGTCGCCATGTTGCGGATCTGAGCGGAGGCGCCGGCCAGGATCGCCTGGGCGAGCAATGGGAAGCGCTCGCGGACACGCCGATCGGCCGCGACGGCGGTGTTCTTCACGCCGGCGCCGATCCTCAAGCCCCCGCCTTGGGTCTCCTCGATGTCGCGGGAGAGCCCAGTCACGTCCACCAGCAGCTGTGGATGCTCGATGGTCTCGCGCATGAGGTCGATCAGATTGGTGCCGCCGCCAAGATATTGGGCGCCCGCACGCGCTCCGGCCGCCAGAGCGGCGCCCACGTCGGAGGGGCGCTCGTAGAGGAACGGCGTCATCAGGCGGCCTCCCGCTTATGGACCGGAGCGGCTATGTCGCCGAAGGTCTCAAGGATCGCATCGACGATGCCGTTGTGGGCGCCACAGCGGCAGAGATTGCCGCTCATCCGCTCGCGCAGTTCATCGTGACTGAGCGCTATAGTGCCTGCGACAAGGTCCTCAGTGACATAACTCGGCACGCCCCTCCGAAGCTCCGCCGCCATACCGACCGCCGCGCAGATCTGACCAGGTGTGCAATAGCCGCACTGGAACCCGTCGTGTTCGACGAACGCCTGCTGTAGAGGATGGAGCGCGCCGGGGGCGCCAAGGCCCTCGATGGTCGTGATCTCGCGGCCTTCGTACTGCACGGCCAGAGCGAGGCAGGAATTGATGCGCTCGCCGTCGACCAGGACGGTGCAGGCGCCGCACGCCCCCTGATTACACCCCTTCTTCGCGCCGAAAAGGTGCAAATGCTCGCGCAACAGATCCAGAAGGGAGGTCCGCACATCCACCTCCCGCTCCACTTCGCGGCGATTAACAATCCAGTGCATTGCGGACTCCGATTGACCAAAAAAGAGCCGAAACGCAGAGGCGGCGAACTTGTTCCATTCCGA
>DASXXT010000253.1:0-8202 GCA_036502965.1 Roseiarcus sp. | reverse complement strand
CTGTTGACGCCGGGCGTCGAGTCGAGCAAGGCGGGCACGCTCGTTTCGGCGCTCGTCGCGTTCAAGCGGCTGCACGACGAAAACGTCCTGCTCGATGACGTCATGCCCGAGTTCGTCGCCAAACGGCCGGCGCGCTATCGTGGGCGGAGGCTCAGGGACCTGTGCGGGGAGATGCATGCATTCTTCCGCGACGCCGGCGCAAGCCAGCTGCAGCGGGCGCAATTCGCCGCCAAGCATCTGCCGGAGATGGCCATGACGCCGCGCGAGGCCTCGCGCCAACTGGTGCGCAACAACGTCGACTATCTGCCGCTTGCCGAACTCGATGGCCGCATCGCGACCACGCTGTGGGTGGTCTATCCGCCGGGCATCGCGACCATCGTTCCCGGCGAACGGCTGACAGAGCGGGCGCGGCCGATGATCGAATATCTCAAGATGTTCGAGAAGAGCGCCAACGTGTTCCCGGGCTTCGAAGCCGAGGTCCAGGGCCTCTATCGCGAAGTCGACTCATCGGGAGCGATTCGATTCTATACTTATGTGGTCCGCGAGTGACGGGGTAAGAGAAGCGACGATGGACGCCAAGCTCAATGGCCCGCATCACGCCGAAGCGGCCACGCACGAAGCTGGACAGCGCGTTCACGTGCGCAATTCGCGCGACGGCGATGTGCCGGCGATGCTCGCCATCTACCTGCATCACATCCGGCGCGGGGTGGATCCCGGCGTCGATGGCGATTTCGAAACCCCCGACGCCGACGACCTCAAGCGCCGCCGCCGGTCGATGAACAACCGCAAGATGCCGCATCTCGTCGCGGAGCAGGCAGGAACGGTCGTCGGCTACGCCTATGCGGTCCCGTTCCGCAAGCGGCCCGCCTATCGCTATACGGTCAAGCACTCGATCTACGTGCGCAGCGACCGGCTGCAAGCGGGGATCGGGCGTCAGCTCATGACCGCACTGATCGACGCTTGCGCCGCGGCGGGCTTTCGCCAGATGATCGGCTATATCGACGGCGCGAACGTCGCCTCGATCAAGCTGCATGAGAGGTTCGGCTTCCGTCAGGTCGGCTATCTGCCCGCGGTCGGGTACAAATTCGGCCGCTGGACGGACTCGATCATGATGCAGCGCTCGCTCGGGCCGGGCGCCACCGAACCGCCGACGGCGTGAACGGATCGGCGGCGTCCGTCATGCGGTTAATCCATGCTGCGCTTGTCGCGCCGGTTCTATGGCTCCTCCATCCGGCGCTGGCGTTCGAGCGGCCGGAGCCACCGCAAGTTTTGTTCGGCGACCTCTACGCGGAGGTCGAGCTCGAGCGCGTCTTTCCCGACGGCAAGGAATTCGCCGACGCAACGGCGAAATCCCCGCCGCCTGAGATTCTGGCGCTCTATCACGCCCAGAAGCCGAATTCGCTCGAAGGGCTGAAGCGCTTCGTCGTCACGCATTTCGACTTGCCGGGCCAGGCCAACACGCCGCAAGCAGCGTCTGAACATATCCCTATCCGCCGGCACATCGACGCGCTCTGGACGCTGTTGACCCGCGATGAGCCGATCGTCCCGCCCTATTCTTCGCTGCTGCCGCTACCCCGGCCTTATGTCGTGCCGGGCGGCCGATTCCGGGAGCTTTATTACTGGGACTCGTATTTCGTCATGCTTGGCCTTGCTGAGAGCGGACGGCGGGATCTCCTCGAGGACATGGCGAAGAACTTCGCCGATCTCATCGACACATATGGCCATGCGCCGAACGGAACGCGCTCCTACTACCTCAGCCGTTCCCATCCACCGTTCTTTTTTGAAATGGTCGGGCTCCTGTCCCCGTGGGAGCCGGCAGCGGCCTTGGCCCGCTATCTGCCGGAGCTCAAGACGGAATACGCATTCTGGATGGAGGGCGCGAACGATCTGAAGCCGGGCGGGGCGCATCGCCATGCGGTCGCGCTCGAGGACGGGTCGATCCTCAACCGCTATTGGGATGACAGCGATGCGCCGCGTGATGAGTCCTATCGCGAGGATGTCGTGCTGGCTGCCGCGACGCCGCGGCCCGCGCAGGAGATCTTTCGCGACATTCGCGCCGGCGCCGAGAGCGGCTGGGATTTCAGCTCGCGATGGTTCGCCGATGCGCGAACGCTGGCCTCGATCGACACGACAGAAATCATTCCCGTCGACCTCAACGCTCTCATGTTCGGGCTCGAGAACGCGATCCGGGCCGGTTGCGAACGGGCCGGCGATGCCGATTGCGCCGGCGAATACGCGAAACGCGCCGCGGCGCGCCGCGCGGCGATCGATCGTTATCTGTGGGATCCATCCCGCGGCGCCTACCTCGACTATCGCTGGACGAAGAAGCAGCCAATCGACCATATCACCGCCGCGACCCTCTATCCGCTGTTCACGCACGTCGCGAGTGAGACGCAGGCGGCGTCGGTAGCGAAAGCCGTCGAGGCGGAATTGTTGAAGCCCGGCGGGATCGTCACGACGACACTCGACACCGGACAGCAATGGGATTGGCCGAACGGATGGGCGCCGTTGCAGTGGATCGCGGTCGAAGGTCTAAACAGCTATGGGCTGAACGGGCTCGCCGAGACGATCGCGTGCCGGTGGATGGTCAACGTCTCGCGGGTCTATCGCTTGACCGGCAAACTGGTGGAAAAATACGACGTGATCGCAACCGACCAAAAGGGCGGGGGCGGCGAGTATCCGACCCAGGACGGCTTTGGCTGGACCAACGGGGTGATGCTGAAGCTGATGGCGCTCTATCCGGCTGACGCCGATCTCACGAGCGCCGATCTTTGTCCCGCCGGGCTGGGAAGGTAGACCAAAATCCAGGCCTGGAATCGTTATCGCGAGCCCGACCAAAGCGAGGGCGTGGCGATCCAGGACTCGCGGGGCGCCCTCACGACAGCGCCGCAGTCGCCAGGGCTAAGGAGCGCTTGCGCTCATATCGCTGTCAGCGCCGGTCCTCTAGCTGCTTAACCCGCTGCTCAAGGCGCTGCAGCGTGAGAGTCAACCCCTCGTAGCCGAGTTTATGGGTGTCGCCGAGGCTCGACAGCGCGGCCATCGCGCTCTGGTGTTGAGCCCGAGTGATCTGAAGTCCATGCCAGACGATATAGACGACGGCGCCGAGTAAGACGACGATGAGCCAAATGGCAATATCGAGCATGGGTAACCGGGTTCAGTGACGACGTAGTGCGCGTTAATGCGCTGTTCAACACGATAACGGAAATGACGACAAAAGTGAAAAGATCGCGGTTGAACTTACAGAACGCCGTGGGTCATAATGCTTACGGCGGCGGTGGCGTTCACCGCTTGGGATGTTGCGACGGGAGGGGACAGCATATTCGGCGCTCTTCTGGGCAAGGCTCAGGCGACCCCAAGCTCAAGGATATCCGGCGAAGCGCAGGTCTCGGGGGATCCGGGGCCCGATATGTGATCCGGATCACAGCGCGAAAAGTGTGAGCCTGCTAGATAACCCGTTAGTCGAATGTGTATGGGAGCATGTCATGTCTTCGAATGTTCGAGAGCGGAGGGTTGTCGTCGTTCATCCCCGCGTCGACGAAACCTCGACCGGCGGGACCGCCGCAAGCGGAACGGTCCACAGCGATGGCGCCAAGAACGGCAGTGAGACGACGCAGGCCCCGAGCCCCTGGCCAGTCGAATTCGGGTGGGATTTCCCGTTCGATTTCCCCAAGCCGACTCGGTGACTGAAGATGGAAGGGCGACTGAAAGCCGCCTTTCCCGCGGGCTTGCGTCATGACCGCTGGCCGGAGAGCAAACCTCCGGGCGCTTCGCCGGACCAGAAACCGGGCGACGAGGCTGATGAGATAAACGCGGCCGGAAAGCGCGAGGATCCAGAGCGAGGTCGGCCAGTCGGTGTAGCAGACCAGCGTTAAACCGCCCCACGCCTCCCCCAGCGCGAGAGCCCCTGAGAGCCGAACTCAATCACTTCATTCCGGCGACTTGACACCAAACAAGATTTGGAACATATGAACACGTGTTCATAGGTTACTCGCGGTGTTGACTGTAGATCAGACCAACGGCCTCGCCGAGATGTTCCGTCTGCTTGGCGAGCCGAACAGGCTCTCGATCGTGGCCAGTTGCCTCGATGGCCCGCTGAGTGTGGGAGCAATCACCTCCCGGCTCGGGCTCAGCCAGTCGCTGGTCTCCCATCACCTGCGTCTTTTGCGGGCCGCTCGGCTCCTGAAGGCGGGGCGGCGGGGGAAGCGGATATTCTACAGTATCGCCGATTGGCACGTTCGGGAGATGCTGACGAACATGATTGAGCACCTCGCGGAACCGCATGAGCATGACGAAGAAGGCATCATGGAAACTGGAGCCAACCCATGACTGTGACCGTTGATCGAGTGAAATGCGCCTGCAGCGACTGCGTTTGCATAGTAGGCGTCGAACAGGGCGTGAAGCACGAGGGCCGGATTTACTGCAGCGACGAGTGCGCGAATCACCATGCCTCAGGGGATGGTTGTCACCACGCAGGGTGCAAGTGCCACGGCTGACATACGACGAGCCGAGGCGCGACGGAAGTTAAGCTGCCCCGCCTGACTTTGGGACGACGACTCGCCGCGAAGGAATGACGTCTGCGCGGCAGTTGTCCTGGCACGATACCGCTGAACGTGGGCCGGACGCCGTTCAGCCCGCAAATCGCCGCGGCCTCTCTTCGGCTTCACCGTGCCCCGAAACGGGCCACGAGGCTTGAGAGATAAACGAGGCCAGAAAGCGCCGTGATCCAGAACGAGGTCGGCCAGTCGGTGTAGAAGGCCAGCGTCAACCCGCCCCACGCCTCCGCAAGCGCGAGACCCGCCGCCAGCGCCACGCCGCCCATGAGCCCGCGCGAGACGTTCTGCGCCGCCGCCGCGGGGCCGACCAGCAGCGTGAACACCAGAAGCACGCCGACGATTTGCGTACATTCGGCGACCGCAACCGCAACGATGGCCAGAAACGCCACCGAGACGAAGCGAACCGGGACGCCGCGCGCCTCGGCGAGTTCGCTTTCCAGCGATGCGAAAATAAGCGGCCGGAGGATGACCGCCAGCGCGACGAAGCTGCCGACGGCGAGCACGCCCAGCGTTAAGAGCGCAGACGAGTCGACGCCGAGCACGTTTCCGAACAGCAGCGCGGAGGCCTGCGTCGCCGCTGCGGTGTAGAAATGCAGAAACAGGAGGCCTAGGCCGAGCGACAGCGACAGCATCATGCCGATCGCCACGTCGCGCGCCGCGAGCTTCTCGCCGAACAGCCCCATTCCAATTCCGGCGACAAAGGTGAAGCCCACAAGGCCCGCGAGCGGCGATAGGCCGAAGAGAATCGCTCCCGTCGCGCCGGTGAAGCCGACATGCGACAGCGCATGGCCGGCGAATGTCTGGCCGCGCAGCACCAGAAAGAACCCGACCGTTCCGGCGAGGAGCGCCGCCATGCCCGAGGCGACGAAGGCGGTGCGCATGAAATCATATTCAAGCATGGGCGCCGTGGGCATGATCATCGTGGCGATGCGCGTCACGCTCGACGTCGACGTCGCCGGCCATGACGTAGAAGCGATTCCTGACGCGCACGACCTCGATCGGCGTTTCATAAAGGCGAGACAGCACCGCTCCGGTAACGACCTCGTCCACGGCGCCGATCACCGCCGCTCCCGCGCCGAGATAGAGCACGCGGTCGATCGCGTTGACCAGCGGATTGAGCTCGTGGGCGCTGAACAGAATCGCAATCTTCAAGTCGTCGCAAATGCCCCGTGCGGTTTCAACCACGCTCTTCTGATGCGCCGGATCAAGCGAGATCAACGGCTCGTCGAGCAGCAGCAGACGCGGCCTGCCGATCAGCGCCTGGCTCAACAGCACCCGCTGGCGCTCGCCGCCCGACAATTCGCCGATCGAGCGGCGGGCGAGGTGGCCCGCTCCCACCTCGTCGAGCGCCCAGTCAATCTCGCGCCGCGTCGCCTTGTCCAACCTGACCAGGCCGAAGCGGCCGCCGATCGCCGCGCTGGCGACGACGTCCCAGCCAGTCAGCCTTAGGCCTGCGATGGCCCCGTGGACTTGCGGGACGTAGCCGATCGCGGCGTTGCCGCGGGTGACCGGCCTGTCGAACACGCTGATCGCGCCCGAGGCGACAGGAACGAGGCCGAGCGCGGCGCGCATGAGAGTCGTCTTGCCGGCGCCGTTCGCCCCCAGCATGCCGACGAATTCGCCGTCCTCAACCTCAAAGCTGGCGGCCGAGAGGATGTCCCGGCCGCCGAGCCGGATCGTCACATTGTGGAAGCGTAGCGCGCTCAACTAAGCCCCGCCGGAGAGCGCCTTGTCGAGCGCGTTCAATTGCCCCAACATCCAATCCTGATAGGTCGAGTTGGGTGGTTCGGTCTCGGAGACCCCAACGACGGGGACGCCGTTGTCCTTGGCCATCTGCACGAGGCGTTGCACCGCAGGCTCGCTGGCTTGCGCGTTGTACATCATGGCTTTGACTTTGTGGCCCTTGAGGTCGTTCTCGAACGCCGCCACTTCGGAGGGCGTCGGCTCGGCGTTGTTCATCACAGCGAGCGCGAACTTCTCGTTGCGCACTTTGAGCCCGATTAGCCCTGCCTGGTACCCAAAAACGGGCTCCGAAAGCGTCACAGGTTGTCCCGCGTATTTCTTCTTAAGTTCCGCGATCTTGTCGTCCAAGGGCTTCAAAGACTCGAGAAACTGAGCCTGGCCTTTTTCATAGTCCGCCTTGTGCGGGGGGTCGACTGCCGCGAGACTGGCGGTAAGAGCCTTGGCGGCGGCCTTCACGTAGGCCGGGTCATACCAAAGATGCGGGTTGTCGCCGGGCTTGCGGCCGACGAGCGCGCCAACCACGATTTCCTTACGGGCCGGCGCCTTGCTGGCCTTGAGCAGCTTTTCCATCCACGGGTCGTAATCGACGCCGTTGACGATGACGATTTTCGCGTCGGTCAACGCCTTCGCGGTATCCGGGCTTGCCTCGAACAAGTGCGGGTCCTGGTCCGGACTGCTGAGAATACTCGTCACCGCGACGTTGGCGCCGCCGATCTGGCTCGCCATGTCGCCGTAGAAATTCTCCGCCGCGACGACTTTCACCGGATCCGCGAACGCGGGCGCGCTCAGTCCGCAGGCGATTACCGCCGCCAGAACACTGAACTTGTTGATCATGGGAAAACCTCCCTGTCGGTTTAAGCGCCTCGTTGTGCGCGACGGACACATTGTTATGTTATATCCTATCGACAGGCAAGCGCCGGCCGCGCGACCCACTATCTGTTCGAGGCGCCGACCCGTGATATGAACGAAAACACAATGCGCAAAAAGACAGCATCGAGAAGGAACTCGGGCCCCGGGCCGACACCGATCGGCTGGCAAGGACAGGTGGAGAGCGCCTGCGCGCGGCAGGGCCTGCATTTGACGCCGCTGCGCCAGCAGGTTCTGACCATCCTTGCCGAAACCTCCGCGCCCCTCGGCGCCTATGCGATCATCGACCAGCTGTCGCGGCGTGAGGGCAAACCGATCGCGCCGACGACCGTCTATCGCACCCTCGATTTTTTTCTTGAGCACGGCTTTGTCTACAAGATCGAGAGTCGCAACGCTTACGCGCCCTGCGAGCACCTCGGTCACGCGCATCACGGTGCGCTGCTGTTGTGCGAGAAGTGCGGACGCAGCGATGAAATCGAGGACGTCAAGCTCGACCGTCTGTTGCAGGAAGCAGCCGCGCGCGCCGGCTTTGCCCCGCACCGGCAGATGGTGGAGCTGGTGGGCCTATGCCGGGACTGCGCGGCTTAGGACCACGATAGCCCGCCGCATTCCGCAACGAGCCTCCGACAGCTTCGAAACGCCGGGTCCCGCGGCTTCGCGCGCTTGGATCGGCGCAATTCAATGGACCTTCGCCGCGGGCGAAATCGCGCAGTTGAAGCCCTCCCGCAGCGCGTCCTTGGGCAAATTGCGGCCGATGAACACAAGCCGGGAAGTGCGAGGCTCGCCGTCCTTCCACGGGCGCTGATGATCGCCCTCGAGCAACATGTGCACCGACTGGACGACAAATCGGTCGGCGTCGTTCTTGAAGGCGATGATGCCCTTCATGCGCATGATGTCGATTCCGAACTTTTGCGTCATATCCTGAACCCAGGGGAAGAAGAGCGTCGGGTCCATCGGGCGCTCGCTCATGAGCGATAGGCTGGTCACCTCGTCGTCATGCTCATGCGCGTGGTCGCTGTCGAGGAAATCGGGCTCCACC